>JADFXV010000040.1 GCA_015233395.1 Desulfovibrionaceae bacterium
GAACAAAATCGTGGCCATGACCTGGGCGTCGCCGATGGTTTTGGAGATGCTGGCGCGTTCGTTGGGCTGGTGCGCGTTGGCGTACCAGGTGGCCCAGACCACGGCCGGGATGTTTTTGGCGCGCAGGACGGCGGCCACGGTGCCGCCGCCGATGCCCTGGGGTTTGGGGTTGTTGTTGTAGACCGCCTTGACGGCCCTGAGCGTTTTTTGAACGATTTCGCTGTCAACCGGCGTGGCCGGTTTGGCCTGGTTGGCCTGGACGACTTCGTACTCGATGCGCACGCCGGTGAGGGCTTCGATTTGCGCGCCGATCTCCCGGATGGCGGCGAAGACCTCGCCCAGGTCGTAATCCGGCAGCACGCGGCAATCCATCGAAAAAACGTCGCGGCCGGGGATGGTGTTGACGTTTTCGACGTTGGCTTCTTTTTTGGTCGGCTCGAAGGTGGAGTTGGCCGGTTTGAAGAGCGGATCGGTTTTGGGAAAGAGTTCGGCCAGTTTGTGCAGCCGCACGATCAAAAGCGAGGCCGCGGCCAGGGAATTGACGCCTTCGTCCGGCGTGGAGGCGTGGCACTGTTTGCCGTTGACGGTGATCCTGAGCCAGAAGATGCTTTTTTCGGCCACCTCGACCAGTTCCGAATCCGGCAGCCCAAAATCCGGGATCAGATACAGGTCGCGCGGCCCGAAGAGTTCCGGGTGGTTGTCGACCAGGTATTCCAGGCCGAAGCGGCTTCCGGTTTCCTCGTCGGCGACGATCATCAGCCCGTAGTTGACCGGCGGCGTAACGCCCGTGTCGATCAGGGCCTTGAGCGTCAGGTACGAGGAGACCAGTCCCTGGTGGTTGTCTTCCGTGCCGCGCCCGAAGACGTCGTCGCCCTCGACGCGCAGGACGTAGGGGTCCGAGCGCCACAGGCCAAGGTCGCCCGGGGGCACGATGTCCAGGTGGGAGATGATCCACAGGGTTTTGGACGCGTCCCTGCCGGGCAGGACGGCGGCGAGATTGGGACGGCGGCCGCTTGGCGCGCGCGGGTCCGGGGCCTCGTACCGGCGCACGCTCACCCCGGGCAGTTTTTCCAGCAGCCGGGCCACGTAGTCGGCTTTCGCGCCTTCGCCCTCGCCGCCGTTGTCCGGACCGAGCGCCGGGATGGCGGTCAGGTCCCGTTGCAGGTCGATGACGGTTTCACGCTGCTCTGAAATATGCCTGAGAATATCGTCGCGCATGGCTGCTCCGGTCGCGGTGATTGGGCATGAAGTCCGCGCAGCATAGCCGCAAGGCCGCCGGCTTGGCAATGACCGCCGGGCGGGACGATCATTGCTTGACCGCGCGCCGCGAAAATATCATAGCCTGACCCAGACCAGCTATCGGCATTTTTTCGGGAAAAACAGGGCGTCCAACGCTCCCGTCCATTCATACCGGAGGTTTTCATGGAATCAAGGCAATTGGTGATCGTTGGCGGCGGCCCGGCCGGTCTTTCGGCGGCCATCTACACCGCCCGGGCGAACGTGGACACGCTCTTGATCGGCTGCGCCCCCAAGGTGGCCGGGGACTACGAGATCGACAATTATTTCGGCTTTCCCGAGACGATCAACGGCCGCGAACTGATCGAACGGGGCAAGCGCCAGGCCGAGCGTTTCGGCGCGGTCCTCGATTGCGACACGGTGCTCGGCATGCATCACGGCGAGTCCGGCGGCTTCGTCGTGAAGGCCGAAAAACGCGAGATCGCCTGCAAAGCCCTGATTCTGGCCACGGGCGTGGCCAGGCTCGCGCCCAAGATCCCGGGCCTGGCCGATTACGAAGCCAAGGGCGTGTCGTATTGCGTCAGCTGCGACGGTTTTTTCCACCGGGGCCAGCCGGTGGCGGTCGCGGGCGAGGGAATCTACGCCGCCAACCAGGCCTTGGAGCTGACCGCGTACACCAAGGACATTTCCATCGTCACCAACGGCAAGAAGTCCGAAATCAAGCCGGAATTTCAGGCCAGGCTTGACCGGGCCGGCATCCCGGTGATCGAGGCCCGGATCGAAGGACTTTCCGGCGAAGCGGGACTTGAAAGCGTGCGCCTCGAAGGCGGCCGGGAACTGCCCGCCCACGGCCTGTTCATCGCCATGGGCGCGGCCGGAAGCGGCGATTTCGCCAATACTCTGGGACTCGCCCGCGAAGGCGCGTTCATCATCGCCGACCCGGAGCAACGCACCAACATCGAGGGCGTGTTCGCCGCCGGAGACTGCACCGGCGGCTTCCTGCAAATCAGCGTGGCCGTCGGCGAAGGCGCCAAAGCCGGACGCGGGGCGATCAACTTTTTGAAGAAGGGGGCGTAGATCCCCGGAAAAGACGATCCCGGCCAGGTCATGCCGCCGGACCATGCTACGACGCTCAATCCTTGAGCAAGATGACGCTCGAAGTCTTAAAGAGCACCCAGACCGGATCGCCAGGGCGCAAATTGAGACCCTCAAGGCTCGGCCCGGTGACGACCGAACAGACCGTGACGCCGTCGGCGAGCTCCGCCGTCACCTCGCTGAGAATCTTTCCGCGCTTGATCTCGGAGACTTTCCCGGACAGACGATTTCTCGCGCACGCCGAGGGTTCCTCATCGCCCCGGAACAGGATCACCCAGGGGGCCTTGACGATGGCCGTCGCCTGGGAGCCTGCCTTCAGTTTCATGGTTTTTAGGCTCGCGTTGGTGATGATGGTGATGATTTTATAGCCGCCAAGGGTGGCGAGCTCCACTTCCGATTGCAGATCGCCCGTGACAATCCTGGTGATTTCCCCGAAAAACGTGTTGCGCGCGCTCATCCGGCGGGCGTTTTCCACCTGCATCCTGCTTGTCACCGCTTTTTTCAGGGCGTCGTCCGAGAAAGACAAAAACTTCGCCGCCAGATTGGCGAGGCCCACGCCGAGTATCCGTTGCGCCTCGGGCAAGGGCGTATTTTGGAGCAGTTCCATGGCCCGATAACGACGCAACGCGGCAGGATTGGCCAAGCTCATGGGGAGGTCGCAGGCGACGCCGACATCTCTGAATTTGCGGCGCACATGCCCCTGGTCCATTGCAAACACATGCCCTCGCAAATCGGCATTGACCGGGTCCTCCAAAAAGGCGCGCAGCTCGCCGATCGCCTCCGGTGCGATTGCGACCGTCCGGCGTTCTCCTTCATCTCCGAAGTGGATTAATCCGTTGGCGAGATCGATGTCTTTTCGATCGTCGAGGGCGAGCGTCTCGCCGAGCTTCGCCCCGCTGGCGCGCAGGACGAGATAGACCAGCCAAACTCTCCCCCGGGCTTTCCTCGTGGCCGGACCATTCGTATCTTTGTACCAGCGCTCAAATGTCCGGTAAAATTCAGAAAGTTGGGCGGGACTAAGGTACAGCGGAGCCTCGGGCGACCTCCTCGCCTCGGGGGAGCTTATGCGCCCATTTTTATCCGGTTTATCACCGGCGGCCTTCAGTTTTGTCATCGGCGTCACACCACCAGGAATTTATTTCGTTTGATTTCGTTAATATTCTTGCCCCCAGGTGACAATCTTTTTAAAAAAGTGACTTTTTATCCGAAATACTGTCCTTTTATAAATTTTTTCGTGACAAATCGAGAAAAAATACTTATTTCTTCCTTAGGGACCGAGTGCATCAACGAGCTGACGGCACTGCCACGGATAGGCCCGGGTGAGGTTTCGATGGCGTTGCGAATTATGTCGGCTCGCTAAACAATCCCAAGGGGGAGGCCATGAAAATCCTTGCTGCGGTCGATGGGTCACAGAGTTCGCAAAAGGCTTTGGACTGGGCGGCCAAGTTCGCAAAATCTTTTAATGCCTCTTTGGTGGCCGTCCATGTTGTCGAGAATTTCAATTATTTAGACGACATTCCGCTGGCCTCCGAAGCGATCAAGGAGAAGCTGGCCAACGAAGGCAAGATGATCCTGGAACAAGCGGTCAGCGGCGCGAAAGGTCTTGGGCTAGAGATTGAAACCGAAATAGTTTCCGGGACCAATCCCCCCGAGGGAATCCTGGACTATGCCCGCACAAATGGAGTCGATCACATCGTTGTCGGGAGCCGGGGGCGAAAGGGACTCGACCGTTTCGTTATGGGCAGCGTCGCTCAGCGAATTGTCAGGCACTCGCCCTGCACGGTCACCGTGGTCAAGTAACGCTCGAAATGCCCAACGCCCCCGGGGAAGTGACCTCGGGGGCATCTCGGTTCGGCGAAGTGCCGAGCAAATCTTCAAATCAACAAAAAAGCCACCCGACGATTCCCGCTCCTACGATGACGAAGGTCGGCTCCAATTTTGTGAAGGCGATGACCGCAAAACTGCCCACGGCGATTGTGACCGTGATTGGATCGATCAGTGAGGACTCCCCGAGCGTAATGGAGACGGCCGCCAGCAACCCAATGACCGCCGCCTTGACCCCGCGGAAACTGGCGCTCACGATCGTTGAGTCCTTATAGGAATAGTAGAACTTGGCCACCAGGGTGACGATGATGATGCAGGGCAGGTAAGAGCTGGCCATGGCAAGCAGCGCCCCGGACAGACCGGCGATTTTATAGCCGATGAAGGCGTTCATGACCGTCAGCGGTCCGGGGGTGATCTGGCCCATGGCGATGGCGTCCAGAAATTCCTGATTGGTCAGCCAGTGGTGCTTCATCACGAACTCTTCCTGAAGCATGGGCAGCATCACATAACCGCCGCCGATGGTCAGGGCGTTGATGACAAAAAGCGTGGCGCACAAGGTGAAGAGGATCATGCCTGCCTCCAGTTTTTGTAGACCAGATAGCCGAGCACGCCCGCGCCGAGGATGATGCCGATTGCGTTGAACTTGAAATACGCCATGGCGATGAAGGCCGCCAACGCGAAGCCGATGGAGCGGTAGTCCCTGAGGGTCTTTGCGGCCATTTTGCAGACGATGGAGACGAGCAATCCTACCACGGCGGCGCCGATGCCCTTCATGACGCAGCGAAGGATGCGGTCGTCTTCGGCGCCGACGTAAAACATGGCCAGCAGGATCGCCATGGCGACCCCGGTGAAGGACTGGCCCAAGGTAGCCGCCACCGCCCCCTTGAGCCGGTTCAGCTTATACCCGATGCAGATGCCGGTGTTGACGATCGGCGGCCCCGGCGTGATCTGGCCGATAGCCACGCCCTCGATGAAGTCCTCGTGCGAGAGCCACTTCTTTTTCTCGACCAACTCACGCTCGAAAAACGAAAGCATGGAGTAGACCCCGCCGAAGGAAAAAGAGCCGATTTTGAGGAAGGAAAAAAAGATGTCCCTTACGGATGCTTTGTTCATTGAGCCCTCCTGAGTTTGATCGGAACAAAAAAGTCACGAATCAAACATACTGCGTGCTCAAAATAATGTCACGAAATAATCGGAGGCGTGGCTGGGAAGATCGCGCCAAAGATCGAAGATGCAAGCAAGCCGAGGCGGCGTTTTGAGACGGCAAGCTCTCTCGCGCCTCAAGCGGTCACGAGTTGGCGGGCATCTTTTTTGCGACGGCTTTGGCGGCGTTTTTGAGGGAGAAAGTCGCAACTTCGTCTTTTTGGGCGTGAAAATTTTGTGTTTTCAGGAGCAAATCAGTACGAGCCGCCGGCCCCTTCGCCCAGCGCCGCGAGCATCGCCGAAAGCACGGCGTCCACTCCGATCAGGGAGGTGTCGATGATCAGGGCGTCCACGGCGGGCCGCAGGGGATCGAGGGCGCGGGTGCGGTCCTGGACGTCGCGCCGGCGCATTTGTTCGGCAATTTCTTCCAGGTCGGCGGGCAGGCCCATGGCCTTGAACTGGTCCACGCGGCGCGCGGCCCGGACTTCGGGCGAGGCGTCGAGAAAAAACTTGTGCGGCGCGTGGGGAAATACGTTGACGCCCATGTCGCGGCCTTCGGCCACCAGATCGTGCTCGCGGCCGAGCGCCTGTTGGGCGGCCTTCTGGAAGGCGCGCACCTCGGGCAAGGTGGCCGCGTCGGAGGCGAGCAGCCCCACGGTTTCGCTGCGGATCTCCGGCGGCAGCGGCTCCCCGTTCAGGGTCAGTTGCGTGTCCTCGCCCGCGCCGCGCAGGTCAAAGCGCAATCCGGCCAGCCGGGACGCGCGCTGCTCGCTGGTCATTTCCATGAGCCGGGCTCCGAGCGCCCAGGCCGCGCCCCGGTACATGGCGCCGGTGTCGAGCCGGGCCACTCCCAGATGCTTGGCCAGACGCCCGGCCAGGGTGGTCTTGCCCACGCCCGAGGGGCCGTCGACGGTCACGATCAGGCGACCCTTACCCGAGTTCACGGGCGAGCTCCCGCACGGCCGTCAGGAAGGCCGCATTTTCCTCGGGCGACCCCACGCTCACCCGCAGATACTCGGGCAGGCCATAGCTTTTGAGCGGCCGGATGATGATGCCGCGCGCAAGCAAACGGGAGAACAGTTCGCCCGCGTCGACGCTTGGCTTGAACATCACGAAATTGGCCTGGGAGGGGAAGACCGCAAAGCCCATGGCCGCAAGCTCGCGGGTGAGCAGCGCCCGCCCCGCGCGCACGGTCTCCAGGGTTTTCTCTTTGAAGGGCGCGTCCTCCAGAGCGGCGATGCCGGCCTCTTCGGCCAGCAGGTTGACGCTAAACGGCAGCTTGACCCGGGCGACGTAATCGGCCAGCCAGGCGGGCATGGCCGAAAAACCCAGGCGCAGGCCGGCCAGGCCGTAAAGTTTGGAGAAGGTGCGCAGCACGGCCAGGTTGTCCGCCTCGGCCAGGCGCGTAAGGACGGAATACTCCTCGTACGGCTCGGCGAATTCGATGTAGGCCTCGTCCACCACGAGCAGCGCATGCCGCGGCAGCTTGCGCGCCAGGGCCAGGACCTCGCCGGCCTTGATGGCGTATCCCGAAGGATTGTCCGGGTTGGTCAGAAAGACCACGGCCGTGTTTTCGTCGCAGGCCGCGACCAACGCGTCCAGATCGAAGGAAAATCCGGGCGCAAGCGGCGCCCGGCGCAGGGTCAGCCCGCACAGCCTGGCCTGGAGCGCGTAGATGCTGAAACAGGGCGTGAAGGCCACGATGTTGTCGCGGCCGGGCCGGGCCTTGATCCGCAGGATCAAGTCGATGATTTCGTCTGAGCCGTTGCCGGCGGCCAGGCGGTTTTCCGCCACGCCGTGCGCCTGGGACAAGGCGCGGATGAGCCTTGGGTTGCCCGCCTGGGGATAGCGGAAGGCCAAGGCCGCCGCGGCTTGGATGGCCTTTTGCGCCAAGGGCGGCGCGCCCAGCGGGTTTTCGTTGCTGGCCATCTTGATGACGTTGGTCAGGCCGTATTTTCGCCTGATCTCGTCGATCGAAAGGCCCGGCGCATAGGGCGTAAATTCCAGGACTTCGTCCCGGACGGTCCGTCGGACGGGCATTGGGAACTCCTTGCGGCCCGCGAGCTAGTCCTGCTTGGCTTCGGACGGGCGGATGGTGAGAACCGGGCACCGGGCGCTCTTGACCACCTTTTCGGCCACCGAGCCGAAGAGGATGCGGTCGATCCCCTTGCGGCCGTGCGTGCCCATGACGATCAGATCGAAATCCTCCGCGGCGGCCAGGGCGAGGATCTCCTCGGCGGCGTACCCGGTGATGATCCGCCCCTGGCAGGAAACGCCCCGGCAATGCTCGGCGATGAACTTGTTCATGGCCCCTTCGGCCCCGGAAACGATTTCGTTCACGAAATTGTCGATCGAACTCGGCGGCACGTGGAAGCCTACGTATTGGGACAAGGACGGGGCGACGTAGGCGAACAGCACGTCGGCCTCGAAACGCTGGGCCAGGCTCACGGCGTAATCCGCCACGGCGGGGCTGAAATCCGAGAGGTCCACGCAACACAGGATTTTCTTGATCTCGACCATGACTGCCTCCTGGCGCGCCGCGAGGGAAAATTTCCGGCGACGAGTCTGAGTTCGTTGTTCCCGGCGCGTCCGCCGGTCTTTCGGGCGAAAAGCCATTGTGCCAAAATGTTCTTGAAGAGACAAGGGATTGGGACTAGATTGAAAGCCCGGCCGCCGGCATTTCCGGTCCCGTCCGCCGTGGCCCGGTTCTGGCAAAATCCGGCCGAGGGAAAAATATTCCCGGGCAAGGGTAAAAAAAAATCCAATATTACCGATAAATACATCCAGACAACGTTGGCAAGCTCTATGCACTACCAGCAGTGATCAATTGGGCAGGAGGCAGCGCATGAAAATCGACCAGATTGACCCCACAAACGCCCTGGGTCAAAGCACGGCGGCCAAAACCGCCCAATCCGGGTCGGCGACCGCGTTCTCGGACCTCTTAAACAAAGAGATCCAGGGAATCGACGCCGCAATCGGCGCGGATTCGACCGTAACGCCGCAGGGGGCGGGCATTGCTGGCATTGGAAATGTGATGACGGCCGAGTCCGCCACGGCCGTCGCAGCGCCAAACCAAACAGAGCTCGATGCGATGGACAACATGGAATCGATTCTCAACGAATGGGAAAATTATGCCGGAACCTTGTCCTCGGGCGCTTCAAGCAGCGGCCTCAAACAGGCCAACAGCCTGCTTTCGAGCATCGAGGACAGCGTGCGCAAACTCAAGGAAGGGACTCCGCAACTGGGCAAGGACAGCCCGCTCTCTTCCATGGTCAACGAACTCGAAGTCATGACCGTGACCGAGAGAAACAAATTGAACCGGGGCGACTACTCATAAGGCGGCAGAGAACCGGGGAGGGGCAAACCCCTCCCCGGAATTCGAGGGTCGATTCGCCGGCCTCCCCGTTATGAGAAGGGCTCGCCGCTCTTCGGAAAAAAACTAGGGGCTGTCCTAGCTAAGGAATTCGCTTTCCGCTTTCATGGGGGCCGGGGGCGAAGCCCCCTGGGAAAAAACCAGTGGTTCTGGCTTTCCTCTTCAAAGAGCTGCCGCGTTCAGGCTAGAAAACAGAAAACCAAAACCACTCTTTTTTTCCCAGGGGGCCTGCGGCCCCCGGCCCCCGCTTGAAGACAAACAAAGAATCCACTTCAACAGTCTAATAACATTGCGAAAAATGTGGATCGTCGCTTGTTAGCTAGGACAGCCCCAAAAACTATTCCTTGGATTTTGGTTTCTCCTCTTTCCGGCCGGTGATGGCGTCGGCGACGGCTTGGGCAAATCCCGGCTCCAGGTCGGTGATCTTTTGCGACGCCCCGTAGATTCCGCCCCAGGCGAACGTTTTGTCGACCTTAAATTGAGCGAGTTGATTCCGCGTATTCGTGTCCAAAAGGGACACGCTCGCCGTGATGTGCATTTGGCCGGCGCCTGCGATCATGGCCCGGGCAAAGGCGTTGCCTTCCTCGAAGCGTTCAAAGACCATCTGACATGTCAGCAACAAAGATGCATCCTGGTCCGGTTCGGCCGCGGAAAGCATGCGCGGGGCGCCGGGCTTGGCGACATTGGTTACAACCAACTCTTCGATGCGTTTGATCGCTTCAGAAGGGACTTGGACCCCGGGGGCGCAGGAAGTTTGCAGGCTCAAGTACTTATAGGAGGCCAGCTTGTCCTCGACGGCGGGCTGCACGTCACCCATGGCCTTTATGGACCCCCTAGAGCCTGCGCAACCGGTTGTCAGGGCGATGCAAAGAAGCAAGAGCAGCGAGAGGAGCTTAAAATTAGACATGGAATCGCCTCCTGATTGCTTGAGGGATGACGGGACGCCACCCCAGTCGTTGGTCAATACCGCGATTTGCGGACAACAACGCTCCAATGAACGGCAAACATCACGACATTGGTCAAATGGATACTTGGCCAATGGTCCGTGCGCTTATCAAGCTTTTTGTTCATATTTTAGCCACTCAAGGTTGGTTGCCTTTAATGGAAATAAGGTTTCCTCGGTCTCTCAGATTTTTTTAATTGCCTATTTGATTCATTGACCTATCCATTGCATTGTACGCTTGTACACTATGCAGCATAACCTTGTGGCATTAAAGAAAATTATCGCGGCAATCTCTTGTTAACTCAAGGCGTCGCCATAGAATTGTCTTTATTTTGGGTCTTCAGCCACGAGACCCACTTGGACTGATCGGTCCCGAAATTTTGTCCAGAAATTGAGGTCAGCGCCTTGGCGCACTGATTAAGAAAAAAAGGGACTTCCCCAGGCTTACCGGCAAGGGCCTCCACAAGCGCTGGAAGTACGACGGGATCATTGATGCGCATCAGCGCCCAAGCGGCCTCGCCTTCGAATCCGGTAATCATCTGTGAGCAAGGCGGCGACAGCCCGGGCGGCGCCGGCCTTGGCCTTGTCCCGCCGCCCCGGGCGACACTTCGGTTTTCCGAGAACAAAAATTCATGAACTGAGAATTTTTGGGATAATGAGCTATACCATATTTACAGGAACAGGGGAAAACTATCAAGCAGCAGGATCCGATTGGCCCAAAATATCGGCTTGCCTCTGGATGACAACGGCAAGCTACCCGCCGATCGCCTTTCCGGAGCGTCTTGTTGATACAAGCGCCCGACCCCTTCCCTTCTGGGAAAAGAGAGCTTCTTTTTGTTTCTCAATGAGTGCGGGTGGCGGGTCAGTGACGGCGGCTCCAAAAGCCACTCAATAGACTTAAATGTCAAGCAAAGAGACACTCTGAAATCTCTTGGCGGACCCTCTCGTTTTTTTGAGAGAGAGCGGGGCTGGGGTTGAAAATGAAAGACGGAAGGAAAAATCGAGGGTAGTTACAACACCCGCCCCACTCTCGCCTTGCGCCGTCAGCGCGCGGCGCGGGCCGGCGTTCTCCGCTACACGGGGTTGCTCCCCCGATTTTCCTTGTCCTTTCGCATCACCCGCTTCACCCTGCCCCCAGGCTCCACTTCATAGGCGATATCGCGCCAGGTCATGACGTTCGTGGTCCAGGTTTTGGCGTACAGCCAGGCCGTGGCGCCTAAAAAAACAAAGCCCGCCAAGGTGAAGGCGAACCATTTCGGCTTGCCGGGAACGAGCGGACGATAGGCGTGCATCAGCAGGCACAGCGCCAGGATGTGGCCCGCCCCGGCCGCGCCGAGCCCCGGCCGCGCCAGGCCGAGGACGGCGGCGACAAGATAGGCCGGCGCCAGGACGAGCGGCGCGGCCAAGGCCAAAATGCCCAGGCCCGTGGCCACCCACAGAAGCGGCATGCAAAATTTCAGATACTGCAACTGCCGAAACCACCAGGCGCGCCAGGCCTTGCCGGTGTATCCGGACAGGGGCGTATCCAGGCAGGCCTCGGCCACGGGCCGGCAGCGGATATTTTTTTTCAGCAGGCGCGGCCCGAGCATGAAATCGTCGACAATGGTCCGCGACCACAGCGCGGCCACGCCGTTTTCCTCGAAAGTCGCCCGGGTCACGGCCATGGCCCCGCCCCAGGGCTGGGACAAAAACGGCGCGGCTTGCAGCATGTGCACGGCCAGCACCGTCCAGGCCATGGCCAGCACCGGCAGGCTTTCGTCTCCCGGCATGACCTGATGGAATCCCGAGGTGAGCCTGGCCTGGCCAAGCGCCAGCGGGGCCGCCAGGCGCGACGCCAGATCGGGCCTGGCCAGATGGGTGCTGTCGCAAAAAACGTAGATTTCCGCCTCGTCCCGGACCGCCGCGACGGCCGCCAGCAGATTGTGGTTTTTCTGGCAACTGGCCGTGGCCGGTCCGGCGAAGACCAGCCGCGCCCCGGGACGGTCCCGGATCAGCGCGGCGATGGCTGCGGCCGCCGGATCGCTCTCGCTCTCGACGGCGAAAACGCAGCGCAGGCCGGGATAGTCCTGGGACAAAAGCGTGCCGAGGCAGCGTCGCATGTGCGGCGAATCCCCGGTGCAGGGAACGATCAGGGCGGCCTTGACCGGAGGAAAAACCGGGACCGGCGGGATTGGCGGGAAAGGCGCGCGCATTCCCCGGCGGACGTACCGGGCTCCGAGGAGGTAGACTCCGGCGAAAAGCGCCAGTTCACAGGCGGCGAGGGCGAAAAAGACGGCGTCCATGGAGCAACTGGCGGCCGGGCCGCTTATTCGGCCACCGGCAGGCGCACGAAGTAGCGTTCCACGAACTCTTCGATCACCACGTCGGGCTTTTCGCTGGCGATGATCGCCTTGTCGAAGTAGCGCACCTTTTTGCGGTCCGTGGGAAAGGGCCACAAAAAAAGCGCGCGGCTGAAATGTTCGCCAAGCAGCGGCAGGAGTTCCTCGGCGAAGGAGTCGCGGAAGACGATCGCCTTCGGCAGGCCGGGATCGTCCGTCTCGATGGTTTTCGTGGGCTGAAAATAGGCGGAACTCCGGACCGGGGTTTCGGTGATGCGCATCTTGTAGCCTAGTTTGGGGATGAAAATGATGCGGTCTTCCGGGAATAGGTTGCCAAGCGCCAGCATGCTGGACAGGCTGTTCAAAAAGCCGTGGTGGAAGCTGATATTGAAATCGGAGAGTTCTTTGGGCTTGATGCCGGGAAAATCCCTGGATAAATGCTCGACGATTTCCCGGTATCCGGCCAGGGCGCCGTAGGTGGTCCAATGGGAATCGGTTTCATAGTAAGCCTTGTTGAGCCGGCTCTCCTTTTTGAGCGCCTCGCGCAGGTCGAGCACGTCGATGCCGCCGGCGCGCACATGGTTGATGAGCTGGTCGAGCCGGGTGTAGGAATGCGCCTGATTGTATTTGGCCGGGACGCGCTCGGGGTAGACGGTGCTTTTGTTCGGACAGATCACCATGAGATACTTGATTCCCTGCGAGTCGAGCCACTTTTTGCGCTCCGAAAAAATCTCCCGCCAGTAATCGAGCTGCGCCGGGGCATAGGCATTGACGTTGCGGAAATCCTCAAGCACGTTGAGATCGTTGTTCTCCTTGGCCAAAAAAAACCACTTGTCCGGAGTCAGCAGCACCGGGTCGTACATGGTCGAAGAGGAGAGATAGATGACGTCGAGAATATTTTGCATGCGCACGAGCAGTTTGCGAAAACCGAAGACTTTCTCCAGGTAGCTTTCGCGCAGGATGCCGACGCTGTTGGCGATGACCCGGAATTTGAATTCGAATTTCGGCATGGGTAAGGGCGGCGCTTCCATGAGCACGACCTCCGGATCGAGTCCGAAGATATTGCCCAGCATCGGCAGGATTAAGGCCAGCACGAAAATGCAGACGGATAAAAATCGTATCGCGATGCGAAGCCTGGTCGGCTTGGTCTGCATGATGATCCGTTCCCAGGGGCCGGCTTAAAATTGAAAGTAAATGAACGGGTTGTGCGTGCCGCTGGCCAGGGACATGGCGCACAACAATAAAATCGCCGGCAGCACCGCCAGGTTGACCACCATGTCGATGGCGTCGGCGGCGAGCGCCGGTCCGAGGAACTTGTGGTCCACCCGGCGCTGCCTCCACTGGCCCAGCCAAGGAAACACCGGCAGGGAGCCTATGACTCCGGCGGCCAGCACCAGGGCCAGCTTGGGGGTCATAAACAGATTGATGTGCCACTCGAGTCCCGAGCCCTTGGCGTAACCGGCCAGGGCCGCGACGTAGGACAGGGCGTTTGGCAGGGTGTCGGCCCGGAAGAAAACCCAGCCGATCATGATCACCATCAAGGCGTAGAAGTGGGACAGCGCGCTCGGGGCGTTGTCCAGCCATTTCCCGACCCGGGTGCGCTCCAAGACCAAAAAAGCGCCGTGGTACAGGCCCCAGAACACAAAGCTCCAGCTCGCCCCGTGCCACAGGCCGCACAGAAAAAAGACCAGCATCAAATTGAGCCGCACCCGCATGGGGCCGACTCGGTTGCCGCCGAGCGGAATGTACAGGTAATCGCGAAACCAGGTGGACAAGGAGATGTGCCAGCGCCGCCAGAATTCCCGGATGGACTTGGAAATATACGGATAGTTGAAATTTTCCAGGAATTTGAACCCGAACATGTGGGCCAGCCCGATGGCCATGTCGGAATAGCCGGAAAAATCGAAATAGATTTGCAGGGTGTAGCACAGGATGCCGAGCCAGGCCACGGAGGGCGTGAGCTGATCGACCGGGATGGCGAAGATCTTGTCCGCCGGCAGGCCGACCACGTTGGCCACCAGGACTTTTTTGCCCAGCCCCACGATGAAGCGGCTCACCCCGTAGGAAAAACGCTCCAGATTGACGAAACGCCGCCGCAACTGCTCGGCCAGGTCCTTGTAACGGACGATCGGACCGGCCACAAGCTGGGGAAACAGGGACAGATACAGGGCTAGGTCGATCAGCGAACGCTGGGCCGGGATCTGGCGGCGGTAGACGTCCATGACGTAGGACAGGGAGTGGAAGGTGAAAAAGGAAACGCCGATGGGCAAGTGGATCTTGCCGATGATGAGCGCTGGCGCCCCGGCGGCGTTCAGGAGCAGGTTCAGATTGCCGACGAGGAAATTGGTGTACTTGAAAAGCGTCAGCAAGCCGATGTTGAATGCGATGGCGCAGACGATTGGCTTTTTCGAAGGCTTGTTGGCATGGGCGTATTCCACCCAAAGTCCGAAGAAATAGTTGGCCAGACAGGAAACGACCATGACCAGAACGTATTCCGCCTCGCCCCAGTTGTAGAACAGAAAGCTGGCCAGGAGCAAAACAACGTTGCGGGCCACCACGTGCTTGACCGTGAGAAAGTAAAAGGCCAGCACCAGAGGGAGAAAATAAAAGAGAAAAATTGCGGAACTAAATACCATGCACTCTCTACCGAATCCTTGGAATCATGAAAACGAGGGTCGTTTGCGACGGCCGGGCGGTCGCGACCTCGCCGTCCGGGCCGGCGTCCGGTTGCGGCGTGGCCGCTTTGTATCCGATCGATATCCCTTTGACAACACCCCGGCGGCGCGCCGGCCATGGGTCTCAAGCCGCAACGATCTCGCGCCATCGTTCCCAAAAACCGGGAAACGACTTGGCCACGCAGGCCGGATTGTCGAACGCCGGCCGGATGCCGGCCAGTTCGTAGAGCGACAGGCTCATGGCGACGCGGTGGTCGCCGTAGGTGGCGAAAGCAACCGGACCGGAGACCGGCTTTGCCGCGGCCTGAACGCGCAGCCCGTCGGGCAGAACCTCCGCCGCGGCGCCGGTTTTGGCGATCTCCCCGGCCATGGCCGCCAGGCGGTCGGATTCCTTGATGCGCAGATGGGCCACGCCCGTAATGCGCGTCACCGAACTCGCGCGCGAGGCGAGAACCGCGACCGTGGGCACGAGGTCGGGGCAATGGCCCATGTCCACGTCGACGCCGTGCAGCGTGGCGGGATAGACCGTGACGGCGCCGCCCTCGCGGAAAAATTCCACGCGCGCGCCCATGGCGCGCAGGATGTCCACGATGGCCCTGTCGCCCTGAAGCGACGTCTGCTTTAGACCGGCCACGGTCACGGGCCGGCGCCCGAGCGCCCCGGCGGCCAGCAGGTAGGAGGCGTTGCTCCAGTCGCCCTCGACCCGGTAGGTCCGGGCGGCGTAGGCCCCGGGCCTGACCCTGAAGCGCACCGCGCCCGGCGCGACGTCTGCGGGCTCGCGGAAATCGATCGCGCTCCACGTTGCCCCGCTTCGCCGCTCGACCGAAAAATCGACGCCAAAATCGCGCAGCACGTCCAGGGTCAGGGCCACATACGGCCAGGACACGGCCTTTGATCCCCCGATCTCAAGCAGGCTTTCCGAAGCCGCCAGGGGCGACGCCAGGAGCAAGCCGGAAAGATACTGGCTGGACTCGTCCATGGAAATCGACGCCCGGCCGCCCGGCAAGCCGGAGGCGATCAGCGTCAGCGGCGGGCAGCCGGCCTTGTCCAGATGGCGCACCGTGACCCCGAGCCCTTCCAACGCCCGGGTCAGTTCGCCGATGGGCCGCTCGTGCATGCGGCCCTTGCCCTGGATCAGGAACATGCCGCGCCCGGCGGCCAGCACGGCGGTCAAAAGCCTACAGGTGGTGCCGGATTCGCCGACATCGATCAAAACCGCCTCCCGGGTTCCCCCGGCCGGCGCCCCCGAGACGCCCTGGACCAGGTAGCCGCCCCTTTGGCGCTCAAAACGCGCCCCGGCCACGGCAAGGCAGTCGCGGGTGCGCTCCAGGTCTTCGCTTTCGAGCACATTTTCGATCCGGCTTTGGCCGGCCGCCAGCGCGGCGGCGATCAAGGCGCGGTGGGACAGGGATTTCGACGGCGGCGCCGTCACGGTAACGCTTGAGCCGGTTTGCATCACGACACATCCAGATTCGGCCCGGCCGGATAACTGCCCAGGACGCGCAGGCTGTGCGTCCCGGTTTCGAGTTCCGCCAGCACCCGTTTGTATTCATCCTTGCCGAGGTCGCATTCGACGTCGGCGAAAAAGACGTATTTCCATTTTTCGCCTCGCAGCGGCCGCGATTCCAGCTTGGTCAGGTTCATCCCCTCCCTGGCCAGGACGGCCAGCAGGCCGGACAAAGCGCCCGGCTTGTCCGGCAGGGTGAACAGGATCGAGGTCTTGTCCCGGTTGCCGAGCAGGCTTTCGCTCGCGCCGATGACCAGAAACCGGGTCCAGTTGTCGGGCAGATCCTCGATGCCGGTGGCGGCCACGCGCAGATCGAGCATTGCGGCGAGCCTTACGTGGCCGATGGCCGCCGAGGCCGGGTCGGCGGCGGCCAAGTGCGCGGCCGCGGCCGTGCTCTCGGCCGGCTCGAGTCTGGCCCAGGGCAGATTCGCCCGCAACCAGACCGCGCATTGGGCCAGAGGCTGGGGATGGGAATGCACCACCGCGACCTGGCGCAAATCCTCGGCCTTGGAGAGCAGGGCGTGGCTGATGCGGCCGTAGATCTCGGCCTGGACGTGGACCGTAAAGCGCATGAACAGGTCCAGGCTCTGGCCGACCGTGCCCTGCAGGGAATTCTCCAGGGGGATCACGCCGAGTTCGGCCTCCCGGCTCGCCACGGCCCGAAAAACGTCTTCGAGATAGGCCTTGGGCGTGAACTCGGCCGAGTGACCGAGATAGGACACGGCCGCGAAATAGGAAAACGTGCCCTCGGGCCCGAGGTAGGCCACCTGCTGCGGCCGCTGCAAACGGCGCGAGGAGGAGAGAATCTCCCGGTAAATGGCTTGCAGGTGCTCCTGCGGCAGGTCGCCCGGGTTTTTCGCGCTCAGATTGTCCAGGACCTCTTTTTCCCGGAAAGGCTTGAACACTGCGTCGCGACCGCCGGCCTTGACCAGGCCGACCTCGCGGCTGAGCCTGGCCCGGCGGTTGAGCAGGTCGAGAATGCGCCCGTCGAGATCGTCGATCTCTTCGCGGATGCCTACCAGGCGCTCGTGGATTTCCGGAACGGCCCGCTCGTCCGATTTTTTCGCGCCCATGTCATCCTTCCTTGATCTCTTCGCAGATGCGCATGCCGAAATGGCGGCCGGCCGCGTCCACCCGGCATAAAACCTTGTCGCCCGGGGCCAGCTTGACCACCGAGACCGGAGCGCCGCCGCCGGGAACGGCCAGGCGGATGGTCTCGGCGTTCTGCAGAAAAACCGCGCCGCTGACGCCGCAGACCTCGGCCGTGACCAGCAGCATGGGCCGCACCTCGACCTTGGCCCGGCCGACCGTGGCCAGGCTGCTCGACCCGTCCGCCCCGACGATGAGCACCTCGTCGCCCGAAGCGATTTCTTCGAGATACCTGGTTTTGTCGCCGGGCATCACCGCATAGGCGTGGACCGCCCCGGCGTTGATCCGGAAGGGCCTGGCCGCGACGTAGGGATTGGACTCGGTTTCGGCGTGCACGAGAAAGGTGAAGGCGCTGGAATTGCCGATCAGCATGCCCTGGCCGGTGCGCAACACGGAGAGCGTGTCCACGCACACCCGGTGCCCGAGGCCGACCGGGCGGATCTCCTTGACCACCGCTTCCACCAGTTCGATTTTGCCCTGGGAGAGCTTGAGTTCGGCGACGATTCGTTTCAGGTCCGCCGCGCCCTCGGGCGTGACCAAGACGCCGTCGACGCCCTTCTCCAGAATGCCGGCGGCGAGCCGGGCCTCGTCGTACGAGCCCACCTCCACGAACAGGCCGCCGGCCTGGGCCAGGATGTTCTCCACCGGGATGATCTCCCAACCCCGGCGCAGGACCACCCGGCGGCCGTCTTGAAGCCCGGCCGCTGCGGCCTGCTCGTCGGCCTTGCCCGCCAGAGCGACAAAGACGATCTCGCCTACGGCCCTGGCCTGCACCCGCCCAAGCGAGGTGATTTTATCGATGTCGGCCGCCTCGGCCACGATCCCGTCCACCCCGGACTCCAGCGCCAGGGTGACCAGCTTCTTCGTGAACGGCGCGGCCAGAAACCAGACTTCCTTCATGTGGCGATTCTCCTTGCCTGTCGCGGTTTACGCGCCCAGGAATTCCAGGGCCTGATCCACTTCCCAGTTGTTGTGCACGATGCCGTGCAAAGCCTGGAGAATCAGGGCCGGTTTCGGATGTTGGAAGATGTTGCGGCCGATGGACAGGCCGGAGCCGCCGGCCTGAGTGGAATCGAAGACCATCTCCAGCAGGTCGCGCACGTTGGTGAGTTTCGGGCCGCCGGCGATGACCACCGGAATGCAGCAGGCCTCGACCACCCGGGCGAAACTCTCAATGTCGCCGGTATAGGGCACCTTGACCACGTCCGCGCCGAGCTCCACGCCCATCCGGGCGCAGTGCTTGATGACCTCGGGGTCGTATTCGTTTTTCACCTTCGGGCCGCGCGCGTAGACCATGGCGAGCAGCGGCATGCCCCACTCCGCCGCGCTGGAGCTGATGCGCCCGAAATCCTCAAGCATGTGGCGCTCGGTCTTGTCCCCGAGATTGACGTGCACCGAGACCGCGTCGGCGCCGAGCTTGATGGCGTCCTCGACCGAACCCACCAGGGTTTTCGCGTTGGGCATGGGCGAGAGGTTGGTCGAGGCCGACAGGTGGATGATCAGCCCCACGTCGCGGCCCCGGCCGCGATGCGAGCAGCGCACCAGGCCCTTGTGCATGAGCACGGCGTTGGCCCCGCCCTCGGCCACCTGGTTGACGGTGGCGCGCATGTCGGTCAGGCCCTCGATGGCGCCGACCGTGACCCCGTGGTCCATGGGCACGACAATGGTCCGGTCGTTGTTGCGATTGAAAATGCGTTCCAGGCGCACCGCCTTGCCAAGCATCATGTCGAAACCTCCTTGCGGGTTGCGCTTCGCCGGGGCCGGCGGCCAAAACGAAAAAGGCCGCCGGCGATCATCGCCCGCGGCCTTGTGAAGCGGTTTTGGTGTGAGTTTATGCCGATCCGCTTCCCTGGCCACGGGCGTGACTAAAATACCAAAAATAAAAAAAGCCGAAGAGGCCCTGGACCAGGAGGTTGCGCGGTTGCATGCGGCCATTTAGCCATGGACAAGAGAGGATGTCAAGGCGTTTTTCATCTTTTCGCGCGGCGCGCCCGGCCTTTCCCACTTGACCGCGCGCCTCATAAGGATGATATTCCGGGGAGGCGACACGCCCCAAGGAGCCCCTCATGCCCACGGACAAGGACATTACGATTTACGCCCTGAGCACCTGCATCCATTGCAAAAAGGCCAAGGAATACCTCGACGAGTGCGCGGTTCCCTACGAATGCGTCCACGTGGACCAACTCACCGGGGACGAACGCAAGGCGGCCATCGAGGCGGTCAAGAAGCTCAATCCCTCGGTCTCCTTCCCGACCCTGCAGATCGGCGACGCCGTGGTCGTGGGTTTCAACCAGGCGGAAATCGACAAGGCCCTGGGGAAATGACGTGACCGCCGCCGAACTTCACCAAACCCTGCGCCGCCTCCAGGAACCCAAGGGCTATTTCTTCAACACGGACATGTCCATGACCACCCCCCTTCTGGAAAGCCTGCTCATCAACAAGGAGCGCTACGGATATATGGCCTGCCCTTGCCGGCTGGCCTCGGGCGACCGGGAAACGGATCGCGACATCGTCTGCCCCTGCGTCTACCGCGAACCCGACGTGGCCGAGTTCGGGGCCTGCTTCTGCGGTCTCTACGTCAGCCGGGAATACAACGAGGGCAAAACCGTCCGCCATACCGTGCCCGAACGCCGCCCGGCCGAACTGGTGCTGGCGGCGCTGGGGTTGTAAATGAATTTGGGGGAAACCCTTTTTGCGAACAAAAAAGGGTTCCCCCAAACCCCCTTCTCAAAAAAACTTTACAAATTCGCTCAATCGTTCCGCTACGCCGGGAATCAGTCTGTAACCTCCATCCGGGCATCTGCGTCTAACCGGGCAGAAAACGAAAAATTGGAGGTTTTCATGCGCAAGAAATTATTTGTCTCCTGTTTCCTGGCCCTGGCTTTGTCCGCGGCCCCGAGCCTTGCCCTGGCCTTCGGTCCCGGCGGCCACGGCGGCCATGGCGATTCCCTGATGGCCTACAAATTGCTTTTCAACGACGAGCAGAACAAACAGCTCGACGAAACGCTCAAGGCGTCGCGGACCGAAATGAAGCCTCTGATCGAGAAGCTCATGGAAGAACGCAAGGCCATGCACGCCCTGATGCAGTCCGACACGTCGACGGAAAAGGACATCCGGGCCGAGGCGGCCAAGATCGGCGAAATCATGGCCGATATGGCCGTGAAGAAGGCCGCCCAGACCAAGGCCATCCGCAAGATCGCCACCAAGGATCAACTGGCCAAGATCGACGCTTTCCGGGAAAAGCAGCATGCGAAGCGCGAGCATTTCCACGAGGCCATGCGCAAGATGATGGAACAGGACGCGAAGTAGTCTGAATCCGGGGGTTCGCCAGCAACGTGAGCCGATTTAACGCTACGACTCCCGAACCGGAGTTGGTCGCCGCCGCCCAAAAAGGCGGCGGCCAGGCCTTCGCCGAGCTGGTCAACCGCCACAAGCGCCTGGCGTTGTCCCTGGCCGCCCGTTTCGCGCCCAGCCGCGGCGAAATCGACGACCTGGGCCAGGAGATCTTTCTCAAAGCCTACCGGGAACTCCCGGGGTTTCGCGGCGAATCCTCATTCGCCACCTGGCTTTGGACCGTGGCCGTGAGCTGCTGCCTGGACTACCTGCGCAAGGCCAAGCGTTCTCCGGCGGCGGGCGGGCTGGAACTGCCCCTGGAACTGCCCGACGACTCGAAAATCAGCGCTTTCGAGGCGGCCGACATGAGGGACTCGCTCAATCAGGCCATGGCCAAACTCTCCCCGGCCGACCGCCTGGTGATCACCATGCTGGAACTGGAGGGAGAAAGCGTTGAAACAGTGGCCCAAGCGGCCAATGTGAGCAAGATCGGCGTGCGGGTCCGGGCGCATAGGGCCCGGGGCAAATTACGCGCGCTGCTGGAGGATGTTTATGGCGCCGACTCATGACTGGCTACAGTCGATGTTTCAAGTTGCCAGGGGCAGCGTCGTCGACGTCTCCCCCCTGGAGGACGGTTTCGCCGAGCGCGTGCTCGCCAGGCTCGACCGCAATCCCCAGGCCGTCCCGGGAGCGCTTCGCGGGATTCCGGCTTGGAGTCCGGCCCCGGTGTTCGCCGCCTTGTGCCTGCTGGCCCTGGCCTGGACGCTGCTCGCGCCGCAAGCGAACCTCGACCTTATGGGCGGGATGCTCGGCCTGTTCGATATGGAATCGCTCGGCCAGGTGCTGCCGGAAAATCTCCTGCGCCCGGGGATGTTGTCATGAGCAGGATGCGATTGGCCCTGTGGGTGCTCGGCATCTTCCTGATCGGCGTCTTCGTCGGCGGGGTGACGGCCTTCGAATACCAGCGCCGGACGATCAACATGGTCATGGAAGGCGGCCCCAGGGCCTTCGGCAAATTCATCGGCAGGAAGATGGCCGACGAGCTGAAGCTCGACGCCGTCCAGCGTCCGGCTTTCGAGGCGATCATGGCCGAGGTGCATGAAGGCATCCGGGAGATACGCCGGAGCGCCAGGCCGCAGATCGAGGACATACTCAACCGGGCCCGGCCCCAAATCATGGCCCTCTTGCGGCCCGACCAGCTCGAAATTTTCGCGAAAATGGAAGCCCGGCACAAGGAAAACAGGAAAAATCACGGCGAACCGGGTTCCGGGCCGCCGGTGAATTGATCGATTCGCGAGGGGGAAGTGAAGAGGGCGATTCGTGAATCGCCCCTACTCAAGATCGTCCCCGGTGGATCCAAAATACGCCTTATCGGCGAACGCTCAAATCGCGCCCGTGTTTGAAACAATTCAATAAAATCCCCCTCGGCCCTCCTTTCACAAAACGTCAGCCCCGCTTTGCGCTGCGCGCAAAGCGGGGTCGACGTTTTGTGAAGGGGGTCCGGGGGGAACTTTTTTTCAAAAAAGTTCCCCCTGGTCTTTTCTGCCTTCTAAAAGTCGTATCCGTAGGATTCGACGAAAGCTTCGATGCGTTTGTGGGAGGCGGTCAGGCGGTCGCGCAGTTGTTTTTTGTAGGCTTCAAGGTCGGCGATGGCGATTTTGGCCACGCCGGTGTCCATGGCCGCCTTGGCCACGGCCGGGGCTTCCCATTCCAGCATGCGGGTGTCGAGGGCCTTGGGGATGACGTAGTGTTGTCCGAAGGACAGTTCCTTGACTCCGTAGGCGTCGCACATTTCGCGGGGGACTTTTTCCTTGGCCAGGGCGGCCAGGCTTTTGGCCGCGGCCATCTTCATTTCTTCATTGATGATGCTGGCGCGCACGTCGAGGGCGCCGCGGAAGATGTAGGGGAAGCCGGAGACGTTGTTGACCTGGTTGGGGAAATCCGAGCGGCCGGTGCCCATGATGGCGTCGGGCCTGGCTTCCATGGCGTCGGGGTAGGGAATTTCCGGGTCCGGGTTGGCCATGGCGAAGATGATCGGGCTTTTCGCCATGCCCTTGACCATGTCTTTGGACACCAGGTCCTTGCTGGACAGGCCCAGGAACACGTCCGCGCCTTTGAGGGCCTCGCCCAGATTCTTGGCGTTTTCGGTTTTTTGGGCGAAGTATTTCTTTTGTTCGTTCAGGTCCGTGCGGCCCAGGTGGACCAGGCCCTTGGAGTCGAACATGGAGATGTTTTCCTTGGCCACGCCGAGCACCATGTAGAACTTGCTGCAGGCGATGGCGGCGGCGCCGGCCCCGGAGACCACGACTTTCAGGTCTTCCATCTTTTTGCCCGAGATTTCCAGGGCGTTGATGATCCCGGCCCCGGAGATGATGGCCGTGCCGTGCTGGTCGTCGTGGAAGACCGGAATGTTCATCATGCCCTTGAGTTTTTCCTCGATGTAGAAGCACTCGGGGGCTTTGATGTCTTCGAGGTTGATGCCGCCGAAGGTCGGTTCGAGCATTTTGACGGCTTCGATGATCTTGTCGGGATCGAGACTGGCCAGGTTGATGTCGTAGACGTCGATGTCGGCGAAGATCTTAAAGAGCACGCCCTTGCCTTCCATGACCGGTTTGGCGGCCAGCGGTCCGAGGTGACCCAGGCCGAGGATGGCCGTGCCGTTGGACACGACGCCCACCAGGTTGCCTTTGTTGGTGTAGCGGTAGGCCTCGTCGGCGTTGGCGTGGATGGCGCGGCAGGCTTCGGCCACGCCCGGCGAATAGGCCATGGACAGGTGTTTTTGGGTTTTGCAGGGCTTGACCGGGATGCATTCGAGTTTCCCGTGGGGTTTGTGCTCGTGGTACCAGAGCGCTTCTTCCTTGGTGTACAGGGCCATGCTATCCTCCTTTTGGATTGCGGCGGAGTGACGGGGAAATCGAGACGGCAAATCTCCCCGGCTCTGTAAGGCAATCGCCATGCCAATGTGGCCTGGCCGTCGTGAAAAAAATAACAACTTTGTATTTCAATGGAATAGTTCGATTCTGATGATTTTATCCGCTTTTTTTCGCGGCCAACATATGTGGCGAACAGCCCATGTGTGGCGCGCATTGGCGTGGCGCCACATTGTCATTGGCACACTTTCCCGGGAATGTCCGGCCCAAAAAAACGCCGGCCGACCTGTTTTGTTTCATCCCCCTTTCGGGTAATCACCGTCGTGACCATAACGGCGGCTCCCATATCAAACCGGCGGCTTGTCCATGAACACCCTGGTCCTGAACCTGACCCGCTTCGGCGACCTGATCCAAACCCAGCCCGTGATCGCCGCCCTGGCCGCGCGCGGGGACAAGACCGCCGTCCTGTGTCTGGAAAATTTTCTGCCCGCAACCGGCCTGCTCGGCGGCCTCGACGCGGTCTTCGCGCTGCCCGGGTCGGCGCTTTTGACCGCGCTCGACCACGACTGGCCAAACGCCCTGGCGATCCTGGACGCCCTAGTCGCGGATATCGCCGCCCGGTTCGCTCCGGAGCGCCTGATCAACCTGACCAGTTCCATCCCGGCCAGACTCCTGGCCAAACTGCTGGCCGACCGCCTGAAACTTCCCGAGGTGGCGGGCTTTTGCGTGGACGAACACGGCTTCAGCCTCGATTCGAGCCCCTGGGCCGCCTTTCTCCAGGCCGCCAGCTCCCATCGCGGCGCCAGCCCCTTCAACCTCTGCGACCTGTTTTTCCGCGCCGCCCATCTCGACGGCGCGAAGCGCCCGTTCACGCTCGCCGCGCCCCCGGCCGCGCTCCAAAAGGACATCGCCGCGAAATTGCGACAAGCCTGCCCGGAGGCGAGCGGCTTCATCGCCCTGCAACTGGGCGCGAGCGAAGACCGCCGCCGCTGGCCCGTGGCCGGTTTCGCCCGCTTCGCCGCCATTTTGCACGAACGCCTGGGGCTCGTCCCGGTTCTGCTCGGCTCGGGCAATGAAACGAACCTCGGCGACAAATTCGCCGCCCTCTACCCCGGAGCGCATGTCAATTGCATCGGCCAAACAGGCTTCCCCGAGCTGGCCGCCGCCCTGCTCGCCTGCCGTATGCTCGCCACCAACGACACCGGAACCATGCATCTGGCCGCCGGACTCGGCCTGCCGGTCCTGGCCTTCTTCCTGGCCACCGCCCAACCCTTCGACACCGCCCCCTACGCCGAAAATATCCTGTGTCTGGAACCGGACCTGGCCTGCCACCCCTGCCCCTTCGGCGCGCCCTGCGGCCTGGACCAGACCTGCCGACAGGCCATCCGGGCGGAAAACGCCGCCGCCTGGGCGGCCGGCTTCCTGGAAACCGGCCGGTGGCAAGGCCCCGCCATACCCAAAACCAGAGCCTGGATCACCCGCCGCGACCGGTTCGGCCAAATGACCCTGAGCTCCCCAACCGGCGACGACGCCAGCGACCGGGCCAAATGGCTGGCCATCCAACGGCACTTTTTTCGTCAATTCCTTGACGGCCTGCCGCTGACCCCGCCGGACGGCCCGGCCCCGGACAACCCCTTGGCCGCCTCGCTCAAGGACACCCTGGGCCAGGCGCGGCTCATCCTCACCCTGCTCAGGGAACAAGGCAAACTGCTGCTCAGCCTGCCCCGCGACAAAGCCAAAACAAAATTCCTGGCCACCTGGCAACGCCTGCACGCGCTCTTCTCGGGCAGCCCGAACCTCGCCGCCCTGGCCTTCCTGTGGACCGAACACTCCCACCGCGCCGATACCGATCTGCACGACTTCCTCGCCCAGGCCCAACGCTTCGCCGATCTGGTCGAAGCCATGGTGAAGATCTTCGAATAATTTGGAGAAGAAGAATCAGGGGGAAACCTTTTTTTTAAAAAAAAGGTTTCCCCCTGACCCCCCTTTCCAAAAAATTTCACTATGTTCAGCGTGGTCTCATCCACGTTTCGCCAAGTCGCCGGCATCCCAAAGTCTGAGATTTTTTTTGGGAAACGGGTTTTCCCCCGGATTCATCATCCCTAAAAGCTTTGGCATGTCTTTTGAATATCCCTTCACGCCGGAATCAGATCCGGCAAATACTACCGCACCACCAAGCGAGGGGAGGAAGCCCGCATGATTTCCATCGACGGCAAGGATACCGGCAAAGAGGTCGGCAAGTTCGGAAATCTCGACGAGATATTGATCAGCATCATGCACGACGAAGCCTTGGAGAACCGCGTGGTGACCGACGTATTCGTCAACAAGGAAATTTTCAGCGAGATTTATCCGCACCAGGCCGAGGACATCGACGCCTCGGAGATTCAGAGCGTGGAGATCGTGACCATGCCGATTTCCGAGATGGCCGCGAACATCACCGAAGAGTTGTACAAGGTTATGAAGGTGATGGACCAGGGCGCGCGGCGCGTGGCCGAGTTGTTCCGCCGGGCCGAAGACGGCGAGGCCTTGGAATTCTATCAGGACCTGCTCGACGTCATCCGTCATTTCCTGAGCATGATTTCGCTTTTGCGCAACGAATTTTCGCTCAAGCGCCATCCGCATTTCAACGAGGCCACCGAAGAATTGTCGCAATTGTTCTCGGAAATGCTCGAAGTCGTGGAAAACGAGGACTGGATTTTGCTTTCCGATCTGCTCGAATACGAATTCATTCCGGCCGTGGAGCGTTTCAAGAGCGTCATCGCCCAGCTTCGCGAAGACATCAAGGACTACATAAAGGCGTAAATTATGTCCGACACGCTGCTTTTCCTGGATCAGGCCCTGGATGTGGGCATGCGCGAACTCGAATGCCTGGTGTCGGGCGAAGTCGAGGAAGCCGAACGTCTCGCCGCCGAACGCGGCCGGCTGATCAGCATGCTCGACGCCTACAAGCCCAAGCCCGAGGCCGTGGATTTTCTGCGGGAGAAGCTCTTCAAGCTGCAGAGCCTCCAGGGGCAGCTTACGAACGAGGCGAAAAAACTGCACTCCAAGCTCAAGGACGACCTCAAGCGGACCAAGCAGGAAAACAAGCGCCTGAGCGGCTACGCCGGAAGTTTCCGGTGCGGCAAACCGCAGAGCCGGTTCATCACCAGAACAAGCTAAGCGCCGCCCGCGGCATAGACAGGGAAGCCGGACCACGTCCGGCTTCTTTTTTTGCACCGAAAGGACCACAAAAAAGACTAGTTATTGACGCGGCACAAACCCCTTCATATAGCTCGTACAACTTTCCCGACTTTTCAAGGAGGTTGGCGTCATGGCGTTCGAGGGCACGGTCAAGTGGTTCAGCGACAAGAAGGGCTTCGGATTCATCACCCGCGAGGGCGAAGACGATGTGTTCGTCCACTATTCCTCCATCAACGGCGAGGGTTTCAGGACGCTTCGCGAGGGGGAAAAAGTCAGCTTCGACATCATCCAGGGCGACCGCGGACCGAAAGCGTCCGACGTGACGCGGGTCGGCTAGGCGAGCGCGCTCCGGGCGATCCTCAATTTCCCTTGGATTCGCGGACGATCTCCATGAGATATTGGCCGTAGGAGTTCTTGAGCATGTCCCGCGCCAGTTCCGCCAGGTCGTCCGCGCCGATGTAGCCCATGCGATAGGCGATTTCCTCCAGGCAGGCGATCTTAAGCCCCTGGCGGTCCTGGATGGCCTGGACGAACGAGCTGGCCTGGTGCAGGGATTCGACCGTGCCGGTGTCCAGCCAGGCGTAGCCCCGGCTCAAAAATTCGACCCGCAGGCCGCCCCGGCGCAGATAGACGTTGTTGACGTCGGTGATCTCGAATTCGCCGCGCGGCGACGGTTTGAGGCCGGCGGCGATGTCGAGCACCTCGTTGTCGTAGAAATACAGGCCGGTCACGGCGAACTTGGACTTGGGCCTGGCCGGTTTTTCCTCGATGCTGACGGCCTTGCTCGCGCCGTCGAACTCGACCACGCCGTAGCGTTCCGGGTCCTTGACCTTGTAGCCGAACACGATGCCGCCCTCTTTGAGCGCGGCGCAGCGCTTGAGCGTGTCGGCCAGGCCCTGGCCGTAGAAGATGTTGTCGCCGAGCACCAGGCAGACCGGATCGCGGCCCACGAACTCGCGCCCGAGCACGAACGCCTGGGCCAGGCCCTCGGGCCTGGGCTGGACCTTGTAGGAAAACCGCAGCCCGAGCCAGGCGCCGTCGCCGAGCATGGCCTCGAAACGCGGCAAATCCTCGGGCGTGGATATGATCAGCACGTCCCGGATGCCGGCCAGCATCAAGACCGACAAGGGATAATAGATCATGGGCTTGTCGTAGACCGGCAAAAGCTGCTTGCTGACCACGCGGGTGAGCGGATACAGGCGCGTTCCCGATCCCCCGGCCAGAATGATTCCCTTCATGCGTTCTCCTTCCCCGATGCCCCGCCCGGCGCGGCCCGGCAATGCTTCCGGCTTGGCTCCTACACCTTTTCTCCCCGGTTTTGAAGCGCAAAAGCCCGCGCCCTCCGGCTTGGATTCAGGGAAGAATTGAAGTAAGGAAAATTTTCTTTGTTCAAAAACAAGGGACGCCCAAAGAAACGGACCGGACTGATTTCAAACGCATTGACGAATCAAGGATGTCCCCGTCTTGAAAAATTTGAAATTTTTTTGAGGAAAGGGGGGCCGACGCCCTCTGCTGCAAAAGGGGTTTTCCCCCAGATTCTCTTTCCGGAGGACCCGTGAGCGCCGAACCGCTGGCCCATAGGCTCAGGCCCCACGATATGGCCGAATTCATCGGCCAGGAGCATCTCAAAACCAGGCTCGCCGCCATTTCCCAGGCCGAGCGCCTGCCCTCGCTGCTCTTTTTCGGCCCGCCCGGCTGCGGCAAATCGACCCTGGCCATCCTGCTGGCCAAGGCCAGGGGACTGCCCTACCTGCGCGTGAGCGCCCCGGAAACGGGCCTACAGCCTTTGCGCAAACAGCTCGCCGGGAAAAAAATCCTCATCCTCGACGAACTGCACCGCTTCTCCAAGGCGCAACAGGACTTCTTCCTGCCGCTGCTCGAATCCGGCGAGATCACCCTGCTCGCCACGACCACGGAAAACCCCTCCTTCTCCGTGACCAAACAACTGCTCTCGCGCATGCACGTCCTGCGCCTGCGGCCCCTGTCCCACCTCGAACTGCGCAAGGTCGGAGAAAAAGGGCTCGCCTCCCTGCAGAGCGATCTGTGCGCCGAGAGCATGGAAACGCTCATCCACTATTGCGGC
>JADFXV010000041.1 GCA_015233395.1 Desulfovibrionaceae bacterium
CGACCTCTGCCTCGCGGAGCATAAAAATAATCTGCTCCGAAGTGTGCCGTTTCTTGCCCATATCCTGCCTCCTCCAGGCCCCATACCCCTAACTTTCGGGATGGACCAGTTTTGGGGGGGCAGGTCAGGTGGCGGAGGTGATCCGCAAGATGGGCGTGTCAGAACCATGCTGACTGCGGCGGTGACCCTGAACATGCACGGCGTCACGGACATCCAGACTTCCGTCCGGGCGGCGCAGGCGCTATGGCCGTTGGCCGGCGAGTTCGCGTTTTTGCTGTTCGCCGCAGGCATTGTCGGCTCTGGACTGCTTGCCGCGCCGATACTTGCGGGCTCATCGGCCAACGCCGTGGCCGAGGCCCTTGGGTGGCCGATCGGGCTCGGCCGCCAGCTCATGCAGGCAAAAGGCTTTTATGCGATTGTGGCCGTCGCGACCCTGCTTGGCGTGGCCCTCAACTTCACGCCCGTTGATCCTATCAAAGCGCTTTTTTGGAGCGCGGTCATCAACGGCGTCACCGCCGTTCCGATCATGGCCGTAATCATGTTCCTGGCGGCCAGGAGCGATGTCATGGGCAGGTTCGTCATCAAAGGCCGTCTCAAGGTTCTCGGTTGGCTGGCGACGGCGGTGATGGCGCCCGCGGCGCTGGTCATGGCCGCATCGTGGGCAAAGTGAACGAAGCCGGCTCGTCCGGGATATTCGATCGCCTCAGACTCCCGCATCTTCAACGTGGCAAGATCTTCCGGGGGTGGTGCGATTTGTTTTGCTGGCGCTCTCGTCTCACTCCTGCGGGAGCCCGATTATACTGACTTATTTGAGGAACGAAACACTAGGCCGCAAGGTAGCGTCCCAACTCCATGTCGACTTCCGCGATGTGGTTGACCAGCCAGCCGGACAAAAACTCGACCATATCTCCATAGGGAACATAGCCGCTGCTGCAAGCGCCGACGTAATCGTCGACCTTTGCGATGAACGCGTTATGCTCTTCTGTTTGCAACTGCCGGTGATCTTCTGGAACAGTGTCCATCAGACTTTCCTCGTAAGCGAAATGCTCCTTGGAGTAGTCAATGAGACGGGAAATGATGCTGGGAACAACGACTTGCTTTTGTTCGTTCGACACGACCGTGGAAAGATCGTTGATCATATTCAGGAGCAACTTGTGTTGCTCGTCTATTTTGGGAATGCCGACCGCAAACCAATCTCCCCACATGATGAGTGACATGGAGCGCCTCTTTGAATCGGTCGATCGACTTTGTATGGCGTGATTGCTCTAAACATGCGGCGTCGCGCTCTTTCGGGAAAAAGGCCGCAACCTTAGTAGGTTCAATTCTTTTTAGCATGGCCTCGGGCCAAGCGCAAGCCGAAAGCGGGCGGGTTCGCGCCGGGATGCCATCGCGGCCGTTACGGAAGGGCGAGCGCGCCCAGGGCGTGTTTGTTGCCCTCGCCGGCCAGTTTGTCCAGCACCGTTTCGAGCAGCCCGGGATCCTGGATATGCGAACGCGGGTTGGCGCTGTCCTGTTTGACCATGCGGCAGTTGCGGCAGCAGGCCGGTTCGTCCGGGGTGTTGACCGTTTCGCGGATGGCGGCTCTTTTGGGATGGTTCCAGAGCTCTGTAAATTCCATTTCGTTGATGTTTCCGGCGTTGCCCGCCCCGCCGCAGCAGATGGCGACCTCGCCGGTTACATTGACCGTCATATGGTTCCAGAGGCTTAGGCATTTCACCCGAGGGGCCTCATTTCCCGGCGCCGGCTGGGTTTCGCAAAACAGCGGGGGCGCGCAGAGATCCACGCCGAGTTCCCTGGCGACGGCGCGAGCCTTGCTCACATGGTAGTCGGATAGTTCCTGGTGGAAATAGAGCGACTTGCGCGCCTGTTCCTCGGTATAGGCCAAGAGCGCGAAGACGTTGATCCGGACGACCCCTTGTTCGCGGGCCAGGGCGACGAGTTTGGACAGCTCGAAGATGTTGTCTTGCATGGCCACGAAATTGAATTCCAGGACCGGATACGGCGTTTTCAGCTTCCGCCTCAGGTCGTTTATCCGTTCGAGACTGGCTTTGAGCCGGCGAAAACTTCCGCCTTTTCTGATCGTATCATAGGTTGAGGACGTCGCTCCGTCGCAACTGATTTTCAGGCCGGCGACACGATGGGTGAATATATAGTCAATTTTCTCATCATTTAGCAGGGAACCGTTTGTCTGGATATATACATTACACTGCGCCTGACAGGCGTTTTCGATCAAGGAATCGATCTGGTCGTAGAGAAACGGCTCTCCACCGGTCAAGCAGATATTTTTTGCAAACGGAAGAATATCAATAATCTTATCAAGCCCTGATTCAGCAAGACGTAAGTCGCTTCCATGGTTTTGATCGCACATAATGCAGTTGAAATTGCATTTTTCAAGAAGAGTCAAAGCGATGAGTTCCGGAAAACTGAGCGTATACCCGGCGTTTATTTCAGAGTTTATATAATTCTTTTCGGCGTTCATCTCTTTGATGTTGTGTAAATACTTCACGTCCGACCTCTTGGGCTGCTCATGATTGGACGGCCACGGAATTGACGCTGTCCTCGCCTTTTTGCCAAAAGCAAAAAGCGGGCCAGACGTTTTCGGGTCGAGAACGGCAGGCAAAGTCGAAACGGCCGGGGCGAAACGGAGAGGAAACGGGAAGTTCGTTGCAATGAATCCCGGACGGGTTTTTTCCAGGTAAGGCGGCGCGCCTCGGGCGCGCCGCCTCGTACGCGGATTTAGAAGGTGAACTGCAAACCGAGCGCGCCGCCCAGGCCGTCGATGCTGTGGTGATCGAAGCTTCCGATATGGCGGTAGTTCGCGCTCAGCATGATGGAGCTGGACTGGCCCAAGGCGTATTTGAGTCCGAGCCCGGCGATGCCGGAGAATTGGCCGTTATCGCTCAAGTAATGAAAGCGTTGGCCGCCATTGATGGCGAACCACATGGCGCCGGCTCCGACCTCTGCGAAGATGGATCCGGCATTGTTGTTGAACTGGTAGAAGTGCCAGCGCAGGTAGCCTTCGCCGCCCCCGCCGTTGAACGGGCTATAGTTCGTCGAGCCGGCGAGGTCGTTGAACTGCATCGTCAGGTACGCGCCTTGAGCCCGCAAGCCGATTTCAAGTCCGTCCATGACAAAGTAGCCGAAGTCCGCGCCGTAGGTGAAAAGGGACGTCGTGTGCTTTTCAAGCAACCCGTAGTAACCGACGCTCGGCGTGACGGCGAAGCTCCCCTGGGCGTAGCTCTGGGCCGAGGCCAAGCCCGCCGGGGCCATGATCGCCGCCGCGAGCGCCAAGATGACGATGATCTTTCTCATAATCCCCTCCAATCGTTTCTAGGTTCCGCGATCCCAAATGGCCGGTCGCGCAAACAGGCTGCGATTCCGCATGGGATCGAATCCTTGGAAACAATATTATCATGTTTCTCGGGGAGTGCAAGGCGTATTCATTTTTTTGTTGAAAAAATCATCGGATCGAAACAGGCGGCCGGGCAGCCGGCCAAGGGGGGGGCCGGGTTCAGGCGCCGGAATTAAGGGGAAGCGCCGCAGTCTCTCGCGGCTCATCGGAAGCGGCGTTTCCCTCGGTCGCGTATCGCCAGGCCATGGGGAACTCCAACGTAAATACCGCACCGTTTTGATTGGCGGCGTGTATTTCCCCATGAAGCTGGTTCGTCAATGAATTCACAAGATTCATGCCGAGGCTTGCGGCGGTCTCCCAATTGAAATGTTCCGGGAGGCCGTTGCCGTTGTCGCGGACCCTCACCGTGACGTTGCCGTTTGCGTTGGAGACAGACACGCCGATTCGCCTGTCGCCGTCATCTTTCCCGAGAAAGCCGTGTCGCATGGCGTTTGTCGCCAACTCGTTGAGAATCAGGGCAAAAGGAATGGCTTGATCGATGGTGACGGGGGTATAGGTGAGATCAAAATCCAGGCGAATATCGTTCTTGTCGATGTTATATGAATTGATGAGGCGTGGGATAAAAAACTGTACGTAATGTCCCAAGTCTATCCGGGAAAAAGTTTCCGACCTGTAAAGTTCTTCATGAATGGCCGCCATGGAGAAAATACGGCTTTGGCTTTCCCGCATAGACAGTTCTACATCGAAATTTTTCTTGTGTTCCACTTGCAGATTGAGCAGGCTTGAAATGATTTGTAAGTTGTTTTTGACTCTGTGGTGGACTTCTTTAAGCAGGACGTCTTTCTCGCGCAACGAGGCGGACAAGCGTTCCTCGTTAATCTTGCGAGCGGTTATGTCGCTGACGAATCCTTCGTAATGCAGGAGATTCCCAGCCTGGTCCCGGACCGCGCGCATGGACAGGGCTCCCCATATGATGGCGCCATCCTTGCGTCGAAACTGGGTCTCCATCCGAACCGTCGAATCTTCGTTCAGCTTTTTAACGACCTCTTTGCGATCGTCCTGGTTGACATACAGTTGCCTGCCGATGTCCTGTACGTTTTCCAAGAGATCGAGCACGGAATCGTAACCGGCCATTTCCGCCAAGCGTTTATTGGCCGACAGGTAGCGTCCCTCGGGCGTGGCCTGGAAAATTCCGATGGGGGCGAGTTCGATCATCTCCCGGTTGTTTTTCTCCATCTCTCGAAGGGCGGTCTCGGCCTGTTTGCGCTGGGTGATGTCTTTCAGGCTCACCAGTACGCGCTCATGCGCCCCAAGCATGGCCCTGCTCGTGGACACTTCCACCCAGAATATGCGTCCGTCTTTTGCCTTGCATTGCCATTCAAAAGACAACATCCGGCCCTGGGCAGTCTCACGAACACGTTTTTTCGCCTCTTCCTGGGTATACGGGGCAACTCCCGTGCTTATGCTGCCCACATTTAGATTTATGAATTCCTCACGGGTGTATCCGAATGTGCTGCATGTTCTGGCGTTGACATCCAAGATGCGTCCATCGGCCGCATCATGAATGAATATGCAGTCGCTCACGGAGTCATAAATGGTATGGAAGCGCTCTTCACTTTCCAATATTGCTTCATTCTGTCTGGAAATTTCATTTTTATATTTCTTTATCATCAGATAAAGCATGGTGGACATGACGCAAACGTAGAACCATCCTTTGAATGTGCTGACGAGCGTTATATTTTGCGGGGAATCCGAAAACAGCATCAAAACTGCGTGATCGGAGAAAAGAATCCATAAGGCGCTGGCGATTGCGTAAATGGCGACGATTTTTGACGGTCTGAATTGTAGCATGCCGGACTCCGAAAATCGATTTGTTCTCGAAAAGCCGCCATGGAGCGAGGGATTGGAGGATAAGGCGCATCTCCCGGCCCCGCCTCCGGCCGATCAGGGCTGAAGGCGCACGAATCCTTCCTGCATCAGCTGCACCATCCTCAGATTGGCGCCCTCGTTCGTCTGAACGCCCGGCAGCAAATCCGCGTTGCGGATATTTTGCATTTTCATGGCGGCGGCGCAGACCTCGAGCCTCACCCGCTTGCCCTGCAATTGCGCGACAAGCCCCTTGTGAGGGTTGCCCGTGGCCACATGCCGGCGGGCGTTATAGGCGTCGTCGTTGAGGAGCAGATACACCGCTTCGCCATAAAACACCGCAACGAGTTGTCCCTTGACGCCTTGCCGCGCGAATTTGTCCGTCATGATGTCCATGAAACGCAAGGCCACCGGCATATCCCCGGCGTACGACACCCGTCCGATGTCGAAAAGCACCTTGGCGCTTTTCAGGACCACGGGGATATCCACCGTGATATCTCCCGAAGATTCGTCCGCCGGCAGGGCGGATGCGCCGTACCCGGGCGCAAGGATCAGGATGCAGGCGAGTAGTCCCGATACGATCATGTTTGCTGGCGTCATATCGCTCCCGTTGATGTATCGGAACCCGTGAGCGGACGCATGCCCGGTGAAAACGCCCCAAACGGGACGCCGGCGGGCGCCGCTGTTCTCCGGTGTACACGAGCTTCTCAAGATCGACCGGAATAAGCAACCTGCCGTCGAGCTTTCAGGTATATGGAAAGTCGCCGGCTGCAAAAGCGAACGGTCTTTTTCCAGGTGTTTTCATCCGTGTCGCCGTCCTTTGAGATAGGGGCGGTTTGGCTCTCGCGCCGTCCCGCGCCCGCATCTCTTCTCCTCACGATGGCTCGGGTAAAAATCGTAACCGAAAAAATTGACTTTCCGCAAGCGAAGATATCGTGGAATTGTTGCGGGCGAAATTCAGGGCGCGGCGCGGTCCGTGTTCGGCCATGCTCAATAGTCGCTCGGCTTGGCGCCGCAGCCGCTCATGGTGCCTGAGCAGCTCGACAGACAGGCCTCCAGATTGAAGGCGGACTTGTCGGCCGGGTTGTCGCGGCAGGCGGCCTGGCACCGCGCATATTGCCGGTTGCAGTATTCCTTGGTTTCGACCGTGCCGGGCGCGGGCGGGACGTTGCGCCTGCCGAATACCGGCCCGGACGGGACCTCGATGGTTTTTCCGTCCTCGCGGACGATGCGCTCCTGGGCGGTGCACACCATGTTGCAGTCCGTGCAGTCGTGATTGCAGGCGCCGCTCGGCTCCTGGTCGGTTTCCACGGTGCAGACCACCGAGCCGTCGGGGCGCACGCAATTGTACAGGGTCGCTTGGGCCGGGCCGGCAAAAGATATGAATCCCAGACAGGCGGCGGCGAAAAATAGAAGAAGTCGTTGCATCGCCATCCTTGTTGATTTCGGGCTGCAGGTTCAAAGCGGCCGGGCGGCCGCGGTCAATAGACCGGAGCGGCGGGCTGCGGGGCAGGCTCCTTTTTATGCTGATGCTTGCGTTCCTGCTCGTTGCCGTACAGGCCGCCGGCGACCGCGCCCAGCGCGCCGCCGAGAACCACGCCAAGACCGACCGGGCCGCGCGAGATGGCGGCTATGCCCGCTCCGGCGGCGGCTCCGATGGCGCCTCCGCTGAGAGCCCCTTGTTCGGTTTTGCTCATGTTGGTGCAGGCCGCGCAAATGCTGATGACCACCGCCAATATCACCGCGACGGGATGTTTTTTCATGACGTTATCTCCGTTTGGCCATGTTGGGCACGGCCACTTCATGCCAGAGCGTTTCCACCACGGGCCGATCGGCGCGGTCGGGATGTTTCCGGTAATAGGCGTCCAGCTTGTCGACGATCTCATCCAGGCGCAGTCCGGCCAGGCCGGCGATCCAGCCGTCTATCAGCCCGGTACTTTCCGCCGCCGGCTTCGCCTTGCCCTGAGCCTCTTTTTCGAGCTCGATCATGGTCGCCATGCCGTTGACGTACGCCAGTTTTTCTTCAACCGAGGAGTGCATCCATTGCGATCCCGAGACCACCGGAAAATCGAGTTCCTCGGCCAGGGCCAAGCCTGCCGACAAGACCAAGGCCCACGGAAAAATCAGTCGCATCAGCCATTTTACGGTGTAAGACATGGGCAATCCTCCAGCTTCGTATTTTGAGACCCCCTTTCCGCGAGAAAGGAAATCCCCAATACTTCACCCTATGATGGATTGCGTTTCGCCCGTCAAGGCAAAGGATGCTTTCTTTCGTGTTTTTTCTCGCATGACAAATGAAGCGGCCGGGCGAGCTCCGTTCATATCAATTCCGGCAGTTCCCCGGGCTCGTCGATAAACAGCTTGCCTCCCACGGTTTCAAGCGTGCTCCTCTCCCGGAACCCCCAGGTCACCCCGACCGGAGTCATCCCCGCGCCCAGGGCGCATTGCACGTCCATGGGCGAATCGCCCACGAACAGAAATTCCCCCGGCGCGACGCCAAGCTCCCTGGAAATGGCCAAGGCCCCCGAGGAGTCCGGCTTTGGCGGGAAGTCCTTCGTCTCCCCCCGCAACGCCGCCCAGGGCAAGCGGCCGAAAAAGTGTTCCACGGTCAGCTTGCAGAATGGATCGGGCTTGTTGGACAGCACGGAGATGGAGACCTCCCTGGCCACGAGGGCGCCGAGCATCTCCGGAACGCCGGGGTAGGGACGGGTCTTCGCCTTCCAGCGTCTGGCGTATTCGGCGCGCATCAATTCGAGCGCCCGGGGATGATCGTTAGCGGCGTCCAGAGGCAGGATGCGCCTGACCAGCTCGACCAGGCCGCCGCCCACGAACATCCGGTAAGCGCCTATGGGGTGGGTGGGATGGCCCATGGCGGCCAGCACGGCGTTCCCCGTGTCGGCCAGATCGCAAAGGGTGTCGAGCAGGGTGCCGTCCAGGTCGAAGATCACGGCTCGCGCGGACATTGGTCCTCCGGCCTATTGGATGATCAACTCGGTGAAGAACACGCGGACCACCTTTGGGCCTTCGAGGGCCATGTTGATCTTCTCGGCGATTTCCTTGCGTATTTCCGTCTTGCCCTCCACGGTGCAAACCTCTTGGGAGGTCTTGGAAGATAAAAGCAGGATAATCCCGTCTCGCACGAAGTCCTTTTTGCTCTGGATGTCCGCGACGGCCTTTTCATCGACCATTTGAGCGCCCAGCGTAACCTTTATATAGCGCTTGGTTTGCGGAGGATCGGCCAGATTGACCACGAAGGAATCCAGGGGGACCATGAGATCGACGTGCTTGCCACCCTTTTCGCCCTCGCCGTGGGCTTCGGAAGCGAGGGCCGCATCCGGCCGGGGTACGGGGAAAAACTCCCAGCCGGGAGAGCCGGCGCCGCTCAGCACTAGCAATAGCGCAGCCAAAATGGCCCAGGGGAAGAGTCTGAATTTCTTTTTGTTTTCGATCGCTTCAGTCACAAGCAAACTCCTTGTATCTGTAGCCGCGTCCATGAAGGATACGCTGCGGCTTCGCGCCTTCCCCGGGCCGGCCGCCAGCGTCCAGGGCAGCGAGCGGTCCCGTTCCGGGGTGATGATTCCGGCCTTGCTTCTTGTCAAGTACTGAACAACCCATTGGGAAACGGCCTATTGGACTGCCAAAAATCGGCTGGAGACGGCGCCGTGAACGCCTCGGCTTTGTTCCTGTCGTCATTTTTCGCTTTATTACTGGGAGCAAAAAGTATTTTACTTTTTGCTCCCGGCGGCGGACGCCGCTTGGCCCCGCCAAGAGCGGGGCCGTACTGATAAATGGGAGCGCGAAAATGAAGACATTTTCTGCTCACATTAATATATAGCGCCGTGTCGCGACGAGATTGCGTCTGAAATTCAGCCCGCGATTGCCGCGTGGCAGGAGACCTCATTATTGTAAGCGGTAAGGTCTTCGTCGCAAGGTTACAAGGGGAAATTTTGAACATCGGTCCTTACAGCTTTGAAGAATTCATGGACAAGGCGGCTGCCTTTCACGGCAATCCGGCTCCTGGCCTGATCATTGGCGGCTATATGGTGGAGCGGGCCAAGAGTCTGCTACCGGCTGGAACCTTGTTCGAGGCTCTGGTGGAAACACCCAAATGCCTTCCGGACGCGGTCCAGCTCTTGAGCCTTTGCAGCACCGGCAACGGCTGGATGCGGGTGCTCAATTTGGGTCGCTACGCCGTGACCCTTTATGACAAATACACCGGCGAGGGCGTCAGGGTGCACCTGGATCCGGCCAAGCTCGAAGCCTGGCCGGAAATCAAATCCTGGCTGCTCAAGCTCAAACCAAAAGCCGAGCAAGACAAGGGCAAGCTGCTTGATGCAATCCGCCGGGCCGGCGATTCGATTCTGGCCGACAGGCCGGTCACGATCACCCCGCGCCACCTTGGCAAGAGCAGCATGGGGGCCGTGGGAATCTGTCCGGTCTGCCATGAGGCTTACCCGGCCAAGGACGGAAGTATCTGCCGGGGCTGCCGGGGTGAGGAGCCCTTTGCCGGGATGACGCCCGAACCGGAACGCCGCTGTCTTCCCGAGTTGACCGCCTTGCCCGTGGAAATGGCCGTGGGCCGGGTCGCCCTGCACGACATGACCCGCGTCGTTCCGGGCCTGACCAAGGAGCCGGCGGTTTTGGCCGGACAAATTATCAGCCAAGCCGATGTCCAACTCCTCAAGGAGATGGGCCGGTTTACCGTATACGTGGCGTCGGACGGCGAGGACGCCTCGGGTTTCGTCCACGAGGACGAGGCGGCCAAGGCCTTTGGGCGGGCCATGGCCGGGGAGGGCGTGCGCTTCCGTGAACCTCCACGGGAAGGGAAAATCACGTTTTTTGCCGCCCGCGGCGGCCTGCTCGGCATCGACCGGCAAGCCCTGCTGCGCTTCAACTTGTTGCCGGGCGTGATCTGCGCCGCCAGGCAAGGCGACCTGCTGGTCGAAAAAGACCGCCCCTTCGCCGCCTGCCGCGCGGTCCCGCTTTTTATGCCGCGCGCCTCGTTTGAGGCTGCTCTGGCCGTATTGAAGGACGCCCCCTTGTTTCAAGTGCTGCCCCTTCGAAAGGCCTCGGCGGGCATTCTGGTCACCGGAACCGAGGTCGCCGGCGGAGTGATCGAGGACAAATTCATCCCGGTGGTGCGCGGAAAACTCGTCGCCTTGGGCAGCACGGTGGCGGCCACGGACATCCGGCCCGACGACCGCCGCGAGATCGCCTCTGGGGTGCGGGGATTGCTCGCGGCCGGGGCGGACCTGATCGTGACCACAGCCGGCTTGTCCGTGGACCCCGGCGACGTGACCAGGCTTGGACTGCTCGACGCCGGCCTGACGGACATGCTGTACGGGATTCCGGTCCTGCCCGGGGCGATGATGCTTTTGGGACGCATCGGCGAGACGCAGGTGATCGGGATTCCGGCCTGCGCTCTGTTCCACAAGACCACGGCCCTGGATTTGCTTTTGCCGCGTGTTCTGGCCGGGGTTCCGATCACCCGAGGGGACTTGGCGGCCATGGGAGAAGGGGGTTTTTGCCTTCAGTGCAAGTCCTGCACTTTTCCAAAGTGCCCGTTCGGCAAGTGAACGTGCTGGCCGATGTCCGGCGGCGGGCGCCGCTTGGCCCCGCCGAAAGCGGAGCCGTGCTTATAAATGGGAGCGCGAAAATGAAGACATTTTCTGTGCCCGTTTATATATCCGCATTCCGGTAGCCAAATGAGAAAAGCCGTGAAATCCTCGGAGCAGGTTTCGCGGTGACTTTACCCGGCGCGCGCTTGCGGATATGGTTTGGTCCGCACAAGCTGCCCCCATCCCCGCAACCGGCGGACAATGTTTATGAGCGGCAAAAAACATCCGCCCAAGCACGGCCTGGAACTCATCCGCAATTTGGGCGTCATAGCCCATATCGACGCCGGCAAGACCACCTTGACCGAGCGCATCCTGTTTTACGCCGACCGCATCCACCGCTTGGGCGAGGTCCACGAAGGCACGGCCACCATGGATTTTATGCCCGAGGAGCAGGAGCGGGGCATCACCATCGCCGCCGCCTGCACCACCTGCGCCTGGCGCGGCCGTCAGATCAATCTGATCGACACCCCGGGCCATGTGGATTTCACCATCGAGGTGCAGCGTTCGCTGCGGGTTCTGGACGGCGCGGTGGGCGTCTTTTGCGCCGTGTCCGGGGTCGAGCCGCAATCCGAGACGGTCTGGCGGCAATCGGAAGGCTACGGCGTGCCCAAGTTGGCCTTTATCAACAAAATGGACCGTCTGGGCGCGGATTTTCAGGGCGCGCTCCAGGCCATGATCGACAGGCTCGGGGCCAAGCCCGTGGCCTTGCAGATCCCTCTCGGTTCGGGCGCGGAATTTTCCGGCGTGGCCGATCTGTTGACCATGGAGTCGTTGCGTTTCGATCCGGCCAGCCAGGGCCGGGAGATCCTGCGCGCTGCGCTCGCCGGAGCCGATCTGGAGGCGGCCATCCCTTGGCGGGAGAAATTGATCGAAGCCCTGGCCGAGACCGACGACGCCTTGCTCGAAAACTATATGGCCGGGATAGAGCCGCCGTCTGAAGCCCTGCGCGTCGCCCTGCGCAAGGCGACCGTCGCCTCGGGGCTGGTCCCGGTGTTGTGCGGCTCGGCCTTGAAAAACATCGGCGTGCAGCCTCTCATGGACGCGGTCTGCGACTACCTGCCGAGTCCTTTGGATCGGCCGGGCGCGGTTGGCGTCGACCCGGCGACCAAGGAAACGAAGATTTTTCCCGCGGACGCCAAGGCGCCGCTGGCCGCCTTGGTGTTCAAAGTCAGCATGGAGACGGGACGCAAGATCGCTTTCGTGCGTCTGTATTCCGGCCGTATCGAGGCGGGACAGGAAATTTTCAATGTGACCCAAAACCAACATGAGCGGGCGGCCAGGCTTTTTCGCCTGCACGCGGACCAGCGCGAACGCCTGGACGTGGCCAAGGCCGGCGACATCGTGGCCGTGGCCGGATTGCGTTTCGCGCGCACCGGCGACACCCTGGCTCTGGCTGGCGACCCCATCTTGCTGGAGCGCATCAGCGCTTACCAGCCGGTCATTTCCCTGGCGGTCGAGCCGCAAAACGCCCAGGAAGCGGAAAAACTCTCCGAGGTTCTGGAAAAATTTCTCATCGAAGACCCGACGCTTTTTGTGGAGCACGACGAGGCCACCGCCCAGGTGATTCTCTCCGGCATGGGCGAATTGCATCTCGAAGTTATTTTGGAACGCATGCGCCGCGAATATGGTCTTGCCCCGCGCTCCGGCAAACCCCAGGTGGTCTACCGCGAAACCGTCACCCGGGAAGGCGAGGGCGTTGGCGAATACCACCGGGAATTGGGCGACAAATTTCATTACGGCTACGTTCGCCTGACGGTCGAGCCCAGGCGCAGGCTGGCCGGGCGCGACATCGTCTTTGAGGTCGACTCCGCCGCCTATCCCGCCGCCTGGCTCGACGCGATCGACGAGGGACTTTCCGACGGACTGCAAAGCGGTTCGATCGGCGGTTATCCGGTGCAGGACGTGCGCGTGCGCGTTTTGGAGCTGAAGGCCTTGGAAAAGGATTCAAGCGCGGTGGGCTTTCGCATGGCCGCCAACATGGCCCTGAAAAAGGCGCTCGCCGCCGCCGCGCCCAAATTGCTCGAACCGCTCATGGAGGTGGAGATCACGGCGCCCGAGGATTTTTTGGGCGACGCCGTCAGCCTGCTCGGAGCCAAGGGGGCCAAGATCGAGGAGATTTCCTCCAAGGCCGCGGTCAAGGCGATTCGGGCCACGGCGGCGCTACGCAAACTGTTCGGATTCGCCACGGAACTTCGCAACGCCACCCAGGGCCGAGCCGGGCTGATCATGAAATTTTCCCGCTTCGACCTGTTGTAATTCCACACAACATGATCGCGTCTTCATTGCCGGCCGGACAATTCCGGACGGCTTTCTTTGTCTCTTCGTGTCCGTTTGGACGGCGGGCGCCGCTTCGGAGATGGCGCGAACCGCTCCACCGGAAATATCGCCCGGCAATGTCTGGCGATAAGAGCGGATGTGAAACGAGGGGGAGGGTAACCGCGAGGAGAAAAAAATCTTGCCAAGCGCCGAAAACTTTGCTAAGGCCTAAAGTAGCTTCAAAGGCTGTCAAAAAAAATTAACCATAAGGCACGGTTATGACCTGATTCCATTTCGGTGTCACGCTAGGAGGTTTTTCATGTGGAAACACTTTATCTGCATATTGCTTGGTCTGCTCGTCCTTTCCCTCTATGTCGCATTTGACCACATCACCGGACTCAAGCATACCGTTGCGCAATACGAGTTCAAGGTTCAAGCGTTGGAGTCGGAACTGGGCAAAGAGCACGACGAAGCCTTGATCCTGCGCAAATTCGTCTATGCCAACCTGTCGCGCATCGCCAGCCCGATCCCCAATCGGAGGCTGACGGTTACGGCCTATAGCCCCGACGAGTGCGTCGCGGACAACCCGCTGCTCTTGACCGCGTCCAGTTCTCGAGTGCGCGAGGGCATCGTGGCCGTTTCCCAGGATCTGTTCCGCCAGGGCTGGGTGTTCGGCAAGAAGATCTATATCAAAAATCAGGGAGTGTTCACCATCACCGACCTGATGTCCACGGCCAAGCGCCGTTCCATCGATATATTCATGAACGACGGCCAGCGCGCCGTCCAGTTCGGCAAGCAGCAGATCGAAGTGGTTTTGCTGGACGTATAGATCCGCATCCGCCAATGCGGTGACGGCGTCCCGGGCGTTTGCCTCCCGGGACGCCGTTTCTGTTTTGCTCTCTCCCGGCCCTTCCTTGCGCGCCCTCTTTACCTCGCCCCGCAAGCGAGATATTATTCGCTCATGATTGCGCTCATCACCGACTTCGGCCTGGCCGATCCTTACGTTGGCCAGATGAAAGGGGCGATTCTGGCCGGCGCGCCGGGGGCGCTTATCGTCGACATCACCCATATGGTCGAGCCGCACAATGTCGCCCAGGCGGGATTTTTCCTGGCCGCGAGCCTGGGCTCGTTTCCCAAGGGGACGATCTTCGCGGCCGTGGTCGACCCCGGCGTGGGCTCAGAGCGCCGGATTGTCGGCGTGAGCAAACGCGGCCGCATCCTGCTCGCGCCGGACAACGGGCTGCTCGGCCTGGCCCTGCGCGGACCGGGAGCGGTGGAGGCCTTTGATCTGACGCCCGCGTCGGACGCCGCCGCCAGCGCCACCTTCCATGGCCGCGACGTGTTCGCGCCGCTGGCGGCGCTTTTGGACTCCGGAGAAGAACTGGCCAGCCTCGGCCAGGGCATTGACCCGTCAACGCTTGCGCCCGGGGCCGTGAGCGAGGCGAAAAACACCGGCAATACCTGGCTCGCTCATGTGCTGCACATCGACCGCTTTGGCGATTGCGTGCTCGATATCGCCTCCGACGCTCGCCTGCCCGTGTCCGGCGGGGCAATGCTGACCAGGCCCGCATCCTTTGTGATCGAATTGGCGCGCAACTACGAAAGCCTGGGTTACGGCCGCATCGGTCTGATTTGCGGCAGCCAGGGGTTTTACGAACTGGCGGTGAACCAAGGCAGCGCCGCCGAGGTGCTCGGCCTTGCACTCGGCGACGAAGTCGAGCTGATCCTGGCCGGGGAACCGGCTCGACCGTGAAGTTCTGCTCGCGGCTGGTCGCCGCGCTCGGTTTTTTGAGCCGCCTGGTTCCGGCCCGGCAGATGGAGCCGGGGGAAATGGGGCGTTCGCTCGCAGCCTATCCCCTGGCGGGGGCGATTGTGGGGTCGGTCGCGGCCCTGCCGCTGGCTCTCGGGCTCGGCCGGGGAAATCCGTTTGTCCAGGCCGTGATCTTCACCGCGCTTGGCGTCTATCTGACGCGGGCCTTGCATTACGACGGCTTGGCCGATGTCTGCGACGGCTGGGGCAGTATGGCTTGCGGCGAACGCTTTTGGGCCATCCTCAAGGACTCGCGTATCGGCGCGTTCGGGGTCATGGCCCTGTGTCTTTCTCTCGCCGCTCAGATCGTCTTCACCGCCACCCTGTGCGAGGGCCGGGCGTATGGAGGACTGGTCTTCGGTGCGGCCTTTGGCCGGGGCTGCTGCGCGGTTTTGGCCTATCTCGGCCGGGATTTGGGCCGACCGGGCCTGGCCAGGGAGTTCCTGGCCGCGGCCGACGCGGGCGTTTTGCGCGCCACCTTTGCGTGGCTTACGCTTCTGGCCGTGCTGCTCTTTCCCTTCAAGGCGGTATTGACGGCCTGTCTTCTCGCCGGGCTCATGCTCTGGCGTCTGCTGCGCCTGGCCCGGGACAACCACGGTTTAAACGGCGATTTTCTCGGGGCGGCCATTGTTCTCGGCGAGTTGTGCGCCTACGCCGGTTTCGCCTTCACGTTGTAATCGCACATGGCCGATCAGGAGAGAAGGTAGCGCAACTCGTCCTCGACCGCGGCGCGCGCACCGTGGGGCGTAAGCCCGTGCGCGAGGGCGCTCTCCAAAGCCTCGGCCAGGGTCAGCGGAGCGGACAGGGACATGCCCTGGCCGCGTTCGCTGACGCGGCGTTTGTCAACGAAGACGAAGGCCTCTGTGGCGGGGAAGCCGCTGGCGGCGAAAGCCCGGGCGGCGGCGGCGAGGGTGGCCCCGGTGGAAGCCACGTCGTCGAGGAGTACGACCGGCAAGGGATCTTGCCCGGCCGAGGGATTGCGGTTGTAACGAAAGACGGTCTGGTCCAGCCCTTTTTCCTCCTTGCCAGGCCGGTGTATGAGGCAGGGCAGACAGTGAGTCAGGGCCAGAGCCCCGGCGAGGTAGGGCGAGAGCAGGCTCGCGGCCGCGCCCAAGGCCGGGCGCGGTCCCGGCCGAACGGCCAGCCAATCGCCGAAGAGCCGGGACAGCAGGGCAAGGTTGTCCGGCCACAAGGCGAAGTCCCGGAAATTAACGTAGATGCGGGTGATACGCCCGGATTTGAGCGCGATGGGCGACTGCGAGACGACGACCGCGTTTTCGGCGAAAAGGGCGCGGATGAAGGCGTCTTTGTGGTCCATCGGCATTCCCATGTTTGAGCGCTGAACCGATTTTCTCGTATCCATGACTTTGGCGAAAAGGCCGTCGCTGTGCGCTTGAATAGGCATTGAGCCCGCGACGAGCAGGCCTACCGATCGCAAAGTGCGCATGATCGCGTCAAAAGTCAATTTCACCGCGCCAGGCCGGGTGATGCGCATTATAAGGATCGCAAAAGCAGTGTTTTTTTAACGCCTCCGGCGGCCAAAGGGCTGCGCCCTTTGGAATCCCTCATAATTTTAGATGTTGTTTCGTCGTGGTGCGAGTCTGACGTGGAGGCGAATAAATTTTACAAGAGGCTCTATTGCGTTGATGTTTATAGCAACGGACGCCTTGTATTTCTGGCTTTTGAGAAGTGTTACTATGAATAATAGTGAAAAACGACGCCGGTTGGTAATTTTTATAGAAGTATACTAGCTTGCAGTTTTAGCCACGCCTTTTGTCAGGTGTTCAACAATACGACGGACCTGCGCCCGTGCAAGAAGTGCGGCTCACACCCTTGACGCAGGGTTGCGGGACATCATCTTCCGGCAAGGATTCCAGAGGGGCGAAGTCTCAGTACTTCGGCGCGGGGTGGAGATCGCATGGATGTTTTTACCGGCGTGCATCGCGAGTATCGTCAACGCACCCGGCCAGGGCCGGGCGAGACCGGTTTTCAGTGCGTGGTCGAGCAGACTGACCTGTGGATCGTGGCCAGGCGAGACGTCGGTCTCGAGGTGGCGCGGTTCGTCGCCGAGTTGCGGGCCGGACTAAAGAATTACCTGATCTTGCACCCGCAATTCCAAAAAAGTCTGGTTCCTGTCGCGGCGCAGCCGGGGGCGCCGCCGATCGCCCTGGCCATGGCCGAGGCGGCGACGGCTTGCGGCGTCGGTCCCATGGCCGCCGTGGCCGGGGCCGTGGCCCAGTTCGTGGCGGAGCGCTTTGTTCCGCAAAGCCCGGACTTTTTGGTCGAAAACGGCGGCGACACTTTTTTGTGTTCCACCCGGGAACGCGTGATCGGCTTGTTGGCCAAGCCGCTTGAAGGAGTGAGCCTGGGATTGCGGCTGGCGCCCCGGGATTTCCCGGTTTCGCTGTGCGCCTCCTCGGCGACCATCGGCCCATCGCTCAGTTTCGGCGCGGCCGACGTGGTCGTGGTGCGCGCGAAAAACGGCGCCTTGGCGGACGCGGCGGCAACCGCGCTGGGCAATCTGATTAAAAGTCCGCAGCACTTGAAACCGGCCGTGGACGCTGCCCAGGCTATGCGTCCGCTCGGGGTGGAAGGCTTTTTCGCCCAATGCGGGGACCGGATCGCGGTTTGCGGGAAAATGGAGTTGGTCGCCTTGGAATGAGCTTGCCGAAGGGGTCAGGGAGTATTATATTACGATAAAGGTCTGTGGCGGGGAGATGATGGTATGTACGGGAACTTGATTCACACTCTAGACTCGGTGTACATCTCTCCGCCGGGCCATGCGACAATCTCTCCGCCGGGCCAGGCGACGATTTCGCCTCCGGGACATTTCGATGTGCCGATTCCTCCCGGTTCGCAAACCGTCTATGAGATTCCCCAAGATTCGGTGACGCATCTCGTCCCCGAGGGCGTCGGCGGAGTGGTCGTCAATACCTGGGCCTGACCGCCTGGGCGCTCCCATTCCTATTTCTTCACGGTAATCGTCAGTCCGCCGCCCGTCTCCTCAATCACCGGCTTGCCGGACAGCTTGGATGCGGAATCGACCGTCAGATCCAAGACAATGCGCAGTTTGTCGGCATGCTTGCCGATGCGCACCTTGCGCACGATGCCCGCGCCGACCACTTCCGCCGGGCCGTCATGCTCCCAGCGACCGGGCAGGTCGATAATCACCCGGGCCGGCGAATCCATGGTGACCACCTGATGCGTGGGCGGTACCGCCGTGGCTTTGATGCGGACCGTGGACGCATCGCCAGAGGCCGAAACCGAGGCAGTTTGGAACACCCCCTGTCCCTTCCAGGCTGAACCCTGGGCGGCCTTGGCTTGAGATCCGGACGGAACCCGCGGCTCGGACGCAGCCGCCGGCTTTGGGGCCTCGGGCGCTGCGGCGCCGCCGGCAGTCTTGTCTTCCTGCTTTTTGCCCTTGGCCTGAGGTTCGGATTTTTTCCCCGGGCTTTTTTCCTTGCTTATTTTTGTCAGGCCGAGCGCCTCTTTTTCCAGCGAGGACTCCAGCGCGGCTCGCTCCGGATCGTCTGGCGCCGTCTCGGGCTTCGGATTGTTTGCGGCGGAGGCCGTGGAATCGGCCTCCACCGGCCGGTATTGCGGTTGGACCGGGGCAGGCTCGGCAGGGGACTCGACTTTCGGCGTCACCGGCGGGCTTTGGTCAGGCTCCAGGGATAGATTCTGGCCGGTCGCGGGCAGGGGAGCGCCTTGGGCCGAAGGAGGCGTCACGGCGCCCTGGGGCGCCGGAGGCTGGGGAGCGACCGGCTGGCGTTCCGAAAAAATTTGGTCCAGGGTCTTTTCGCCGTCTTTCGGGGCCGGGCTCGCCTCTGGGGCCTGTTTTTGCGTGACCGGGGCGAGTATCGCTCCCCCGGATGGGGCCGAGAGTTGACCGGGAACGGCCGTCTGGGGCGCAAGAGCGCCGGGTTGCGCCTGCTCCGGCTTTTGCGTGACGGAGGCGGTCTCGGGCGTCGCCCGCGCGCCGAAAAACACCTGTTTCCAGATGACCAGCGAGGTCACGACCATGGCCGCCGCCGTGATCGAGGCCACAATCATCGTCTTGGTTCGGGAATCAAGCGCCATGGGTGTACGCTCCGGAGGTTCGCGGCCGCTCGTCATTCAAGAGCCGATTCCCCCATTCATACGCTGGCCCGGGGCAATCTGTAAACATCGTCCGGCCGCATTCACGAGAGCCGCGTCTTCACGGCGAGGACGCCGGACGGTTGACCGGCCGGTTACGATTTGTAATACAGCCAGGCGGAGGCCGCCATGCAAAAAAGAGTCAAATCGGTGCGCATCCCCTGGGAACTCGAAGATCTCGATCTGCCCGGGGTGATCCGCGAATTCGAAAAATATTCCCGCGACCTGGAATCGGCCAGCATCCTCAAATCTCAAGGGAATGCACCGGCCGCCGAGGCGTTGCTCAAGACCCGCCAAGCCGATCTCGGCCGCAAGATAGGCCACAAGATCTGGGAGGCCCGGGTACGCCACGCCGAGAAGATCCGCGCCCAGACGCCGGATTAGTCGAGGCCGGCGCATTTCGACCCCGGCCGGGCCAGCGGCCCCTGGCCTTCCTGCGTTTTTGAACGTCCCACCTGATCGGGTTCGCTCGCCCGATCGTCGCTTCTTTGCCTTGACCGGCGCGCGCGATCCGCCCGTGCATCATCGGGGGGGATACATGATATCCTTAGTGCAATATAAGGGAAAGTCAGTATTTTCACGATCGCTTCCAGAGGGTATGAAAAGACCAAACTCAAATTGAAGAGCTCCGGGCGCGCCCAAAGCCGCCGAATCGCGGCATGAAGGCTGGCAAAAGCGAAATGACGTAACAACGGGAGTTGGCTTATGGATTCGGACAGCATCATCAGCGATTTCAAAAGCAACATTTCCGCCCGCAACCTTTTTTATCTCCTCAATACCGGATACGAGGACGTAATGGAATTCATCAAGCTCATCCGGTGCGCTCTGGAATACCACAACATCAAATTGGTCTACCTGGAGCGCGAACTGAGCATCACCAAGACCACGCTGAAGCGCGTGCTAAAAATCCTCGATGGCTCGGTCACGAGGAATACGAAAATTTACGTCCTGGCCAAGATCATCCGGACCATCGAGCTGCACGAAAAAAGGGCGCATATCCCGATGCGCCCGCCGGTCAGGGTCGAACTCGGCGCGGCTTGATTCGCGCCGCCGGGCGTCGTCCTGGCCCACGAATTCAACACCCCCATGGAGCGCGACTCCACGGGGGTGTTTTTTTGCAAAAGGATTTCCCCTCCAATTCGCCGCTCCATTTTGCCGCTTGATGATTTTCGCCCGCCGATTCATATTAACGGGAGCAGAAAATCTTCTTCCTTTTCGCGCTCCCGTTTCTTTGTATGGCTCCGCTCCCCGCGAAGCCAAGCGGCGTCGGCCGCTGGGAGCGCAAAGGTAAAAATTCTACGCTCCCAGTAATAAGGGGCCGCCAGGAGGGAACGTGAGAAAGGTCGCCCGATTCGCCAAGGTATGCATCGGTTGGGTTTGCAGCCGGCTCCGATTGTATGGCTTGCTGTTGGGCGATCGCGCATTGGTGGTCGCCCTGCACCGCGTTCAGCCCGGCGCCTCCGAGGAGTCCATGACTTTGCCCGCGCCGCTCTTTGACGCTTTTTGCCGGTTTTTCAAAAAACATTTCCGGGTGGTTCCGCTTGGAGAAATCGTGGGCAAGTTGGAGCGAGGCGAGTCTTTTTACCGTGAGATGGCCATAACTTTTGACGATGGGTATGCGGATGCGGCCGAGGTCGCCGCGCCTATACTGGAAGCGCATGGTTTGACGGCGACGTTTTTTTTGGTTTCCGGTTTTGTCGGCGCCCAGGTGACGCCGTGGTGGGACCGGCAGTCCGGCCGGGTCCATGCCTTTATGGATTGGACCCAGGCCCGGGCCATGCAAGAGAAAGGCTTCACCATGGGGGCGCACACCCGGACCCATCAGGACCTGGGGAAAATCGGCGGCGAAACGGCCGAGGAAGAATTGCGGCTGTCGCGAGACGAACTCCAGGCCGGACTCGGCCGGGTCGTGGATCTTTTCGCCTATCCTTACGGGTATCCGGCCCACATGTCCGAGGAGAACAGGAGCCTGGTCGTCCAGGCGGGCTATCGTTGCTGTTGCGGCTACGGCGATTTTGTGGAAAGCGGTTCCGACCCTTTCCGGCTTGAGCGCCTTCCGGTTTCGATCTGGTATGCTTCCCCGGCGCACCTGGGGGGAGATTTGGCGGTCCGCGCCATCAGAAAAAGGCTCGGGAAATATTAACGGGAGCAGAAAATTTCTTGCTTTTCGTGCTCCCGTTTATTTGTACGGCCCCGCTTTTGGCGGGGCCAAGCGGCGTCCGCCGCTGGGTGCGTAAAGTTAAAAACTTTGCGCTCCCAGTAATAAGATGTCGTGGAGGGACTTGCGAAAATAGCGGTATTTTAACGCCTCCGGCGGCCAAAAGGCTGCGTCCTCTGGAATCCATCATCATTTTACTGAGATGCTCAGCCGTGTTGCGAGTCTGACCTGGCGGCAAATGAATTTTGCGAGAGGCTCGTGGCGTGAGAAATCAAATATGCCGGCATCGCCCTTCCCTGGGTAAAACTTCCATTGAATTCGGCGCGTTGCACTCCATGGGGAATTCCCTTTGTTTACAGGATGTTGTGTATAAAATATGATATTTGGACGGCATATGGACTTTTTTGGAATCCCACTGTAGACATTGCGCCTGTACTGCGGGACGGACGTTGTCGAGATATGGAGTAGAGCGTTTATCCATGCTGTCCTTCCGAAATTTTTATGGACCCAAGCTGTTGTCGCCCATTGTGGCGGCGCTCATGCTTGCGTTGCTGATCGGCGGTTGCGCCAAGTCCAAGCCACGCGACCCAGACGATCGGTATATGGAAGTGGTGGACCAAAAGAGCGCCCAGGCGTTGCTCGATGAGCAGCACGCGCTTGAGATTACTCCGGAGAAGGTCAAGGGCAACCCCGATTTTCAAGTCCTCAATGGCGCCGCCGTTCCATATGTCCCGGAATATCATATTGGGCCCGGCGACGTAATGGAAGTTGTCTACCATATACATTACGAAAAAAGTCCGGAAGACTATCGTCTTGAAGTGCAAGATCGCATCAGCGTTCATTTGCCGTATAATCCCCAGTTCAGCACGACCGCCCTGGTTCGCAGCGACGGCAAGGTGTCGTTGCCGCTCGTGGGCGAGTTGTCCGCGGCCGGCAAGACCGTGTCGGAATTCACCGGCGATTTGGACAAGAGTTACTCTCGCTTCATCAAGAATCCATCCGTCAGCGTGGCCTTGGAAGAATTCAACGTCAAGATCGACGAGCTCAAAAAAGCCATAACCACCGCCTCGCGCGGGCAAAGCAAAATCGCTCCGGTGCTTCCCGACGGCCGGGTGTCGTTTCCGATCGTCGGCAATATCGCGGTCATCGGGTTGACCGTCAATCAGTTGGAGACCGAGATCAACAAGCGATACGCCGAGTTCGTCCGCAACCTCCAGGTGACCGTCATCCTCTTGGAAGTGCATGCGAACAGGCTGTACATCTTCGGCGAAGTCAATGTCCCGGGTATCTATGAAATGTCCGACCGGTACAATTTGTTGCAAGCCCTGGCCCAGGCGGGCGGGTTCAAACCCAGCGCGAATTTGAGCGAGGTGCTGGTTTTCCGCAACACCGGGCTCGAGCGGCCCCTGGTCTACAAGATCGATGTCCAGAACATGCTCGACAAGGGATTTCTGTACAGCGGCGTCTTTTTGTCCCCCGGCGATGTGGTCTACGTGCCCAAAAGCCGCCTCGACAATATCAACGACATGATCGCCAAGGTGTTCACCCGGGGCATCTGGGCCGTCGTGCCCTTCCAGACCGGGGCCGCGATCGGCCTGACGTACACCAACTACTTGTCCACGCCGGCCTCGTCCGTTGTGTCCGGCGCGGCCACGACCACGGCCACCACGCCTGCGGTGGCGCCGACGGTCACCACCACCACCACGCCGATCAGGACCTCGCCGTAGCCCGGGGTTTTGGCGGGACGGAAAGATATATGGCGACGGCAACCGCGACACCGGCCAGCACCGAGAGCGCACGCAGCTTTTTGCGGGAAGCGATTTTTGTCGTTTTCTATTACAAGCGCTTGATCACGTACCTTTTTGCGGTCACAAGTCTGTTCTTTCTGACTTTGGCCATTGTCTTGCCGGCGATATATCAGTGCGAAGCTCAGTTCAGCATGTCCATGCCGCAGAATCTCGATCCCTTGCAGAAAGAGAACTCGTACGACACCAAGAACCAGTACCAGCGTATGCTCATGGACCAGAAAGAGATCATTGCGTCCAATCGGGTTCTGATGCGGGTGGCCAGGCGCGTTTTCCCGGATAAATCCGACGACGAATACCAGAAAATCTCCGATCAGTTGCATAAGGACATTGAAATCGCCCCGCCCAAGGGCGAGACATTTGAAACCACGAATGTTTATTACTTGCGCTATGAAAACCACGATCCCAAGGTGGCTCTGGACCTGACCAACGCCCTGTCGGAAATCTACCTGGATGTGTTTGCCGAGATCGCCGGGGCGCGCACCGAATATTCCTATGAGTTTTATAAAAAACAGGTGGAGAGCCTCTATGAGGTCGTGCGGCAGAAATCCGAGGCCTTGAGGGAATACGAAAGCGCCAACGCCCTCGCTTTGGCGGACATCCAAAGCCTGGACCCGAACAAAACCGTGGCCGAAACCGGCGCCAAAGCCCAACTCAACGATCTCAACCGCAAAAGGGAAGCCCTGCTTGAGGAATATGTGTCCCTGACCCAGACCCTCGCCGACCTGGAGACGGATTTGGGGGGCAACCGCCTGCCGACCGTGCTCCCGGAGATGGAGGGCTCGGGCAAAGCCTTGACCGCCTACAAGAACAAGATCGCCCAGCTGCAAATGCAGATCAACGAGGTCAAAACCCAGTATACCGACGAATACGAACCCCTGCGTCGTCTCAAGGACGAATTGGACGCCAACATCGGCCTGATGCGGGAGGAAATGTCCCTGATTCTGCGGGCCAAGACGATTCAGGCCGATAGTATCCGCGGCTCTCTTGGCGAAATGGACAAATTGATCGCCAACCTGGAAGATTCCGTGCGCAACACCGCCCAACAGCTTTCGGCTTACGAATATCTCAAAAACGACTACAATTTGGCCAAGGACGAATATTCCGCAGCCAAAAACAAGTTGGAGCTGGCCAGGCAGGCCTCCACCCTTTCGCAGCAGAAAATGGTCATCACCATGATCGATCCACCGACCTTGCCGACCAAGCCGGTCAAACCCAAGCGGACCGTCATCGCCTTGATGGGAATCTTGTTCGGGATCTTTTTAGGCGTAGGCGGGGCTTTCACGCTGGACTATTTCGACCATACCTTGAAAAATCCCGAAGATATCGATTACTATTTGAAATTACCCTGCTTCGGGTCGTTGTCGCATATCGATGTCTAGCCTGGCGAACCCGGGAGGGCGGCCTGCGCTGCCAGGTTCGCCAGGGCTTGCCTCGGGAAGCGCCCCTGTCCGTTGAGGCCGGAAGCCGCATGGAAACCTCACTGGGATTGGCCCTGCTTGGGCTTGTCGGCTTGACCGGGCTTTTGATCGCGCGGTTTTGCTGGACCCGGTCCCGCGGCCGGACCCAGGATTTTCCCCCTTTTTTCTTCGGACTGTGGCTGGTGTCCACGGTGGTCTGGAATACCTACTTTGCTTCCTTTCATATCCCCGGATTATTCGACGTCTCAATCGAGCGTATCCTTTTTTTTGGGATGATCTGTAGCTGTTTTATGCGGCGCGACCGCAACCGGATCGAGCTTAGGACAGGCCATTCCATCGAAATATGGATACTGATTTTTCTTCTTATATGCATTTTGTCCATGTCATTGAACGGTTTCGATGCAATCAATCCCGTATATCCTAAACCATGGTTTCTTTTTTTTGCCAGCTACGTCGTCCCTTTTGTCGCATTCTTATACGCCAAGTATTACTTGCATGACGAACGTTCCATCCGTTTCGTTATGAAGACATTTTTCGCTTTGGGGGTGTATCTTTGCCTGACAGCGTTCTTTGAACGCGCCAGGCTGAATTTCCTGGTTTTTCCGGCCTACATCCTCAATCCGAATATACCCCTGCACCTGGACCGGGCCAGGGGGCCTTTTCTCAACGCCGCTTTCAACGGCCTGGGCATGACCATCGGTTTCGCCGCCGGGATCTATCTGCTGTCCAGGTCGCGGGGAGGCTCGCGTCTGTTCATGCTCCTGCTGCTCGGACTGTTCTTCCCGGGCATCTTCCTGACCTACACCCGGTCCTCATACCTGGGTTTTTTGCTGGTTCTGGCCATGTTGCTTTTTGCCTATCGCACCCGGGTTTCCAAGTGGAAATTGACGCCGATTATCTTGTCCCTGGCGGCGATTTTCATGGTGGCCAATTCCGGAAAGCTCTTTTCCTCCGAACGTTCGGCGGGCGGCATAGGTCAATTGAAAGAAGTGGAAATCCGTTTTCAGCTCATCAACCGCTCGATTCATCTTTTTGAAACACACCCATTTTTAGGCGTCGGTCTGGCCCACTTCAGCGTCGCCGAGTCCAGTCCCGACGTGTCCCAAGATCCGCAGCACAACCACTTGATCGGTCTAGGCGTCGAACTGGGCATTCTCGGTTTATCCTGCTATTTGGTCATCCTTATTTTAATCTTCAAGAGGCTCTATGCCCTGGCGGAAGACCCACGCAACGACACCGTGGAACGAGCCAATCAAATTATCTTGCTATGCACGGCCTTCAGCATCAATCTGCTTACCAATGTTTTTATTGAACCCAGCTATTGTATGTTCATAAACGTCAATACGTTTGTGTTCGCGGGCATCATCGACCGTTTCTACAGCCAGCCCGACCTCCTGGACGGACCAAGCGCCTGAGGCAGCCCCCGACATGACTTCCCAGGCACTCGACGACATCCGTAAATCGACCACCATCATCATTGGCCTGACTTTTTTGGACAAACTCCTGGCCTTGGCCAAGGAGGTCTTTTTCGCATACCGCTTCGGAGTCTCCAGGGACTTGGACGTCTTCAACGTGGCCTATGCCTTCCCTGCGGTTGTCGCCTTGCTGCTTGGCCAAGCCGCGATTGCGGCGCTCGTGCCCCTGTACCCGGCCTGGCGGTCAAGCGGCCCCCGGGCGGCCGGACGGGCGATCTCCACCGTCATCTGGACCAGCATCGGCTTTTTCGCCTTATTGTGCCTGACCTGTTACGCCGCCGCACCCACGCTTTTTTCCCTTCTCGGGTACGGATTTGAGCCTGAGTCAAGGCTCCTGGGCGAAGAACTTGAACGACTGCTGGTTTGGCTCATCCTCCTGGAAGGGGGCTCGGCCATGCTCGCGGCCTTGCTTCAGGCGCAAAAAGCCTTCACCGCCCTGTACTCGGCGCAACTGTGCCTGAACATCTGTCTGATCGGCGCCCTGTGGATCTGGCCGGGCGTGGACGTACGCGCCCTGGCTATCGGTTTTTTGCTCGGTACGGGCGCCAAAATCCTGGTCATGATCTGGACGTTGCGACGGGGATTTTCCGAAACGTTTTTCACCGGTCCGCCGGATACGAAATCGCTGGGAGCGTATCTCGGCTTGGCCTGGCCGCTGGTGATCGGCGGTTTGGTCGTCAACGCCAACATCGTGGTCGATCAGGTCATGGGCACCGAATTGTCCCCGGGATCGGTCTCTGCGTTGCGTTACGCCTACCGGATCAACGATCTGCCCATCCAACTGCTTGTCATAACCATGACCCGGGCCATTTTCCCGTACGTCAGCGAACAAGCCGTCAACGGTGATTTGAAGGGCATGCGCCAAGTCTTTTGGCGCGGCGTCCTGTTCGTCATCGCCGTGTCGTTGCCGGTGACCGCTTTCGTTCTGCTCTTTTCCGATCAAATCGTGGCCTTGCTTCTCATGCGCGGCGCTTTCGGCCCCGAAGCCGTTGGCCAGACGGCGCTCACCCTGGTCTACTACAGCCTAGGCATGATCTTTAGCTCATACGCCTGGCTCAGCAGCGTTTTCTTCAACGCCCTGCGCCAAAATAAAACCCTCATGGCCGTCGGCGTAGTCACCATGCTGTTTAACATCCTGTTCAACCGCATCTTCATCAACCTCTGGGGCGGCCCCGAGGGCATCGCCATGTCCACCACCGTGACCATGGGACTGACCTGCCTGATCTTCGTCCTGATCATCAACCGCGCCCTCGGCGTCCTTCGCGATCTGCCCAGGCCGAGGCCCTTCCTGCTTTTGCCGGCGGTTTGCATCCTGGCTTACGCAGCCGCGTGGCTGGTCAAAACCTACGCCAAATCCCTCGGCCTTGATCCGCTGATCGCCTTCGCGCCGTTGGCCGTGCTCTTCGGCGTCGTCTATCTTGGCGGGCTCTACCGTTTCGGCGGCGACGAGATCCACTGGTGCCTCGGGGCGGTGCTGCCGTTTGGTAAGAAGCGATCCCGGCGCCTTTGAGAGTGAAACTTTTTCTCTGGGCAGGGAGCCTCTTGCAAAATTCATTTGCCGCCATGTCAGATCCGCACACGGCGGCGCAGCGTATTATTACCGGGAGCAAAAAATATTTTACTTTTTGCTCCTGGCGGCGGACGCCGCTTGGCCCCGCCAAAAGAGGGGCCGTATAAATAAACGGGAGCACGAAAAGGACGAAATATTCTGCTCCCGTTAATATAATTACGAGAGATTCCGAAAGGCGCTGCCCTTTGGCCGCCGTAGACGTAAAAAAATACGATCATTGCAGGTCCTTCCAAGGTTCGCGCTAGGCGGCTCCCTGCATTGAGGGCGAAATTGTTTAGATTGGCGCAAAAGCGAGGGGAGGGCGCACACTGTATGCTCAAGATGTTTCGTTCAAAGGGCACTGCCGCAAGCCCCGGCGCATCCAAGCCTCAGCCCAAGGACTTGCTCGATCTCGGCCATACCCAGCGTACGAAGTTTCATCTGGTTTTCGACAATGATGTAACGAGCATCAACAATTTAAGCTGCAGTTTACTTTCCGTCAACTCAAGCAACATAAAACTTGAACTGACCCGTCTCAAGCAAGCGAGCAAGCGCTGGATAAACGAACCCCTGACATGCTACTTTAAAATTCGAGACCCCTGCGCAATTTCCGAGACCTGTTGTCTTTCCTGTCTCTCACGGGATTTTGCGCCCAACGGAATCCAATTTCGCATGATCCGTTCCAATTTCACCCGTTTGCATCGCTCGCGAACGATTTC
>JADFXV010000042.1 GCA_015233395.1 Desulfovibrionaceae bacterium
CCGCCAGCCGCGTCGCTCGCGCGCAGTCTGCCGAGAGCGTGAAAGAACAGTCCGGTCACGGCCAGATCGGCTCGCGGGCATTCCTGCAGATCGGCCAGGTCGCAAACGATCGAACGGGACTCGACTTCCAGGCGCAGGCCGCCGACGGCCAGGCTCCCGGGAGCGATCAGCCCTTCGGGATCAAGGCGCGCAAGCGCTTCGCGCACGGGGCCGAGTTCCTTGTCCAGGCACTCGCCGGGCGTCGCCGCCGGTCCGGGCAGCGGGCCTCCGGGCAGGCCCAAGGCGGCGCCGCGTTCGCAAAACGCCAATACCCGTTCGGAAGAATATCCCCTGTCGACCCCGTCCACGAGCGGCGAACTCGCGGCCAGGGCCGGTACGATCGCGGCCAGCAGGCGCAGGGCGGCGAAGGCGCGCCCGAAATCCGCGTCGTCGCCGTACGGAACGCGGATCGCGGCGTAGCCCTGATTGGACCAGCTCTGGCATTTGAGGCCGCAGACGCGGTCCAAAGCGGCAAAGACCTCGGCTTGGTCGTGGTTCCATATCCAGGTTTCCCTGGCCGGGTCCATGAAGGGGTGCGAGCCGCCTGGCAGAAGCCGGCCGCCAAGCGGGGCGAGCAGCTCGTTTGCGCGCGCGGTTTGCTCGCCAAGGGCCAGGGCCCAGGCGTCCGGGTCGGCCGCGCGGGAAACGGTGAACCCGAGGCCGTGGCAGGCCACGCCGCCCTCCCATTCCGCCTCGTCCAGACAGACGCGGTGTCGCAACTCGCCGGAAACCATGGACAACACCATGTCCGCGCCCGGCGACAGGCACAGGTCGTCGCGGCGCGCTATCTGGTAGTGCAGGGTCAATTGGGGGTGGGCAAGTCCGGTGGCGTGGGCGTCGGTCATGGAAGTTCCTGTTGTTTGGTTTTCCGGTTCGGCCGATCCGGCCGGTCCGATCGGCCCCCGCGTCAGAGGGGACGCCAAATCCCGGAAATGGGATTCCAAAGGGGCCTGGCCTCTTTGGCCGCCGGAGGCGTTCTTCACCCCCCGGAGTCCCCCCTACTCCTCCCCCCTTACCCTCTGGTCAGCTTGCGGTATTTGATGCGGTGGGGCTGATCGGCGGCCGCGCCCAGGCGCGCGCGCCGGTCTTCTTCGTATTCGGTGTAGTTGCCGTCGAACCAGACGGCGTGGGACTCGCCCTCGAAGGCCAGGATATGGGTGCTGATGCGGTCCAGGAACCAGCGGTCGTGGCTGATGACCAGGACGCAGCCGGCGAAGTTGAGCAGGGCTTCTTCCAGGGCGCGCATGGTGTTGACGTCGAGATCGTTGGTCGGTTCGTCGAGCAGGACGACGTTGGCGCCGCTTTTGAGCATGCGCGCCAGGTGCGCCCGGTTGCGTTCGCCGCCGGAGAGCAGGCCGCATTTTTTCTGCTGTTCGGCCCCGGTCAGGTTGAAGCGGGCGATGTAGGCGCGCGCGTTGACCTCGCGGGCGCCGAGCTTGATCACGTCCGCGCCTTCGCTGATGGCTTCGAACACCGTGGTTTCGGGGTCAAGCGCCTCGCGGCTTTGGTCCACGTAGGACAGGCTCACGGTCTCGCCCAGGCGGATGGTCCCGGTATCGGGTTTTTCGCGGCCGGTGATCATGTTAAAGAGCGTGGTCTTGCCCGCGCCGTTGGGTCCGATGATGCCCACGATCGCCCCGGGCGGCACGGTGAAGGTCAGATCCTCGAAGATCACCCGGTCCTCGAAGCTCTTGGACAGGCCCGAGGCCTCGATGACCAGATTGCCCAGGCGCGGTCCGGGCGGGATGTAGATTTCAAGCTCCTTGGCGTGGCGCTCGGATTCCTGGCTGACGAGCGACTCGTATGCGCTGATGCGGGCCTTGCTCTTGGCGTGGCGGCCGTGCGGGCTCATCCTGATCCATTCGAGTTCGCGCTCCAGGGTCTTCTGGCGCTCGGTCTCGGACTTTTCCTCGTTCGCCAGGCGGTTCTTTTTCTGGTCCAGCCAGGAGGAGTAGTTGCCCTGCCAGGGAATGCCGCGGCCCCGGTCGAGTTCGAGAATCCAGCCGGCCACGTTGTCCAGGAAATAGCGGTCGTGGGTCACGGCGATGACCGTGCCCTGGTAGGCGTGCAGGTGGTGTTCGAGCCAGGCCACGGTTTCGGCGTCGAGGTGGTTGGTCGGCTCGTCGAGCAGCAGGATATCGGGTTTTTGCAGCAAAAGCCGGCACAGGGCGACGCGGCGTTTCTCGCCGCCGGAGATGACCGCGACCTTGGCGTCCCCCGGCGGGCAGCGCAACGCGTCCATGGCCATGTCCAGGCGGCTGTCCAGGTTCCAGGCGTCCAGATGGTCGAGCTTCTCCTGGACCTCGGCCTGGCGGTCGATCAATTTGGTCATGGCGTCGTCGTCCATGGGCTCGGCGAATGCGGCGTTGATTTTCTCAAATTCCGCCAGCATGTCCACGGTTTCCTGGACCCCTTCCTCGACCACCTGGCGCACGGTCTTGTCCGAATCGACCAGCGGCTCCTGTTCGAGAAAGCCGACGGTCAGGCCCGGACCGAGCACGGTCTTGCCCTGGAAGTCCTTGTCCACCCCGGCCAGAATTTTGAGCAGCGAGCTTTTGCCCGAGCCGTTGAGGCCGATGACGCCGATCTTGGCCCCGTAGAAATAGGAGAGGTAGATGTCCTTGAGGATCGGCTTCTTGTCGAAAAACTTGGAAACCCCGATCATGGAGTAGATGATCTTGTTCGCTTCCTGGCTCATTATGTCCGCCTGTGTGATTGATTTTGTCTTTCCGGGCCGTCCGGCATGGGAGCGGTAAACCGCCGCCGCACCGGCAGCTTCATAATCGACTCGGCCGGGGAAGTCATCCCCGGCGATCATGCCCGGAAAGCAACGCGGCGGCGCCATGAAAAAAAGCGCGGCCGCATATGTCGCGGCCGCGCCTTCATGATTGCGCCAGCGATTCGGATCAGGGCTAATCGCCTTTTTTCTTGCCCTTCTTGTCCTTGTTGTCCTTGTTGTCCTTGTTGTCCAGGGCCGCCTGGAGCAGGCCGCTCATGGTGCCGGCGCCGGTATCGCCCTTGGCGGCGAAGCCGCGCCAATCGCCCGTGTCGGCGCTCGTCCCGGCCGGCGCCAGGGTGATTTTGCGCTCGGCGGGGTTGATTTCCGCGATCACGACCGTCAGGCGCGCTCCGGGCTTGAGATTGTCCAGGGATTTTGCGCCGGTCGCCTCGGCCATCTTGGATTTAGGCATCAGCCCGGTCACTCCGGGGAATAGGTTCACGAACAGGCCGAAATCGGCCCGCTTTTCCAGCACGCCCTCGACCTCGGTCCCGACGGTCAGGCTCGCGGCGGTCTCGCGCCAGGGATCGGCGCTGGCGGCCTTGAGGGAAAGCGAGATGCGCCGCTTGGCCGGATCGACTTCCTTGACCACGACCATGACCTCTTCGCCGAGGGCAAGCACGTCCGACGCCTTGAGCACTCTTTTGACGTGGGAGAGTTCGCTGACGTGGGCCAGGCCCTCGATGCCGGGCGCGATTTCGATGAACGCTCCGAAATCCGCCAGGCGCGCCACCTTGCCGGGGACCGTGTCGCCCGCCTTGAAGCTCTCGGCTGCGGTCGACCAGGGATCGGCCCCGGCCTGCTTGGCCGAAAGCGAAATCTTGAGCTGGCCGTTTTTCTCGTTTTTCTCGATGGCCGTGACCTTGACCGGCAGCTCCTGGCCCAGGCTGACCGCTTCGGCGGGATCGGCCACGCGCCGCCAGGACAATTCGGAGATGTGGATCAAGCCGTCCACGCCGGTAGCGATCCGGGCGAAGGCGCCAAACGGGGCCAGCCGGGTCACGGTGGCGCTAATCACGTCGCCCACCTTCAAGGTCTCAAGCAGTTCGGCCAGGGCCTTTTCCCGCTCGATCTCAAGCAGCTTGCGCCGCGACACCACGATATTGCGGCCGCGTTCCTCGACCTTGGTGATCAGAAACTGGAATTCCTGGCCGACCAGGGCGGCCGGGTCGGAAACGTAATTCAGATCGAGCTGGCTGACCGGACAAAAGGCCCGCTGGCGCATGATCTCGACGGACACCCCGCCCTTGACCACGGCGGCGATCCGGCCGTTCACGGGCAGGCCGCTTTCCTTGGCGTCGTACAGGCCTTCCAGACCGCCGGAACCGGAAAAGGCCCGGGACAGCTTGATCTCGTCCTTGGCCATGTCCACGACGTAGAGCTCGATGACGTCGCCCTCGGCGTAGGGAAAATTGCCGCTCTCGTCGAGGAGCTCCTTTTTCACGGCCACGCCGTCGATCTTCACGCCCGCGTCGATGAAGACGCTCTCCTCGCCGATGCCGATGATCCGGCCCTTAATCTTGGCCCCGACCTTCACGGGCGGCGCTTTTTCCTCGATGGACGCGGCAAAGAGATCGGCGAAGCTCTGCTCTTCCCGGTCGTCGCCGCCGCCTCCGATCGGGCGTTCTTCCTGGCCGTCGGTCATGGCCCATGCTCCCTGGCCGCCTTCCTGCGGCATGTTTTCCGCGACGCCCAAGCGGGCGGCGGCGCGGCTGGTTTGTTGTTCAGGCGAGGTCAATGCGAACGCAGGCGACGGTTTTCCGGAACGCCCGGTCGCAAGATTGCGCCGCGACCCGGTTGCATACACCAATCGCCGCCCGCGCGCCAGCCCCCCGTTCGGCCCCGTTCGGCCAGGTTCGGGCCGGTTCGGGCCGGTTCGGGCATGGCCGCGCTAGGCGAGAAGCCCCCAAAGCATCTTGCCGGCCACGAGATATAAAAATACGGCGAAAAACCGCTTGAGCGCGGACACCGGCAGCGCATGCGCCAATCTCGCCCCCAGCGGCGCGGTCAAAACGCTCGCTGCGGACACCCCGGCCAGGGCCGGAAGATAGATGAACCCCAAATGGTAGTCCGGCAGGTTCGCGGCCCCAAGGCCGTTGACCAGATAGCCGGCCGTCCCGGCCAGGGCGATGGGAAAGCCGATGGCCGCCGCCGTGCCGACGGCCAGGCGCATGGGCGTGTTGCACCAGGTCATAAACGGCACGGTCAGCGTGCCGCCGCCGATGCCGGCCAGGCTCGACACCGCCCCGATGATAAGTCCCGCGCCGGTGAGGCCGGGCAGGCCGGGCAGCTCGCGCGACGGCTTGGGTCTGACGTCAAGCAGCATCTGGGTGGCGACGTAGAGCAAAAACACGCCGAAAAATCCCTTGAGGACATCGGTCGAAAGCCTGGCCGCCAGATACGAGCCGGAAAACGTGCCGAGCAGGATGCCCGGGGCGATCGCCTTCACGATGCCCCAATCGACCGCCCCGCGCCGGTGATGGGCGCGAAAACTCGAAATCGAGGTGAACATGATCGTGCCAAGCGAGGTGCCGAGCGCCATCTGCATGACGTGCCCGGCCGGCAGGCCTTGAACGGAAAAGATGAACACCAGGGCCGGAACGACGACGATGCCGCCGCCCACGCCCAAAAGCCCGGCCAGGATGCCTGCGATCAGGCCGAATACGGGATACAGCGCCCAGACGAGCATAATGCGAACTCCTTTGCCGGCCCCCTTTCGAGCGGTCGCGCGCTGCTGCGCGCCAGGGATGGCGCGCCGGATTGCGGGCAAACTTTATTGCCCGCAATCCGAGAGGGTTGGCGAAATTCACTTTCGCCAGCCCGAAGTTGAAAAATGCCGGGACGGCATTTTTCAACAAACTTCCAAGGACGCGGCGAACCCCGTTAGGGTATCGCACCGGTTTGCGCCAGGATTTTTTTTGACCGGAAAAAGTGAATAAACCAAGGGGATACACCGGCGATCGCGGCCGCCTCCCAGAGCAAATTGAAAAAACAGACGGCGCACGTCTTGGCAGCGGCTCGCGATTGTGCTAATAGTCACAAAGTTTTTCGTGGTCACAATTCCCGGCATCGCCAAAACTTTGTGAGGAGGATACGTCACATGGCCCTTTACGTCATCGGTCACAAGAATCCGGACACCGATTCGGTGGCTTCCGCGATCGCCTTCGCCGACTTGCTCAACAAATGGAAGAAAGGCTCCGAAGCCGTCCCGGCCGCCCAGGGAAAGCTCGCTCCGGAAACCGAATTCGTGCTCAAGAAGTTCGGCTGCAAGGCCCCCGAGATCGTCGAAGACGCCGCTGGCAAGAAAATCGCCCTGGTGGACCACTCCGATCTGGCCCAGGCCCCGGCCAACCTCGACAAGGCCGAGATCCTCTACGTCATCGACCACCACAAACTGGGCGACGTGACCACCCCCAATCCGCTGGAAATGTGGGTCATGCCCGTGGGCTGCACCTGCACCGTGCTCAAGGCCATGTACGACTTCGCCGGAGTGAAGATCTCCAAGAAGATCGCCGGTATCATGCTCTGCGCCATCCTCTCCGACACCGTCATGTTCAAGTCCGTGACCTGCACCAAGGCCGACAAGCAGGCCTGCAAGGATCTGGCGAAGATCGCCGGCGTGAAGAAAATGATGGACCTGGGCATGGAAATGTTCACCGTCAAGTCCGCCGTGACCGGCGCCTCCATGAAGGACCTGGTCTTCCGCGACTACAAGGACTTCAACATGTCCGGCAAAAAGGTCGGCATCGGCCAGCTGGAAGTCATCGACCTGTCCCTGCTCGATAAGGTCAAAGACGGCCTGTTCGAGGAAATCACCAAGGTCAAAAGCGAAGGCCGCCACAGCGTGTTTTTGCTCCTGACCGACATCATGAAGGAAGGCTCCGAAATGCTGATCGTCTCCGACGACCCCAAAGTCGTCGAAAAGGCCTTCGGCGTCAAAGCCACCGGCCGCTCGGTCTGGCTGGACAAGGTCATGAGCCGCAAAAAGCAGGTCGTGCCGAACTTCGAAAAGGCCTTCGCCTAAACCCTGCCCGACCAAATGAAATAAGCCCGGACCGCTCACGCGGCCCGGGCTTTTTTTGTGGAGAAAACCAGGGGCGCCGCCCCTGGACCCCGCCGGGGGCGATGATCGCCCCCGGACCCCCACGTCGGGGGCGCGTCTTTGCCCCCTGACGCGGGGGTCCGGGGGGCATCATGCCCCCCGGCGGGGTTTCCAAAGGGGCAGAGCCCCTTTGGCCCCCGGAGGGTCGCCGGTCGCCGCGCCGGAGAAAAATCGGGCTTGGCTATCCGTGGCGAAATAGGCTATCGGGAAATCGTCCGAAAACGATACGAGCGCCGCCGCGGACGAATTGGAGGCAATCGGCACGGGGACGATTCCTCCGAAATTCCGGACCGGCGCGCGATTATTTAATAAGTCACTGTGATTAAACGCTATTGTTTTTCAATGCGGCCACATCACCGATGTGTTCTGCTGTGGCCGAAAAGCAATCCGATTTTTCAGACAGAGGAGGCTGCCCATAACAAGCTGGAATCATAGGATTCGCCCCTTGGAATGCAATTTGAATAATCGGACCTCGCCGGCTCGCGCGGCGCCTCCGGAACGGACGCGGAGAACAAGCATGGACAAGCAATCCCAAACGGCGTGAAATCGGACAACAAGGCGGGAGCACAATGAACTATGAGGCGCTTTTCCGACCCAAAAACGTGGCCGTCATCGGGGCCTCGGCCCAACCGGGCAAGCTCGGAAACACCGTGGTGGCCAACATGCAGCAGGCCGGCTTCAAGGGCGACATCTACCCGGTCAACCCCAAGGGGGACGAGATCCTGGGGCTCAAGGTCGTCCACGACATAGCCGACTTGCCCAAACCCCTGGATCTGGCCGTGATCACCGTGCCCCGGGATCACGTCATGCCGGCGCTCAAGGAACTCACCGGCCGCAAGGTGCGCGCGGCCATCGTCATCACCGCGGGCTTTAAGGAAGTAGGCAAGGAAGGCTACGCCCTGGAGCAGGAGATGACGGAACTGGCCAAAAAGCACGACATCGCGCTGGTCGGCCCCAACTGCCTGGGCATGATCGCCACCGGCGCCGGGGTCAACGCCTCGTTCGCCGCCGCCTATCCGCAAAAAGGCAACATCGCCTTCTTCTCCCAGTCGGGCGCCTTGTGCGTGGCCATTCTGGACTGGGCTCTGGGCGAGAACATCGGTTTCTCCAAATTCGTGAGCCTGGGCAACAAGGCGGTCATCGACGAATCGCACATGCTCGACTACCTGCTCGACGATCCCGAGACCAAGGTCATCCTCGGCTACATAGAGAACGTCGAGCACGGCAAGGACTTCATGCGCATGGCCAGGCGCGTCACCCGGGAAAAGCCGGTGATCATGATCAAGAGCGGCTCCACCGCCGCCGGCGCCAAGGCCGCCTCCTCGCACACCGGCGCCATCGCCGGTTCCGACAACGCCTACAACGCCGCCTTCAACCAAACCGGCGTGATCCGCGTCCAGGGCGTCTCCGCCCTGTTCGACCTGGCCCAGGCCTTTTCCACCCAGCCTCTGCCCAAGGGGCCGAGCCTGGCCATCGTGACCAACTCCGGCGGCCCCGGCATCCTGGCCGCCGACGCCTGCGAAAAATCGCTCCTCAACCTGGCCCGGCCCTCGATGGAGACCATCGAAAAATTGCAGTCGTTTCTGCCGGCCTACGCCTCGCTCTACAACCCCATCGACATCATCGGCGACGCGCCGGCCGAGCGCTACGACAAGACCATCGAGGTGGTCCTCAAGGACCCGCTGGTCGACTCCATGCTGGTCCTGCTCACCCCGACCGCCACGGCCGAGATCGAAAAGACCGCCGAAGCCGTCATCAGGCACGCGGCCACCACGGACAAGCCGGTCTTCTGCTGCTTCATGGGCAAGATGCGCATCGCTCCGGGCCAGAGGATGCTCCAGGACGCGGGCATCCCCTGCTACCTCTTCCCCGACGAGGCCATCGAGGCCATCGCCTCGATGTACAAGCAGTATCTGTGGAAGAACAAGCCCACGCCGGTCATGGCCAGCGTCGAGGGCCGCCTCGATATGGTGCGCAAGGTGATCGCCGATTGCCGCTCCGGGGGCCTGTCCGAAATAGTGGAATTCCAGGCCCAGAACATTCTCAAGGCCTACGACCTGCCCGCCTCGGCCACGGCCCTGGCCCGCACCAGCGACGAGGCGGCGGCGGCGGCCACGGAAATCGGTTTCCCGGTGGTGCTCAAAATCGCCTCGCCGCACATCTCGCACAAATCCGACGTGGGCGGCGTCAAGGTCGGCCTGCCCGACGCCGAGGCCGTGCGCCTGGCTTTCATCGATGTCACCAACCGGGCCCGCAACATGCGCCCGGACGCCCACATCACCGGCTGCCTGATCCAGGCCATGGCCCCCAAGGGTTGCAAGGAGTGCATCGTCGGCTTCAAGCGCGACGACCAGTTCGGCCCGCTGCTCATGTTCGGGCTCGGCGGCATCTACGTCGAGGTGCTCAAGGACATCTCCTTTCGGCTGGCGCCGCTTGGCATCGCCGACGCCCGGGACATGATCCGCGAAATCAAGTCCTACCTCCTGCTCAAGGGCGTGCGCGGCGAAGCTCCGGTCAATCTCGACGCCCTGGAGGACGTGATCATCCGCATGTCCCAACTGGCGCTCGATTTCCCCGAGATTTACGAAGCCGAATGCAATCCGGTCCTGGTCAACAGCGAAAAGGCCATCGTGGCCGACATGCGGCTGATGCTTTTGCCCGAGTAGGTTTTGGGTACTGCGGCGTCCAAGCGCCGATAACGGAACAAACACGGCCAACTCCATGGAGGGTATCATGAGAGGTCTTTATATCGCTTCCACCTCGGCTTATTCCGGCAAGAACATGATCACGCTCGGCCTTGGGCTCAAATTCCAGCAGGACGGCCTGAACCTGGCCTACATGAAGCCGGTCGGCGCCCAGGCCAAGCAGTTCGGCGACGTCTGGGGCGACGAGGACGCCCACATGATCCAGGAGGCCCTGGGGCTTACCGCCGATCCCGATCTGGTCACGCCGATCCTGATCACCCAGGACTTCATCCACAAGGCCTTCGCCCCGGGCGTCTGCGTGGACCGCTACCCGCAAATCAAGGCCGCCTGCGCCAAACTCGCCGAAGGCAAGGACCTGGTCCTGATGAGCGGCTCGGGATCGTTTTTGCATTCCGGAAAATACTGCTGCCTGGACGGCGTCTCGGTCATCAAGGCGCTCGGCGTCAAGACCCTGATCATCGACCGCTACATCAACGAAATCAACTACGACTACCTGCTCTCCATCCGCGAGGCCGTGGGCGACGCCATGCTCGGCTGCGTGCTCAACGACATCCCGAGCTTCTACATGGAGGAACTCGAACGCAACCTGATCCCCTTCCTGCGTTCGCGCGGCGTAGAGGTTCTGGGCGTGATTCCCCACGACAACCTGCTCGGCGGCATCTCGGTGGAGGCGCTGGCCACCAACCTCGGCGGCCGCCTCATCAGCGCCTCGCACCGGGGCGACCGGGTGGTGGAGAGCTTTCTCATCGGCACCATGCAGATCGAGAACTTCCTCACCCATTTCCGCAAGCACCCCAAGGCTGCGGTCATCGTCGGCGGCGATCGGGCCGACTTGCAGCTGGTGGCCATCGAGGGCAACTGCTCCTGCCTGATTCTGACCGGCAACCTCTATCCCAACGACGTCATCCTGGCCCGGGCCGAGGCCGAGGAAACCCCCGTCCTGGTGGTCCGCGACGACACCTATTCCATCGCCAAGCGCATGGACAATCTGCTCAAGCGCCACAAATTCCGCTCGCCGACCAAGTTCGGCCAGAGCCGGCAACTGGTGGCCTCCAATTTGGACATCAAGGCGATCAAGGCCGGACTTGGCCTGTAGAACTTTTTCAAGTACAGTGCGTGTTTTTAAGGAGGAAGGAAGAACCATGCCCGCCAAGCAAGTGACCAAAACCGTCGACGGCAACACGGCCACGACGCACGCCGCCTATGCGCTCAGCGAATGCGCCGCCATCTATCCCATCACGCCCTCGTCCACCATGGGCGAGATCGCCGACGAATGGGCCGCGGCCGGAAAGAAAAACATCTTCGGCCAGCCGTTGTCGATCCGGCAGATGCAGTCCGAGGCCGGCGCCGCCGGGGCCGTCCACGGCGCGCTCGCCTCCGGCGCCCTGACCACGACCTTCACCGCCTCCCAGGGCCTTTTGCTGATGATCCCCAACATGTACAAGATCGCCGGCGAGCTTCTGCCCGCGGTCTTCCACGTCTCGGCCAGGGCGATCGCCGCCCACGCCCTGTCGATCTTCGGCGACCACCAGGACGTCATGGCCTGCCGCGCCACCGGCTTTTGCATGCTGTCCTCGGCCTCGGTCCAGGAGTGCCACGACATGGCCATCGCCGCCCACCTGGCGGCCGTCGAAGCCAGCCTGCCCTTCATTCACTTCTTCGACGGTTTCAGGACCTCCCACGAGATCCAGAAAATCGAGGTCCTGGAATACCAGGACATCGCCAAGCTGGTGAATTACGAGAAGATCGAGACCTTCCGGGCCGCGGCCATGAACCCCGAGCATCCCAATACCCGGGGCACGGCCCAGAATCCGGACATCTACTTCCAGGGCCGCGAAGCCTCCAACACGCATTACCAAGCCGTGCCGGGGATCGTGGCCGAATGCCTCAAGCGCGTGGGCGAGGCCACCGGCCGCCATTACAGCCTGTTCGACTACTACGGCGATCCGGCGGCCGAGCGCGTCATCGTCACCATGGGCTCCTCGGCCGAGACCGTGGCCGAGACCATCGACTTTTTGCGCGCCCGAGGCGAAAAGGTCGGCATGGTCGTGGTCCGGCTGTTTAGACCCTTCGTGGCCGAAGCCCTGGCCAGGGCGCTGCCCAAGACCGCCCGGGTCGTCACCGTGCTCGACCGCACCAAAGAGCCCGGCGCGCTCTACGACCCGCTCTATCTGGACGTGGCCGCCGCCCTGGCCGACATGGGCGTGTCCGCCAAGCTCGTCGCCGGCCGCTACGGCCTGGGCTCCAAGGAATTCTCCCCGGCCATGGCCGCCGCCGTCTTCGCCAACATGGCCGCCAAAGAACCCAAGAACCGCTTCACCGTGGGCATCGCCGACGACGTCACCCAAACCTCGCTGGCCCTGGACCCCGCCTTTCCGGACGTCACCCCGGCCGGCACCGTGCAGTGCAAGTTCTGGGGCCTTGGCGCGGACGGAACGGTCGGCGCCAACAAGGAAGCCATCAAGATCATCGGCGACAACACCGACATGTTCGCCCAGGGCTATTTCGCCTACGATTCCAAAAAAAGCGGCGGCATCACCGTCTCCCACCTGCGCTTCGGAAAAAAACCGATCCGCTCCACCTACCTGGTCAACCAGGCCGATTACGTCGCCTGCCACAAGTCCAATTACGTGGTCATCTACGACGTCCTGGAAGGCATCAAGGACGGCGGCGCCTTCGTGCTCAACTCGAACTGGACCGCCGCCGACATGGAGACCCAGATCCCGGCCTCGGTGCGCCGCGTCATCGCCGAGAAAAAACTCAAGTTCTACAACATCGACGCCGTCAAGATCGCCCAGGCCGTGGGACTTGGCGGACGCATCAACATGATCATGCAGACCGCCTTCTTCAAGCTCTCGGGCGTTTTGCCCTTCGAGAAGGCCGTGACCCTGCTCAAGGCCTCCATCCAGAAGGCCTACGGCAAGAAAGGCGAAAAAATCGTCAAGATGAACGTGGACGCCGTGGACCAGACCGTCGAAAATCTGGTCGAAATCAAATACCCGGCCTCCTGGGCTCAGGCCGGCCGGGCCAAGCCGGAGGAGGCGATCAAACTGCCGGCCTTCGTCACCGGCGTCATGCGCCCCATGCTGCGCCAGCAGGGCGACACCCTGCCCGTCTCGGCGTTCGATCCGGCCGGCTTTTTCCCGACGGCCACCTCCAAGTACGAAAAACGCGGCGTGGCCATCAACGTGCCCAAATGGATCAAGGAAAACTGCATCCAGTGCAACCAGTGCTCCTTCGTCTGCCCGCACAGCGCCCTGACTGCGGTGCTGGCCGGCGCCAAGGAACTGACCGGCGCCCCGAAAACCTTCGAGACCATCGCGGCCATCGGCAAGGAAGCCAAGGACCTGGCCTTCCGCCTCCAGGTCAATACCCTGGACTGCATGGGCTGCGGCAACTGCGCCGACATCTGCCCGGCCAAGACCAAAGCCCTGGAAATGCGGCCGATCGAAACCCAGATCGAGGAACAAACGCCCAACTTCGAATTCGCCGCGACCGTGCCCTTCAAAAGCGGCCTCTTCAAGCGCGACAGCGTCAAGGGCAGCCAGTTCAACCAGTCGCTCATGGAATTCTCCGGAGCCTGCGCCGGCTGCGGCGAGACGCCCTACGTCAAGGTCATCACCCAACTCTTCGGCGAACGCATGGTGGTGGCCAACGCCACCGGCTGCTCCTCGATCTGGGGCGCTTCGGCCCCGAGCGTGCCCTACTGCGTCACCCCCGAGGGCCATGGCCCGGCCTGGGGCAACTCGCTCTTCGAAGACGCCGCCGAATTCGGCTACGGCGTCGCCTTCGCGGGCAACATGCGCCGCGCTCGCCTGGCGGACAAAGTGCGAGCCGCCCTCGGCGGATCGCTCGACGCCGGACTCAAAGCCGCCTTCGAAGGCTGGCTGGACGGCTTCGCCGATCCGGCCAAGTCCGAAGCCTTTGGCCGCGAAATCAAAAAACTCACGGCCAAATCCAAAGACCCGGTCCTGGCGGCGATCCACGCCGACGCGGACCTGCTGACCAAGAAATCCTACTGGATCTTCGGCGGCGACGGCTGGGCCTACGACATCGGCTACGGCGGCCTGGACCACGTCATCGCCCAGACCGAGGACGTCAACATCCTGGTCATGGACACCGAAGTCTATTCCAACACCGGCGGCCAGTCCTCCAAGGCCACCCCGGCCGGAGCGGTGGCCAAGTTCGCCGCCTCGGGTAAAAAGACCCGCAAAAAAGACCTGGCCATGATGGCCATGACCTACGGCTCGGTCTACGTGGCCGCCGTGGCCATGGGCTACAACAAAATCCAGTACCTCAAGGCCGTCAGCGAAGCCGAGGCCTACCCCGGACCGTCGCTGGTCATCGCCTACGCGCCCTGCATCAACCAGGGCATCCGCAAAGGCATGGGCAAAACCCAGGAAGAAGAACGCCTGGCCGTGGAATCGGGCTACTGGCCGCTGTTCCGCTACAACCCCTTGCTCGCCGCCAAGGGCGAAACGCCCCTGGTGCTCGACTCCAAGGCCCCGGACGGCACGCTCAACGCCTTCGTCACCGGCGAAAACCGCTACGCCATGCTCGACAAGATGATGCCCGAAGAGTCGAAACGGCTGCGCGCCCACCTGGAACAGGACGTGGCCGACCGCTGGGCCTCGCTGACCAAAATGGCCGGCCTGGAGGCCGCCCCGCCCGCCGCCCCGGCCCCGGCCCAAGAAGGCGGCCAGGAAGCCTGCGAACTCACCAGCACCGCCGAACACTCGCGGCCCAAAGACGGCGAACCCTGCGACGACGGCCGCGCCGGCAAATAAGAGAAGATGCCTCCGGCGGCCAAAGGGGCTTAGCCCCTTTGGAAACCCAGATACAAAATCCCCCGGGTGAAGACCCGGGGGATTTTTCTATGGTTCAAAAGGGATGATCGGGCGGCAAAAGAATGTTCCTTCAATATCCGCTTTCATTACCGCCGCTCTCTTCCCTCCATTTCATTTCTTGAGAATTTCGCCTGCTCACGCGTTCGCCGCGACCAGGGCCTTGCCGCCTTGGGGCGGTTCTCGGCGGCGGTGTTTTTCAAGTACGCCGCCGCCGAGGTTCGCTCCAAGGCGGCAAGGCCGACCGACTATTCCCCCGGAAATTTCAAAACAAACTCCCTAATCTCGTCGCGCACTCTTCGATAATGCCCAAGCGCCTCTTCTTCATTCTTCGCGTCCCTGGCGAGCTGCGGCGGGTCGTCGAACCCGGCGTGGATTCTCTTGGTCTTGCCGGGAAAGTACGGGCAATTCTCGTTCGCGTGGCCGCACAAGGTGACCACGAAATCGAATTCCCCCACTGCCAGTTCGTCCACCAGTTTCGATTTCTGTCCGAAAATGTCGACGCCCGCCTCGGCCATGGCCGTAACCGCCCGGGGATCGAGCCCGTGTTTCTCCACCCCGGCGGAAAAGGCTTCCAGATCGGGCCGCAACGCCCGGGCGAAGCCCTCGGCCATCTGGCTGCGGCAGGCGTTGCCGGTGCACAGGAACAGAACCTTCGTACGCGGCGTCATAGCGTGCTCCTCACGGTTTGCAGGCGACGTGGCGCACCCCAAGCGGCGTGTCCACGGCGAAAGGAAAATAACGCCGCCTGATCCACAGGCTGGCGTTGACCAGCATGATCAGCGCCGGAACCTCGACCAGCGGTCCGATGACTGCGGCGAACGCCTCGCCCGAGTCGAGGCCGAACACGGCCACGGCCACGGCGATGGCCAGTTCGAAATTGTTCGAGGCGGCGGTGAACGACAGCGTGGACGACTGCTCGTAGGTCGCCCCGGCCCGGCGCGACAGGTAAAAGGAGGCGAAGAACATGACCACGAAATAGATCAGCAGCGGCGCGGCCACCCGCAGGACGTCCAGCGGCAGGCGCACGATGTGCCCGCCCTTGAGCGAAAACATGACCAGGATCGTGAACAGAAGGGATATCAACGTGATGGGGCTGATCGCCGGGATGAACGTTTCTTCATACCACTGCCGGCCCCTGGTCTTCAGGCCGATCAGGCGCGAGAGCATCCCGGCGATAAACGGGACGCCCAGATAGATGAACACGCTTTGCGCGATCTGGCCGATTGAGATGTCCACGGCCACGCCCGAAAGTCCCAGGACGGCCGGCAGTTTGGTGATGAAAAACCAGGCGAAGGCCGAGAAAAAAAGCACCTGAAAGACGGAATTAAACGCCACCAGCCCGGCGCAGTATTCGCGGTCGCCGAGGGCGAGGTCGTTCCAGACGATGACCATGGCGATGCAGCGCGCCAGCCCGATCAGAATCAAGCCGACCATGTAGTCGTGCTGCCCGGAGAGAAAAGTCACGGCGAGCGCGAACATCAAAACCGGGCCGATGATCCAGTTCTGCACGAGAGACAGGGCGAGCACGCGGGTATTGCGGAACACCTGGCCGAGTTTCTCGTATTTCACTTTGGCCAGGGGCGGATACATCATCAGGATCAGCCCCACGGCGATGGGAATGTTGGTCGCGCCGACCTGGAAATAATTCACCGCGTCCCTGATCCCGGGCCAGGCCCAGCCGCCGAGCACTCCGGCGAACATGGCCGCGAAGATCCACAGGGTGAGAAAGCGGTCGAGAAAGGAAAGCCGTTTGGCCTGGGAGGTTTCCATCGCCCTACCCGAGCTTCCTGGGGGTTGTGTCCGCATCCCACCCGGCCATGAGTTCCACGACCTTGGCCTTGATGGCGTCCCGGATTTCCCGGACCGAGGCCATTTTTTCCTCATGGCTGCCGCTTAAGACGGCCGGATCGACAAACGGGATGTGCAACCGCGTGGTCACGCCTGGGAAAATGGGGCATTGGCCTTCACGGGCATCCTCGCACACGGTGATGACGTAGTCGAAGATACGGCCCGCCTTGAACAGATCAAAGACGCTTTTGGATTGGTTTGTGGAGATGTCCAGGCCCGCTTCGGCCATGGCCTCGGTCACCAGGGGATTGATCGGCCTGGGCTCGAAGCCTCCGCTGGCGGCCTCGTATCGATCGTTCCCCAATTGGTTCAGGAAGGCTTCGGCCATCTGGCTGCGGGCGGAGTTGTGGGTGCAAATGAACAGGACCTTCTTCGGTTTCATGACGATTTCCTCCTGATTTGGAGCGGTTTGCCGCGCGGCGCAGATGGTTTCCCGATGAATGCCGTCCAGACGGTCCAGCAGCGCGGCCACCTCCGGATCGTCCTCCAGCCAGGTCTTTAAGTGCTCAAGCAGCACGCCGGCGCACAGGTTCCCAGCCACGGGCAGCGAGTAGTTGACCCATTGCCCCTCCTTGGCGCCGCTCACGAGCCCCGCGTCCTCAAGCACCCTCAGGTGGCTCGACACCGTGGGCTGCGCGATCCCAAGGGCGGCCTGAAGCTCGCACACGCACATAGCCCTTCTTTGCAACAATTTGACGACTTTCACCCGGTTGGGGTCGGACAGGGCCTTCATGAGACGGATGAATTGCTTCATTTATATCTCCATATTTGCATATGTCGATATATCTATTGACGGGCGGCGTCAAGCCCGCTCTGCTCGATTCCGCTCAGTTCCGCTTGGTCGAGCATGACTCGCTTTCCGAGGTTGCTATGGGCCAAAAAAAGCCGGACAGGGTACATCCGGCTCAAGGAGCAAGGGGGGAGGAATTTACGCAAAGGCGCCGGCGGCGGCGGCGCCAAGGCTAATTCTTGCGCGGAATCATCGTTTCCAGCAACGCGCGCGAGTTGGCCGCCCGTTCCTGGTTGAACATTTTCACGGCCGACGCCTGCATGGTCTTGACCACGGCCGGGTCCGTGATGCCCTTGGCGGCGGCGGCCTTGGCCACGGAACTCTCGATCGCGGTCTTGGCCGTTCCCGAGTCCGTCTTCTGCTGCACGGCCTTTTCCACATCCTTGGACACCGCGGTCATAGCCTGGGTGACTTTGGCCTCCTGGGCCCGGTCGCCGCCGCCCAGGGCCTTGGCCGTGTCCGCGATCGACTGGGTGGAAATCGCCTTGTCCTGGGCCGCCATGAGCTGGCTCGTGGCTTCGCCGACCGGGGTCAGAACCGCCGTCGCGGCGGCGCCCGGAGTCGGCGAAAGAGCGCTCACGGACGACGCTGCCGTTGTGGGCGCGGGGGCCAGGGGGGCGCTGAGCGAGGAGGCGGGACCTTCCGCCGTGGGGGCCAAAGAGACCGAGAGGGCGGCGGTCGACTGCGCGGGCAGGGTCGAAGCCAGGGCCGTGGACGCAAAAGTGGAAAGGGAGCTTTCCATGCCCGTGGCCAGGGGTTGGCCCGGCGTGGCGGCCGGAGTGCTGGAAAACGTCGCGTTGAAAGCCGACTGGGAGCTTTCCATAAGCGAGTTCAACGACATTGCCGGGGCGGAAGCCGTGGTCGAGGTCGAGGACAAACTCGTGGTGTCGGACAGACCGGTCATGCCGGACTGAGAGGACAGCGACGTGCTGGCGGACGAGGACGACAAACCCGGGCTTACGGAGCTAAAGCTCGTCGTGTTCGGGGCCTGGAAGTTTGTCGTCGTGGTCGCGGCCGTGGACGCATTGTTGATCGCCGGAGCAACCGTATTGTTGCTGGGGATCGTGACCGGAGCGGCAGGCGTATTGGGTATCGTGAGCGGCGTCGTGATCGGGTTTGTGATCGGGTTTGACGTTGCCGTCGACGCGATGTTCGATCCGCTGTTGGTGTTGGCGTCGCCGCCGAGGTTGCCGTGTAAGGCGAGTGTGTTGGTTTGGCCCGTCACCGACACCGCCAGTTTGTATTGCGTGGAGGAAAAGCTGGCGCTGTTCGGGGAGCTGGCGGGATTGTCGGTCCGGATGCCATCGGAATACGACCCGGCCGGATACGCCCCGTCGACCACCTCGAATGTCAGTTGCGGGGCGGTTCCGGAGAAGCCGGCGACCGGCGAGAAGCGCATCATGGCGCTGGCCGAGATCATGACGGCGTTGGTCGAGGTCGGAACGCCGGCGCTGTTGATGTCCACCCAGGTTCCGGAATCGTTGCTGAAATATTGCCACACGCCCTGGGTGGCCGCGTTGGCGGCGTTGCCGGTGATGGCGATGCCGCCCAGGCTGTAATTTCCGCTGGTTTGCGAAATGACGCCGGAGAGCAGCCCGGACACGCTCGCTCCGGTGTCCGCCGGCAGGACCGGACCGGCGACGGTATGGTTGGCGTCGCAGATGATGGACGGCGCGGGCTGGAGATTGACCGCCTTGACCGTCACCGAGGTCGTCGTATCGCTCTGGACGACGCCTAAGCCGTCGTGCACGCTCACGGTGAAGGAGGTGGTCACGGTCTGTCCCGTCGCCGCCTGATGATTGGTCGGGGTGAAGATCAGGCCCTGAAGCTCCAGATTGGCGCTGGCCACCGAGTTGTAGATCAACGTGCCGACGCCGGTGCTCGGGTTGTACGCGAAGTAGTCGCCGGTAGCGATATTATAGTAATCGTCCCCCATGACGGTGAAGCCGCTTCCCGGGGTCAGGACGCCGTTGGCGAAGTTGCACAGCGTAATCGTCACGGTCCCGGACGAGCTGGCGGAGTCGGTGATGGTGAGATGCGACCCCGCATTGGCGTTGCCGAACGGGGTGAACGTGGTGGCGTTGTCGTTTACCGCCTGACCGGCCACGCCCCCGGAAAGCGACAGGTCGTCGCTGCTTGGCGAACCCAGCCGGATCAGACCCAGGCAGACGTCTCCCGTCGCGACGCTGCGCACGTCGCCCGCGAGCAGAATTTTGCCGTTGACCAGGCCCACGGAATAGGCCCCCCCGTATTGCTCGGCGGTCGAGCCGGCGGGCAGCGACGGGAGTTCGACGCCGCCGATTCCGAAGCCGGCGTCCAGCACGCCGCCGGAAGTGTACCTGGCCACGGCGAATTCCCCGGCAGCCGTGGAGCCCGCAGCCAGGATGCGGCCCGAGCCGTCGATCGCCAGGGCGTTGACGAAGGCGTCGCCGCCGCCCACGGTCGTGAGTTCGGTTCCGCCGGTATACGGATCGGAGCCGGAGAGTCCTCCATGATAAAAAGTCACCGTTTGACCAACGCTGCTTCCCGGATTGAAACTGGCGTCCCGGGACAAGTCGGCCTCGTGATACCGGGCCAGGGCGAATTGATAGTCGCCGTTCGGGGATGCTTCCCCTCCCGCCAGAATGTACTCCGCGCCGCCGAGCGTCTGGGTGGTCAGGGCGTAGATCGCGGCGTCGCCTCCGAAGTCGGTGCTGGCCGTGTACAGGACTTGGCTGCCGCCGGCGTTGAAATGGACCAGGGCGAAACTGTCGTAGCCCGCGTTATGGGCGCTGCCCGCGGCGACGATCGTGTTGTCGCTTAAGATGACCACGGCGTTGGCCTGGGAGGACGTGCCCGGGAAATCGTAGGTGACATAGCCCGCGCCGTTGTTGAAAGGCGTATTGGCCGTGGAGCTTGTATCCAGCGACAAGGCCGCCGCCGCGCCGGTGGCCGGGAGGTACCGGGCCAGGACGAATTGGTTGTTGGCGGATTGGTCGGCGACGTACCCCGCGACCACGATCTTGCCGTCCCCGGGCTGGATGGCCAGGCTGGTGGCCGTCCAGTTGCTGTTGTTGTCGAAATTGGAGGCGGCGTACGCTTTGTAGACGCCGTTTGCGGTAAACTGCATCACCAGGAAATCCGAGCCGCCAAAGCCGCTGGCGACGGAGGCGTCGTACACGGACCCGGCGATGTAAATATTGGTCGTTTGACCGGTGTCGATGGCCAGGGCGTTGACCACGGGGGCGCTCAAATAGGCGTTCAGCGCGCCGACGTCCACGAGTTCAATGCCGTCCTTGCCGAAGTTCGTGTCCAGGACGCCATAGCCGTCGTAGCGGGCCAGCGCCACGTCCTGATCGCCGCCGACGATCACGGTCCCGGCGACCACGATGTCGTTTCCTTCCAGGGCCATATAAAAATGGGACGAGCTTGCGACTTGGCCGCCGTAATCGAACAGCAAGGCGCCCGTGCCGTCGCCGTTCGAGTTCAGGCCGCCGCTGCTCGTCGTAGCCGGACTGGGGCCGTTTGCGCCAAACCGCGTCAGAGTCAGGTAGTTGTCCCCGCTGACATGGTCCGCCGCGAAACCAGCGACCAGGATTTTGCCGTTTAAGAAGGCCACGGTCCCGGCCCCGAGCGAATCCCAGGAAGACGGGCTGCTCGGCGCAGTCAGGACGACGCCGCCGGTTCCGAAGCTCGGGTCCAGCACGCCGGCCGCGGTGTACCGGGCCAGGGCGATCTGCTTGGAGGCCGTGGTTCCGGCAGCCAGGATGTCGCCCGAGCCGTCGCTGGCGATGGCGATGCTGCTGATCTGGGCGTCTTCGCCGCCGATGGACGAGACTACGGTCCCGTTCGAACCGAACGCGTTGTCAAGGGAGAGGCCGATTTTGTCGTACCGGGCCAGGGCGAACTCCACATGGGGGGTGGAGATGACGCCGCCCTCGCCGTAGTTCATTTGAGTGAACGTGGTGGCGTACCCGCCGGCCACGACGTACTGATCCGCCGTCTGGGTGACCAGGGAGGTGATGGCGGCGTCGCCGTCGAAGGAAGTCAGAACATTGTGGCCGAAGCTGCCGTCGCTGTTGAGCCGGACCAGGGCGAACTGGCTGACGTCGTTTTCGCCGCCGGTCATCGCCCCGCCTCCGAGCACGATCTTGAGGTCGCCGCTTACGGTCTGCAGGGTCACGGCGTTGGCTTGGGCGCTGGCGAGGAAATAATCGCCGGTGGCGTAGCCGGGTCCACCCGAGCCGCCGCCGTTTGCGCCGTTGAAGCCCGGATCCAAACCCAGCGAGGTCGTGTATCTGGCCACGGCGAAATTTCTGTAGGAGGAGCCGTTGTCATCGTACCCCGCCACCACGATCTTGCCGTCGGCGGGCTGGATGGCCAGGCTTGTGGCCGTCCAGTCGGTGACGCCGTCGAAATTGGACGCGGCGTAGGCTTGGTAAGCGCCGCCGGAACTGAATTGCATCAACAAGAAATCCGTGGCGCCGGCGCCGCTGTTGGCGTTGCCGTCGTGGACGGACCCGGCGATGTAGATATTCCCGGAATTGGCGTCGATGGCCAGGGCGTTGACCAGGGGAGCGCTGAATGGATAACTGGAGCCAAAGTCGGGCGTCAGCGGGCTGACATCGACGAATTCCATGCCGTACGCGCCGAAGCTGGCGTCCAGGACGCCGTCGCTGTCATAGCGGGCCAGCAGCACTTCCTGGACCGAATTGACCGTGACCGTCCCGGCGATCACGATGTCCTGGCTCGCGTCCAGGGCCATATGGAAGGGGGACGCGGCATGGCTATCGCCGAAATTGTACAGCAGGGCGCCCGTGCCGTCGCCGTTCGAGTTCAGGCCGCCCGTGGCCCCGAAGGTCGCGGTGGCGCCATTGACGTCGAAACGAAGAATGCCGAGCGAATCGACGCCTTGCCCGTCCGCCGCGTTGCCGACGGCCAGGATCTTGCCGTCGTTTTGCACGGCCACGGACCAGGCCGTATTGTTTCTCTGCGTTTTGAAGGGCTGTACGGTGATGATGCCGCTATCGCCGAACGTGGTGTCGAGTGAGCCGTAGGCCGTGTAGCGGGCCAGGGCGATATCCGTGTAGTTCATCGAGAAGGGCGAAAAGCCTCCGGCGGCCACGATGCGTCCGCTCGCGTCGATGGCCAGGGCGTTGATCCGGGCGTCGCCGTTGCCCACGGACATGGCGGTGTACCGTTCCAAATTGAGGTCCGAGTCATACCGGGCCAGGGCGAATTGATAGAAATCACTGCCTCCGGGTTTGGCCGTGCCGCCGGCAACGATGGACTGATCCGGCTGGACGGCCAAGGCGTAGATCGCGGAGTCGCCGGCGAAGTCGGTCGTGATCATACGGTCGACGGCGCCGCCGCTGGTGAAACGGATCAGGGCGAAGTTGTTGTAATCCGCGCCGGCGGCACAGCCCGCGACCACGATCTTTTGGTCGCTTTGGATGGCCACGGCCTGGGCCTGGGCGAGCCCATTGAAATAATCGCCGGTGGCGTAGCCGAACTGGCCGGCGCTGACGTAATTGAAGGCCGGATCCAACGACAACGCGGTCGTGTATCTGGCCACGACGATCTGATTGTTTCCGCTCCCCGGGTTGTAAATCCAGCCCGCGACCACGGGCTTGCCGTCGGACTCGACGGCGATGCCCGTGGCCCCGCAGTCGTCGCCATTAAAACGGTTCGTGATGAAGGCCGAGGCGCTTCCGCTTGAGGTGAAGGACGCCACCATGAAGTCCATATCGCTGCCGGACATGACCATTCCGGCGACGAAAATGCCTCCGTCCCCCGCGGTGTCGATGGCCAGGCCGTTGACACTGACGGTGCTGAAGCTGGACGATATCTTGGTGACATCGACATATTCCGTGCCGCCGACGCCGAAGCTCGTGTCCAACACCCCGTTTGCGTCGTAGCGCGCCAGGACGATGTCCGTGGCGGAGCCGATGATCGTCGTTCCGGCCACCACGAGGTCGTGGTTCGCGTCCACGGCGGAGTAGAAAGCGGAACCGTTGGCCACGCCGAAATAATCGATCAGGACGCCCGTGCCGTTGCCGTTGGAATCCAGGCTGCCGGTGACTCCGGCGAAAGTGCCGTTTCGGTCGAGTTGGTTCAGTCCGATCGCCCAGTAAGATGTGTGGCTGTCGATGACATGGCCCGAAACCAGGATATTTCCGCTCTGCAGAACTGTCACGGAATCGGCCCCGCCGGTCGTGTCGCCGGTTGTTCCGCAGAAAAGCTGGACCCCGGAACCGGTGGTTCCGAAGGTGACGTCCAGGCTGCCGGAGGCGCTGTACCTGGCTGCCGCGTAATACGAATTCGTCCCGTCGCTGGCGGTTCCGGCGGCCACGATGCGGCCGATGCTGTCGATGGCGATGGAGTTAATCGAGACGTCGTTCCCCGTCAGGCCGGTGGTCACGGTCCCCGGGTTACTGTTGTCCGAGCCGAAGTTCTGGTCCGGAATGCCGGACAAGTCGTACCGGGCCAAGGCGAATTGATAGAGGTCGCCGCTGGCTGTTTTCGCATACCCGCCGGCCACGATAAACCCGTTGGCGTCGACGGCCAGCGCCTTGATTCCGGCGTCGTAGCCGAAGGAGGTCTCTTCCCAACCGCTGGTTTCAAAACCGAAACCCTGATGGCTCATATTCTGATACACATCGAGGCGGCCGTCGTCGTGAAAACGGACCAGGGCGAATTTGTTTTCACCCCCGCTGCCGAGGTCGACGCCGTTGTTGGCGAACCCGCCGAGCACGATCCGGAGGTCGACGTCGCCGACGTCCTGCAGGACCACGGCGTAGGCCTTGGCCTCGGCGCCGAAATCGTACAGTGCATAGCCTACGCCGCCCGAACCGCCGCCATTTGCGCCGTTGAAGCCCGAATCCAAAGCCAGCGAGGGCGTGTACCTGGCCACGGCGAATTCGTCGTTGGAACCGTTGGAAGCGTATCCGGCCACGACGATCTTGCCGTCGGCGGGCTGGATGGCCAGGCTCGTAGCCACGTTGTCCTGGCCGGCAATGAAATAGTTGGCGGCTTCGGCGTTCACGGTCCCGTCCGAACCCAGTTTGACGACGAGGAAATCCTTGTGATTGAAATTCGGGGAACTCACGGTCGCATCGACGACGTACCCGGCGATAAAGATATCCCCGCAGGCGTCCACGGCCACGGCGTTGACCTGGGCGTCGCCGACGCTGGCGGGAAACTGGCCGTTGCCGACGCCGTTGAGATTGATCGACTCCCAACCTTGGCCGCTATTGAAGTTGGAGTCCCAGCTGCCGTCCGCGTTGAACCTCTCCACATAGGGAGACCAGCAACTGCCGTCGTATAAGGACCCGGCCACCACAATATACTCGGTCCCGCCGATGTATTCCACGGCCATGCAAAACGGAACCGCTGCTGAATCGTTGGGGTAGACGTCTGCGATGACCGTTCCGGCGCCGACGCCGTTCAAATCCAGGCTTTCTTGGTCATGGAGCACGCCCTTGAAATTGTCGAGCTTTCCCGCCGCGAAGTATCTCGCGGCCAGGTCGACGTTGCCCATCTCCAAAATCCAGTCGCCGCCGTAGGCCGGGTTGCCGGTGGCGTCGGTCGAGGCGTTCACGGCGCGGCCGCTCACCTGGCTGATGACCGCGGCGGTCAGTTGGCCCTGCATCGAATCAGCCAGGTCGCAGGCCAGAAGGTCGATGGAACCGGCCGTCTTGAGCTGCCCGCCCACGCCCTGCCAGAAGGCGTTCATCCCCGCGTTGCCAAGCACGGAACCGGCGCTCACGACGCCGCCGTCGGTCAAATCGAAGGTCCCGTCCGTGGAGCCGTGCGTGGCCAGCGCGATCGAGTCCGCCTTGACCCCGCCGAGCGCCAGCTCAAGCTCCTGGAGAACCTGCGCGGGCGCGCCGCTTTCATTGTAAATGAACTCGATCACCCCGTCGGCCGTGTCGCGGGCCAGCAGCCCGCCCTGCGCGATGTCCGAGGATATGGCCATCACCCGCACCGGCGCGCCGCTCGTATCGATCAGGCCGCTTGCGTTGGAGGTTTGCAGGCCTAAGGAGCCAAAGCCCGCGTCGAGCGTTCCGGCGGCCAGGCCGCCGGTGGCGGTGAATGCGGCCAGGGCGAATTCCGGACCCGCGCCGTTGCTCGCGAATCCGGCCGCGACGATGTCGCCGCTTGCGGCGTCGTACGCTACGGCCTTGGCCTGGGCGCCGTTGCCGATAAAGTCCTGGACGGCCGTGGAGATCAGGTTGCCGGTGGCGTCGTAGGAGGCCAGGGCGAAATCCGTATGACCGGCGCTGCCGACCGCGGCGCCCGCGGCCACGATCCGGGCGCTTGAGCCCGCGCCCTCGACGGCGACCGAAGTCGCCTGGCTTGCGCCGTAGCCCACGGCGGTCGCCGCCGTGCCGCCGTTGCCGAAAGTCGTATCCAGGCCGCCGCCGGCGTTATAGCGCGCCAGCGCGAACTCGGCCGCCCCGCCCGCGCCCGCGTCCGCGTATCCCGCGACCACGATCTGGCCGCCGGTCCCGACGGCCAGGGAACCGGCCTTGGCCTCGGCTCCAAAATTGGTCAGGACAAGGCCGCCCGAGCCGAAGCCCGCATCGAGCGCGCCGTTGTCGCCAAAGCGCGCCAGCACGAAATCGTTGTGCGAGGCGGCCGCGTCGTAGCCGTACCCGGCGGCCAAAATCTGGTTCGCGGTCCCACTTTTCACCACGGCCACGGAAGCGATCTGGGAGTCGCGGCCGGCGATGTCCTGTGTGACCACGCCGCCGCTGCCGAAGCCGGAATCAAGCGCGCCGCTTGAGGTGTACTTCGCCAGGGCCATGTCCGTGTGGGTTCCGGCCGAGATATATCCGCCGGCCACGATTTCGGTATTGGCTCCGCTGCCTTCGAGGGCGATGGAATTGACCACCGCGTTTGCGCCGCCAAAATCCGTAACCACCTTGCCGCTCGCGCCAAAAGTCGTATCCAGGCTGCCGTTTACGTTGTACCTGGCCAGCGCGAAATCGTAGTTGGTCCCGTTATAGACCTCGCCGCCGAGCACGATCCGGCCGTCGGCCTGCACGGCCACGCTGGTCGCTTCGGCGTTCTCGCCGCTAAAATCGGTCACGCTCAGGCCATTTACGCCGAACGTGTTGTCGAGCGCGCCGTTGCTGTTGAAGCGCTCGACCGCGAAGTCGTCGTTGCGGCCGTTGTACACGTACCCGGCGACCACGATCTGGCCGTTGCTCTCGACCGCCATCGAGGTGATCTGCGCCCCGAGCGCCGGGGCGGCCCCGGAGGCGGCCGGGTTCTGCACGCCCGGATCGGCCAGGGTGCCGGTGAAATTGCCGAGCTTGCCGGCCGCGAAATAGGTCGCGGCCACGTTGACGCCGCCCTGCTCGAGCACCCAGTCGCCGCTGGAACTCGCGTTGCCGGTGGCGTCGGTGGAGGCGTCGACCGTGTGTCCGCTGACCTTGGCGATGGCCGCGACGGTCATTTCGCCCTGGGTCGTGCTCGCCTGGTCGCAGGCCAGGATGTCGATGGTCCCGTTGGCGGTGAGCAGGCCGCCGATGCCGCTCCAGAACGCATTCATCTGCGAATTCGCCAAAACCGATCCGGCGCTCACGGCGGCGCCGTCGGTCAGGTCGAAAGTTCCGGTGGAATTTTCATGGCTGGCGATGGCGATGCTCTGGGCCTTCTGGCCGCCCAGGGCGGCGGTAATTTGCGCGAGCACTTCGTCTGGCGCATCGGTCTCGGCGTAGACCACGGCCACGACCCCGGGGGCGACGTCGCTGGCCAAAGCCTGGGCTCCGGCCACGGCCGAGGAAATGGCGATCACGCGCACCGGTTGGGCCGGTTGAGCCGGGGCGGCGGAAACCAGGGCGGCGCCGTGCGCCGGATCGGACAGACTGCGCGCGCCGCCCGCGAAGGCGTCCGCGCCGTCCGGGGCCGCGCGCC
>JADFXV010000043.1 GCA_015233395.1 Desulfovibrionaceae bacterium
GCCAGCGGGGAGACTCGAACTCCCGACCTGCTGATTACGAATCAGCTGCTCTACCAACTGAGCTACGCTGGCGTATTTGCGGAATTGCTTGATAACCGCGCTATCGCGGCCGGTCAAGCGGAAATGGCGCCGGAGCGAACCCTGGCGGAGCCTGCCGCACCGTTGCTGAAGGTTTGCGGAAGGCCGCATGACGTGAGCCTTTGACCATTGCCGCCGTTGCGGCTATATTGCCGGCAGACTCAAGCGACCACGGGCCATCAACCTGGACGCCGCCCGGCCGATGCCGCCGGATTCAATGCGGCAAACGGCCATGATCAAAAAAATCGCCACCAAACAGCTTCAACCCGGCATGTACGTCGAGGACACCGGGCTGACCTGGCACGAGCAGCCCTACCTCTTTACCCACGCAGGCCTGATCCGCGACAGCCAGCAGGTGGAGCGCATCGTGGAAGAGGGCTACCTCGACGTCTTCATCGACACCGCCAAGGGATTCGACGTCGATCGCCCGGGCTCGCCAGGTTACGACGACTTGGTGCGCCGCGAGGCCGAAACGGCGCAAGACGGCGCCGCCGCCGGCGAGACCAACGCCCTGGAACGGGAAATGCCCGAGGCCAAACGGATTTTCACCGACTCCGTGCGCTACGCCAAATCCTTCATGGGCGACGCCAGGCTCGGCCGCCCGATCGATTTCGTGGAATCCGGGAACATGGTCGATGCGATGATTCAAAGCGTCTCGCGCAACGCGGCGGCCTTGCTCAGCCTGGCCAAGCTGCGCGCCAGCGACGAATACACCTTCACCCACTGCATCAACGTCTCGCTTCTGTCGGTGCTCTTCGGCCGCCACCTGGGGCTTGACCGGGACGCACTGCGGCTTCTCGGCCTGGCCGGGCTGTTCCACGACCTGGGCAAGGCCAGGATGCCCGAGGAGGTGCTCAACAAGCCGGGCAAGCTGACCGAGGAGGAGTTCGCCGTCATGCGTCGCCATCCGGCCGAGGGATTTCTCATGATGCGCCAGGATAAGCGCATCGCCCAGGAGGTGCTGCGCGGCGCGCTCGAACATCACGAAAAATTCGACGGCTCCGGCTATCCCAGAAACCTGTCCGGCGATATGATCAGTCCCTTCGCCCGGATCATCGGCGTGGCCGACGTCTACGACGCCCTGACCAGCGCCCGGGTCTACAAGCCGGGCATGCCGCCCAACCAGGCCCTGCGGATCGTCTACGAACTCAAGGATTCGAGCTTTTACCCCGGCCATGTGGAAAAATTCGTCAAATGCCTGGGGATTTATCCCCTGGGCAGCTTCGTCAAGCTGTCAAACGGCGAATACGCGGTGGTCGTGGCCGTGAACCCAAAAAACACCCTGCACCCGACGATCAAGATCGTCTGCGACGCCGCATTGCGCAAGACCCCGCCGCGCACCCTGGATCTGGCCGCCGAGGTCGCAGCGCGCGGCGACGGCGCGCCCAAGATCCTCACCTGCCTCGATCCCAGACCGCTTGGCGTGGACCTCTCCGGCCTGGACGATTAACCGTCGCGCGCGCCCAAATCCAGGTAATCCCAGGGAACGATCGTGCCCCGGGGGATGACTTCGAGGGAGAGGTCGTGCCCCAGGCCGCGCGCGGCGAGCAGCCGGCCCATGTGGGCGATCATGGCCGCGTTGTCGCCGCACAGGGACGGGCGCGGCAAGTGCAAGGCCAGACCCCGCTCGCGGGCCAGCTCCGTCATGGAGCGGCGGATCACGGAATTGGCCGCCACCCCGCCGGCCACGATCAGCGAGGCGGCGTCCGGATTGGCGTTCAGCGCCCGCTCGGTCTTGACGCGCAAGGTCTGCTCCACGGCGTAATTGAGCGACGAGCAGGCCAAGGACAGGTCCGCGAAAGCCTCCGGATGTTCCATAATCTCATCCGGGGCGCTCTGGCGCGGCCGGCGCAGACCGGGATGGGCGGCGACGTACGCGGCCACGGCGGTTTTGAGCCCGCTGAAGCTGAAATCGAGGTTTTGGTTGGCAAGGTACGGCCGGGGAAAAAGCTTCGGGTCCGGCGCGGCGAGCGCGCCCAGAAGATCGATGAACCGGCCGCCGGGATAGGGCAGGTTGAACAGCTTGGCGGCCTTGTCGAAGGCCTCGCCGGCGGCGTCGTCGAGCGTGCGGCCGAGCAGGCGGAAAGCGACCGGCGAATCGATGCGGTAGAGGTGGGTGTGTCCGCCCGAGGCCAAAAGCCCGATGGCCGGGAAACGCAGCTCCTCGTCGATGCCCGGGGCCAGCAGATGCGCCGCGAGATGGTCCACGCCGATCAGCCGCGCCCCGGTCGCCAGGCTCAGGCCCTTGGCCAGGCTCAGACCCACCAGCAGACTGCCGAGCAGTCCCGGCCCCCTGGCCACGGCCACGTCCGTGATCTCGCGCGCCGACGCCCCGGCGTCCCGCAACACGCCCGCAAACAACGGGGCGAGCATCCGCAGATGCTCCCTGGAGGCGATCTCCGGCACCACCCCGCCGAACAAGGAATGCACGTCCGCCTGGGAAGCCAGACGCTCGGCCAGAATGGCCCGGTCCGAAGCCAAGGCCAAACCGGTGTCGTCGCAGGAAGTTTCAATGCCGAGGATGAGCATGGATAGACAGCAGAGAGGAATCGGGGGAGGAACCCTTTGTGAACAAAGGGTTCCTCCCCCGAACCCCCACCTCCTAAAAACTTTATAGTTTTTTGGGAAAAGGAGGGGTTTGAGGAGGGAAACTCTTTTTATTTCCGGGAAGATCCGAAAACATCTTCTTTTTCCCGCTCCCCCGGCGAACGAGAGAGCGCGCGGCGCTCTTAAAGTGCGCCAAAGCGGATTTTCCCGGAATTTTTCTAGTTCCCTGCCCCGTGCTTGGCGAAGATCTCGCCGATTTTTTCCACGTCGCGCCGGCTGCCGATGAACAACGGCACCCTCTGGTGCAGTTCGTGCGGTTCGATGTCCAGGATGCGGCGGCTTCCGTCGGTGGCCCGGCCGCCGGCCTGTTCGGCCAGGAAGGCCAAGGGCGAGGCTTCGCACAGGAGCCGGAGTTTGCCTTGGGGTTTTTTCGGGTCGCGGGCGTCGGCGGGATACAGAAAGACGCCGCCGTAGAGCATGTTGCGGTGGAAGTCGGCCACCAGCGAGCCGATGTAGCGCAGGGAATAGGGCTTGCGCCGCTCATTTTCCAGGCTCTTGAAATAGGCCACCGATTCCTTGGCCGCCTCGTCCCAATAATGCCAGTAGGATTCGTTGACCGAATAAATCTTGCCCAGTTCGGGCGTCCTGATGTCCGGGTGCGAGAGCAAAAATTCGCCCACGCTCGGGTCGAGCGTGAAGCCGTGCACGCCCTTGCCCGTGGAATAGACCATCATGGTCGAGGTGCCGTACAGGAAGTACCCGGCGGCCACCTGCTGCGAGCCCGGCATCAGCACTTCGCTGAGCAGCGGCGTGCAGTTCGCGTTCGGGCGATCCGAGGGCAGGCGGTAGATGGAGAAGATGGTGCCCACGTTCACGTTGGCGTCGATGTTGGTCGAGCCGTCCAGCGGGTCGAACATGAGAAAGTAGTCGCCCCGGGGCAGGGGATCGGGAATCTCGATCAAATCGGCGTTCTCCTCGCTGCCCATGGCGCACAGAACCCCGGCGCGCGCCATGCGGTGGATGAGCACCTTGTTGGCGTATTCGTCGAGCTTGCGGACTTCCTCGTCCTGGACGTTGGTCTCCCCGGTGAAGCCGAGCACGTCGACGAGCCCGGCCTTGTTCACCTCGCGCGCAATGATCTTGGCGGCCAGGATCAGCTCGTTCAAAAGCCGCGTGAAGCGCCCGGTGGCCATGGGCGATTCTTTCTGATGCAGAAGCAGATGTTCGAGAACGGTGATCTGGGGCATGCACGCTCCGTTGGTTCCTGTTGACGCCGCCGCCGGTCGGAGGCGGCTGGCCGGCTTACTGTTTGCCGGTCTCGCCAGTCGCGCCCATCGCGCCAGTCGCGCCGGTCGCGGCGTCCGGAGCGGCCGGCGTAGCGGGCTGCGCGGATTGCTCGGGCTGCTTCGGCTGTTCGGGCGCGGGCGCGGACTGCTCGGGCTGTTTCGCCTGTTCCGGCGCGACGGCCTTGGACTTGGCGGCGTCCTGTTCCGGAGTGATGGCCTTTTCGCGGATCGTGTTTTTGGCCTTTTTGGGCTGTTTGAGCGGAGCGCCGGCATCCTGCGGCGGCGCGGAGGCGGGCTGGCCGACCTGCGCGGGCTGTTCGGGCGCGGGGGCGGCCGGAGCCGGGGTCTTTTCCTTGGCCTTTTTCGATTTTTTGGCCGGGGCCTGGGCGCTCTTTTCGGGGGCGGCCGGGGCGGGCTGGACCTGGACGCTTTCGGGCGCTGCGGACGGAGTTTCCGGCGCGGCCGCGGTGAACGGCGTCTTTTCGTTGGTCAGGTACATGATGGGCTTGTTCCCGACGTAGCGGGCCTGCCAGAGATATTTGCCTCCGGCGGCCGTAATCGAGCCGCAAATGTTCCCCTTGAGGATATCCGTCCATTTCAAGGCTGCGATCGCCTTGGCGGCGGCCTGATCGCCGCCTCCCCAAAGCACGCCGTCGGCGGCCATGATGAACAGATCGGACGGATTGGGCGACAGTTTGACCAGCGAACGCGGGTCGAAATAGGCGACCAGGAGGCCGCTCCACTCGTTTTCCTTGAACAGCGGCGTGGCGATGGAGACCAGGGCTCCGAGCTCGGACACGTCCACCTGCCCGGCCATCTGGCGTTTATTGTACCGGGCCTTCTGCGCGAGCAGGGAATCGAAATTGACCGGGATCAGGTCCGTGCCCGGATATTTGAATATGACCTGGCCCGAATCCGAGACGATGGCCACCCCGGCCAGCCAGGGATAAATGCCCATCAGGTCCCGGCACCACTCGGCCGGGGGCATGACGTCCTGGGCCGAGAGCAGGCGCAGGAGCTTTTCCAGGTTCTCATCGACAGGCGTGAACAGCTTGGCGAGCTTGAGTTCCGCCGGACCGGCCGGCGGCGGGCAGGAGATGTCCACCGTGCCCGGAGTGTTGACGTATTCCTTGTAAAGCTTTCTGGTGCCCTTCCACGAGTCGCGGAAGGTGGAGCAACCGGAAAGCAGGCTTATGGCGATCAGCAGGCACAAGGTCCGGCAAGTCGTGGCGTTCAAGTGCAATCCTTTTCAAATAGGGTTGGAAGGTTGTCGACAGGCGAGAGCCGCCAAGAACCGGGCGCCGCTGTCCATGGCGTGGACACGCCGCCGGCGCGGCCGTATGCATGCCCGGGAGCAGGCTCCGCCCATCAATGGGCGCCGGCTCGGGCTTCGAGACGGCTGGCCAATTTTTCCAGCACGCCCATGAGTTTGTCCTTGTCCGGCGCGCCAGTTCCGCCGGACGAACCCGTGGCGCCCGCTGCGCCCGTCTCGCCGGACGAACCGGTCCCGCCCGCTACGCCAGTTTCGCCGGACGGGCTCGAAAGCGTCTCCCTGAGCGCGGCCAGGCGTTCGGCCAAGGCGGGCTTGTCGACGGCGGCGGCCAGGCCGTGGAGTTCTTCGTAGATGTCCACGGCGCCCTTTACGTCGCCCTGGCCGGCCAGAACTTCGGCCATGGTGCGGGTGCGCACTCCGGAAAAATGTCCGGCCAAGGCGGCGTCTTGCCGGCCGTCTTTCGCCTCGCCGGCGCGGCCCAGATCGTGAAGCGCCCGGCGCACCGCGTCCGCTCCGCGTAGCGGCGTAGGCGGCAAGGCCTCGCCGAGGGACTCGCTGTTTCCGGCGTCATCTAAATCATCCGGTTGGCCCGGCTCGGCCGCCTCGGCCCGTTCGGTGGGCCCGGTGGGTTCGGTGGGTTCGTCGTTTTCGGCAAGGCAGGGCGCGCCGGCGGGGCTGGCCGGCTTGGACGGCGCCGCGCTCGCAGCCCCGAGGCCTTTTTCAAGCAGGCCGGTAAAATCGAGGCCGGCGCCGCCCAGATGCGCGGCCAGCAGGCGCGCGGCCAGGGCGCCGTCCCGGGACGAGGCGGCGATTTTCTCCGACCACAGGGCCCAGAACGCGGGATAGCGCGTCAGGACGCCGATCAGGCATCCCAGGGCCTCGTCCAGCTCCGGACCGGGCGAGGACGGAGAACCCGTCCCGGCGAGCAGCTCGACCAGGAGAAATTTGGCTTCCAGGTGGTCGGGATGAAAGACCAGTCCGCCGCGCAGGGCGGCGACGGCTTCGTCGGCGCGCCCGGCGTCGCGCAGGAGTTGGGCCAAGGCGAAAAAGACGCGCGAACCCGGCTCCAGGGCCAGGACTTCGCGGTACCAATCAATTTTTGAGCTCATCGGAGGTCGCTCCCGTGGCCGGACCCTGGGCGTCGGGCGAGGCTTTGGAAAAGATATACAGCACTTCGTTGTCCTTGAGGAAATTCATGCGCGAGCGGGTGATTTTCTCGGTGAAGCTCCGGTCGGATTTGAGCCAGCGTATTTCCTGGCTCAAGTCCAGGGACTTGCCGCTGACCTCTTCGACCTTCTGGGCCATCTGGGCCTGGCGGCTCCTGAGATCCTTGAAGGCGAAAAGTCCCCGGTCGCTCCAGACCAGATTGTAGAACAGAAGGATGTTGACGACGACCAGGGCCGCGGGCAGCAATTTTCGGATCAGCATCGTCGTGCGCCTTGCTCCTGGGAGACTATTGGATTTTGCGCGGTTTGGCGCAGCTGCCGCCGGCCTTGGCCAGGGGCGCGCGCAATTCGCAAAGAAACACTTCGGTCGCCGTCTCGATGCGGCGCACGTCGTCCTCGTCCAGATCGATTCCGTCGATCCTGTCCAGATACGCCCGCAGGACCGTAAATTCCGAAAGCAGGATCCGGCCCAGGCGCAGACGCTCCAGATCCGGTTCCAGCTCCAGAATGGCGGTCAGGCAGCTGGCCAGCCTGACGGCTAAATGTTGCGCGCCCGTGCGGCTCATGGTTGTTCGTATCGCTTGCGGCCCGACGCGTCGGGGTAATTTCCATAGAAACGATACAGGTAATTTACACCGGAAACAAGAGTCAGCGCAAGGGCTAAATAGAGCAGCCAGCGTCCGGCCGGGGCCGGGTCCAGGCCGAACCAGGGATAATGCAGGAGCAACGGACAGATGGCCACGATCTGCAGGATGGTTTTGAGTTTGCCGAAGGCGTCGGCGGCGATGACCACGCCCTGCTCGGCGGCCACGGCCCGCAGCCCGGTGACGGCGATTTCCCGGCAGATGATGGCCGCGACCACCCAGGGCTCGGCCCAGCCGAGCCAGGAGAGCATCACCAGGGCGCAGGCCACCAGAATCTTGTCGGCCAGGGGGTCTAAGAACTTGCCCATGGTGGTGACTAAATTGAAGCGCCGGGCGAGCAGGCCGTCGAAGATGTCGGTCAGCGAAGCGGCGATGAACAGGCCCGTGGCCGCGAGACAGGCCAGCCGGCCCGGAAAATACAAAAGGAACACCAGCGCCGGAGAGGCGGCGATGCGCATCAGGGTGAGGTTGTTGGGCAGGTTGAACACGACGCTTGCGAACTCCTTACTAGGTCCGGATGGAGGCGAAGGCCTCCAGGCTGCCCGCGGCCGCGGCGGCGATGGTCGAGGCCAGGGCCAGCAGGGCGGCTTTGGCCGGCGAAGCTGATTCCATGAGCACCACCGGCCGGCCGGCGTCCCCGGCCACGACCGCGAGCGGGTCGAGCGGGACCGCGCCCAGAAAATCGATGCCGAACCGGTCCGCCAGTTCCCTGCCTCCGCCTTTCTTGAACAGCTCGATCTCCTTGCCGCAATGGGGACAGATCAACCCGCTCATGTTCTCCACCACCCCAAGGATGTTGGCCTGCGCGTATTGCAGGAAATTGAGCGTCTTGCGCACGTCGGCCAGGGACACCTCCTGCGGGGTGGTGACCACTACGCACAGCGCGTCCGGGATGGTTTTGAGCACGGTCATGTGCTCGTCGCCGGTCCCGGGCGGGGAGTCGATGACCAGAAAATCCAGTTCGCCCCAGTCCACCTCCGCGATGAACTGGCGGATGGCCGTGGTTTTCATCGGCCCGCGCCAGAGCACGGCCTGGTCCGGGTCGCGCAAAAGCGACTCCATCGAGACCACGGCCAGCGTATCCGTGTAGCGCATGGGGCTGATCGTCTTGCCCTTGCCCGCTTCGAGCAGTCCGGACAGGCCAAGCATCCTGGGCACGCTCGGGCCGTGGATATCGACGTCGAGCAGCCCCACCCGGCGGCCCGAAGCGGCCAGGGCGGCGGCCAGGTTCACGGACAGCGAGCTTTTGCCCACGCCGCCCTTGCCGCTCATGATAAAGAGCTTGTAGGCGATCTTTTCCAGCGTGGTGCTGATGCGCTCGTCCTGCCGGGCCTTGGCCTGGCCGTGATCGCCCTCGGTCTTGGCCGCGCCTTTGCAACCGCCGCAGCCTTTGGCTCCCGTGAGTTCTTCCATGGCCGAGTCCTCGCGCCGTCCTACCAGCCGTGCCGGCCGACCAGATCGACGAAGCGCACGCCGCCCTTGTCTTCCTGGCTGACCCGGCCGTCTTGTTTGGTCACCAATACGAGTTTCTGGAGCTCGCGCGCCATGCCGACCGGTATGACCATCAGTCCCGGATCGGCCAGTTGCCGGGTCAGGGGTTCCGGAACCTCCGGGCCGCCGGCGGTGACCACGATCCGGTCGAAAGGCCCGGCCTCGGGCCAGCCGAGCGTGCCGTCGTCGAGCTTGAGCTTCACGTCGTAGCCGAGCTTGGCCAGCCGTTTTTGCGCCGCCTGGAACAAAAGCGGCACCCGCTCCACGCTGTACACCGCCGCGCCCATCTCGGCCAGCACCGCCGCCTGGTAGCCCGTGCCCGTGCCGATCTCCAGAACCTTCATTCCGGGAGAAATATCGAGTAATTCCGTCATCATGGCCACGATGTACGGCTGGGAAATGGTCTGGCCCTGGCCGATGGGCAGGGGATAGTCCTCGTAGGCTTGAGCGTGCAGGGCTTCCTCCACGAACATGTGGCGGGGGGTCTTGCGCATGGCCGCGACCACCCGGGGGGAGGCGATTCCCCGGGCCTGGATCTGTTCGCGGACCATCCGGTCCCTGCTGCGCTTCATGTCGATCCGCACGTTGCCTTCGCCCCTCCCTGTCGTCACCGTCCGGCCGGTTCGAGCCGATTCGAGCCGGTTGCGGCCCTTGCCCGTTCCGCGCGGCCGCGCCGCGAAAAGCCGCGCCGCGCTTAGCTCCATCAGCGTTGCAAACCAGATTTCGCGGACCAAGTCAACTCGCGGCCGAGGGGGGCGGACTGAGCCTCGCGGCCAACGCCCCCAATCCGGCCGGCGTCGCCAACCCGAAGTTGAAAAATGCCGGGACGGCGTTTTTCAACAGACAGTTCAGGCTGCTTTCGACTTTTTCTTGCGGTGCTTCTTGTGCTTTTTGGAGGCCGGTTTTTGCTGCGCCCCGGGCGTTTCCTCGCTCCCGGTCTTGCCCGAGGCGATCATGGCGAAACCCTTGTTCAAGAGCTTGATCGTCTCGCGCTCCCGTATCCGCGAACTCGAACAACCCAGAACCACGGCGATCAGCCGCACGCCGTCGCGCGTGGCCGTGGCGGTGATGTTGTAGCCCGAGGCGTCGACATAGCCGGTCTTGAGCCCGTCCGCGCCCGGATAGGCCGCGAGCAGCGAGTTGGCGTTGCAGCCGGTGTGGCCGTCGTGGGTGTAGCTGCGCTGGCAATGGATGGCCAGCGCCTGGGGGAAGCGGTGGATATAGGCCGACGACAGCCTGGCGATGTCGCGGGCCGTGGAAAACTGGCCCGGGGCGGGCAGGCCGTTGGGATTTTTGAAGACCGAGCCGGTCATGCCGAGTTCCCTTGCCTTGGCGTTCATGCGCCGCACGAAGGCCGGGACGCCGCCGGGAGAATGCTCGGCCACGGCCACGCAGCCGTCGTTGGCCGAGGCGATGGAGATGCCGTGGATCAGTTCCCCGAGCGTCACCTTGTCGCCGGCGTCGAGCCCCATGCTGGAGCCTCCGGTGTCGCGGGCGCGCGCGCTGACCGGCACATAGTCCGTAAGCCTGGCCCGGCCCAGGGCCACGTCCTCGTAAAGCAGGTACAAGGTCAAGACCTTGGTGATCGAAGCCGGGGCGATCTTGCGCTCCGGGTCCTGGGCGTAGAGCGTCGCGCCGCTGGAAAAATCGAGCAGCACCGCCGAACGCGACGCCACATGGAAACCGCGCGGATTCCCCGCCCGCCGGCCGTGGTGTTTGCGGTTGCGCCAGTCGATCTTGCCGCTTGAGCGATACGGCGGACAGGTGGCGGAGACGGCCCGGGACTTGGCCTTGGCCGCGTAAAGCGGCTCCGGGCAACAGGCCAGCGCGGCCGCAAGGCCGAGGCAGATAAGCGCCGCAAGCGCGGGAAAAATCGGGCGACGGGTCATGGGCCAACCGGGATTCGGGTGCGGGTTGCTTCGCCGGGTGGCTTATCAGGGCAAGGGCTCGCCACGCAAGTGGCCGGCCACGGCCATGATCGTATTCACGTAAACCAGGCTGTGGTTGTAATGATAGAGCGCCTTGCGCTGGCTTTCGATCCCGGCTCCGGGAGTCAGTCCGTGGTAATTCAAATAATTCGCCAGACTGTATACGGCGTCGGCGGCATTGAACAGGTTGACGCAGCCGTCGCCGTCGCCGTCCACGCCAAAACGCGAGACATTGGAGGGCATGAACTGGCACAGTCCGATGGCCCCGTAAATCGAGCCCGGCATGTTCATGATATCCAGGTGGTTGGCGCTCGCGTACGCGAAGAGAGCTTTCAATTCGCGGTAGGCCCACTGCGCTTTCTCGGCGGCCTTGGCGTCGAGCCAGGCGGCCTGCGCCGGGGTGACGTTCTCCTCGGAGAAAACCGCGGCCACCGAGGCGTAGCTCGGGCTCACGGCCATGCTGGCCAGGACGCCCACGGCCAGGTCCTCGCCCAAAAATTTGCCCACCCTGGTCTCCACCGTCAATAATCCGACTATGATTTCCTCCGGCGCGCCGTAGCGGGCCTGGGCGCCGCGCAGCAGGGAGAGGTTGTCCCGGTAGAACGCCTCGGCCTCGGCGAGCCGCTCCGGGGTGAGCACCGACTCGTAGACCGAGACTTTCGGCGCGACAAGCCCGCGCAGGCCGAGCGCTTCCGGGGCCTTGGCGCTTTGCGCCATGGCTGCGGCCAGCAGCCCGGCGCTCGGCAGGCCGTCCGGCGCAAGGCCATTTTGAGCCTGGAAGGCCTTGACGCCCATTTTGGTCAGATAATTGAGCCGTCCGTCGGCCGGGCCGAAATAATATTCCAGTTCGCCGAGCCTGGCCTGGATTTTGCTGACCAGCAGCGAGCCGTGGGCCGCCATGTGATATTCCATGAGCTTTTTGCCCATGGCCCCGGGATCGTAGCGCACTTCGGGGCGCGCAAAGGTCGAGGCGACCACGCCCCGGTCCAGGCCGTCCCCGGCCAGCCGTTCGATCAGCGCGTCCCACCGCCCGGCCAGGGCCGGACGGGCCAGGCAGGGACACAGCGCGGCCGCGAGCGCCAGGGCGGCAATCCAGGCCGGCGCGCGGCCCGGGCGTTTTCCGAGATTTCCAGGCAAGGCGGACTCCTTTTGGGGCTGCCCTCGCTAAGCGATTCGCTTTTCGCTTTCATGGGGGCCGGGGGCGAAGCCCCCTTGGAAAATACCAGTGGTTCTGCTTTTGCCCTTCAAAGGGCTGCCGCCCCCGGGCTCCGCTTGAAGACAAAGCAGGGGATCAACTTCAACGGTCTAATAACAGTATAAAAAATACCATCTGTTGCGCGTTGGCTTAGGACGCCCCTTCTTTTTTTCGGGCAAGAGGATTATTATCAACAAAACATTGGCATATCAAGCGGTTGAAGCGGCATTTTCCCCTTGACCCGGCTGCCGATCCGGGTTAAAAAAGGACAGAAATCTCTTCTTGAATTTTTTTCCTCACTTCCGATTTTCGCACCAACCAATGACGACAAGGCACTGTATGAAGAAAGGCGCTTCCCTCTTCCTTATCCTGGCCGCTACGCTGGCGGCGGCCGTGTTTTCGGCCGGCTGCGCGGGCCGGGACAAGACCCCGCCCCCGGCCGCCCTGGCGGCCAGGGATCCGGGCCCGGCCATGGCTCTGGACGATCCGGCGGTCATGTTCGGCAAGCCGCTGGCGTGCAACGTGCTCGACGTCCAGGCCTTCAGCTACGTCGCCAAGCGCCCCAAGCACAAGAAAAAAGCCGCCCCGGCCTCGGCCGCGACCGGGGCCTGGGGCGACGTCCTGGACAAAAACCTCAAATGCATCGCCGTTTCACCCGACCTTCTCGGCCATGGCCTGACCCGCAACACCAAAGTGAAAATCCAGGGCCTGGAAGGCGATTACCTGGTCCTGGACACCATGAGCGAACGCTGGACAAAGTCCATCGACATCTACCAGGGAGCGGACCTGGGCGCGGCTCTGCAATGGGGATCGCGCGGGGTGCGCATCAGTTGGGAGCAAAACCGGGGCCGGTGACCCGGCCGGCCGGGCCGCGCGGGAAAAACGATCGAAGGACTTGCCCAATAGCGGTTTTTTTAGCGCCTCCGGCGGCCAAAGGGCTGCGCCCCCTGGAATCCCGCATCATTTTCCTGCGGTGTTCCGCTAGCTTCCCGGCCGGTCCACGGATTTGAGCAGACCCGATATGTCCACGATGAGCGCCATGCGGCCGTCGCCTCTGACGGTCGCTCCGGCCAGCCCGGGAAGGTCGCGGTAGAGCGGACCAAGCGATTTGATGACCGTCTGGTGCTCGCCGATGACGTGGTCCACCACCAGCCCGACCCGCCTGCCCTCGGAAGAGACCACGATCAACTGCTCGATGGCCGGCGGCTCGCCCGGGATGGCGAAGCAGTCGCGCAGCCGGACGTAGGACACGATCTTGCCGCGCAGGTTGACGATCTGCTTGCCGCTTTCGGCGTCGCCCGCGTCGCGGGCGAGCTCAACGCATTCCTCGACCAAGGACAGCGGCAGGACGTAATATTCGTCCCCGGCCAGCACTTGCAGCCCGTCGATGATGGCCAGCGTCAGCGGCAGCCGGATGGCCACCACGCTGCCTTGGCCCGGCGCCGAATCGATCTCCACCTGGCCGCGCAAGGCCTCGATCGCCCGCTTGACCACGTCCATGCCCACGCCCCGGCCGGAGACGCTGCTCACCTTGTCGGCCGTGGAAAATCCCGGGGCGAAGATCAACCCCAAAATCTCATTGCGGCTCAAACCGTCGTGTTGCGCGATCAGCCCGCGCTCCACGGCCTTGGCCCGGACCTTGGCCGGGTCGATGCCCGCGCCGTCGTCCTTGACGCGGATGACCACTTCGCTTCCTTCGTGCTCCGCCGTCAGCTCGATCGTCCCCTTGGCGTCCTTGCCCAGGGCGAGGCGCTCGGCCGGGGTTTCCACGCCGTGGTCGATCGCGTTGCGCAACAGATGCACCAGGGGGTCGCTTATGCGCTCGATGACCGTCTTGTCGAGCTCGGTCTCCTCGCCCCGGGTGACCAGTTCGATCTCCTTGCCCAGTTCGGCCGAGAGGTCGCGCACCAGACGGCGGAATTTGTTGAACGTCGCGCCGATGGGCAGCATGCGGATGCCGAGCGTGGAGTCGCGAAGCTCCCCGGACAGGCGTTCGAGCTGCTCGGCCAGGCTGACGAAGGCGGCGTTGCCGGAACCGGCGCCGATCTGGGAGATCTGCGACTGCACGATCACCAGTTCGCCGACCAGATTCACCAGCCAGTCGAGCTTTTCCGCCGCCACCCGGATGGACGCCTCGCCCTGCTTCTGTTCGCCTTTGTCCTTTTGCTCCCTCGCGTCGCGCAGCTCGCGCGCCAGGGTCTGTTCGGCCAGGGCGGCTTCGACCTTCTCCGAGGCGACCAGACCCGCTTCCACCAAAACCTGGCCCAGGCGTTTTTGGCCGGCCAGGGCGGCGGACAGCGCCTGCGGGTCCAGATCGCCCTTTTCCAGCAATATTTCGCCGAGCTTTTTCGGCTCTTCGGGAATCGCGGGGATCTCGGGGAGCCCGGCCCCGGCGCCTTCGCGTTCCGGGGGCGGGGCCTTGGGCGGAGAAATCCGGGCCAGACCGGCCAGGATCGCGTCGCCCTTGTCCGTGTCCGGGGGCGTCCCCTGGCGGGCGCACTCGAGCAGATGCTTGACGTGGTCCCTGGCGGCCAGATTGAGGTCGAGCAGCTCCTTGCCGACCGTTATCAACCCGCAACGCACCTTGTCGAAGACGGTCTCCACCTCGTGGGCGAAGGCGGCCACGTCTTCGAAACCGAACATGGCCCCGGAACCCTTGAGCGTGTGCATGGCGCGAAACACCCGGTTGACCAGGTCCGCGTCTTGCGGCCGGGACTCGAGCTCGAGCAGGGCTTCCTCAAGCTCGCCGAGCAGTTCGGCGGCCTCTTCGAGAAAAGCCGCCCGGTGCATTTCGTCGTGCGACATGGCCACGTTCAATCCGCCTTCGCCCATGCGGGCGCGCTCCCCGGGTTCGCTTCGGCCATGACCCGCCACGCCCTCGGCGGGCCGTTTCATGGGCCGGAAAGACCGGCGCAACCGCCGGGAATTCAGGATACATCTTCTTTGCCCGGCGCTCAACGCCTTTATCGGCGGGCGCACATTTCCGGCCGCTTTTTTTCCGCCCGCCCACTCCCCGGCCGGGGACCGCGAGCAACGGCTGTTGCCCGCCCTTGTTCTTTCGTGTTAGCGAAGCCGCATATCCCCACCGGCCGCGCCCCCCGAGCCTTTCGGCAGGCCATCCGCAAGGAGCTTCCCGTGAAAAAGACCGCGCCAGCCAAAGCCACGCCGCCTGTCCAGGAAACCGCTCCGGAAAAGCCGAAAAAAAATCCGCGTTCGCAACTCGAAAACGACATGCTGCGCCACATCGTCTCCAGCCTGGGCAGCGACTACGAACGGACCAGCGCGGTGAACTACTATCTCGCCCTGTCCCTGGCCGTGCGCGACCGGCTCATCGACAAATGGATCATGACCCAGCGCGCCTTCTACGAAGGCAAGGTCAAACGGGTCTATTACCTGTCCCTGGAATTTCTGCCCGGCCCGTTTCTGGTCAACAACCTGCTCAACATGGAAATGGAAGACACCGGCGAAGCCGCCCTGCACAGCAGGGGACTCGACCTGGAAACCGTGGCCGAAAACGAATTCGACCCGGGTCTGGGCAACGGCGGCCTGGGACGGCTCGCCTCCTGCTACCTCGACTCCATGGCCTCGCTGCGCATCCCGGGCTACGGCTACGGCATCCGCTACTCCTTCGGCATCTTCCACCAGGTCATCGAAAACGGCTACCAGATGGAGCACGCCGACAACTGGCTGCGCCTGGGCAACACCTGGGGATTCGACCGGCCGCAAAACCTCTACCCGGTCAATTTCTACGGCCGGGTTCTGGAATGGACCGACGAACAGGGCCGGCTGCGGCACCTCTGGGCCGACGCCACCAAGGTCATGGCCATGGCCTGCGACTACCTCATCCCGGGCTACGGCAACGGCTACGTCACCAACATGCGCCTGTGGGTGGCCCGCACCAGCCGCGAATTCAATCTCGGCTTCTTCAACACCGGCGACTACGTCGGCGCGGTCGAAGACAAGATCCGCAGCGAAAACATCTCCATGGTCCTGTATCCCAACGACGAAACCATGGCCGGCAAGGAACTGCGCCTGCGGCAGCAATACTTTTTCGTGTCCGCCACCATCCAGGACATCACCCGCCGCTTCAAAAAGAAGAACGAAACCTGGGACGACTTCCCCAACCAGATCGCCATCCACCTCAACGAAACGCATCCGGCCATCGCCATCCCGGAACTCATGCGCATCTTCGTGGACGGCGAACTCTTGCCCTGGGAAATCGCCTGGGACATCTGCTCGCGCACCTTCGCCTACACCAACCACACCGTCCTGCCCGAGGCCCTGGAACACTGGCCCGAGGAACTCCTGGAACGCATGCTGCCCAGACACATGCAGATCATCCACGAAATCAACCGCCGCTTCCTCGACGACGTGCGCCGTCGCTATCCCCAGGATCCCGACCGGGCCACGCGCATGTCCATCGTGGACAACGGCGACTGGCGGCAAGTGCGCATGGCCCATCTGGCCATCGTCGGCTCGCATACCGTCAACGGCGTCTCGGCCCTGCACAGCGAACTCCTCAAAACCAGGGTGTTCAAGGATTTCCAGGAACTCTACCCGGACCGCTTCACCAACATCACCAACGGCGTCACCCCGCGCCGCTGGCTGCTGCAATGCAACAAGGGACTGGCCGGACTGATCACCGAAAAAATCGGCCCGGACTGGATCACCGATCTCGACAAGCTCAAGGAACTCATCCCCCTGGCCGGCGACGCCGCCTTCCGATCGCGCTGGATGGAAGTCAAAAAACAAAACAAAGCGCGCCTGGCCGCGCTCATCGAACAGCAACTCAAGATCAAGGTCCCGGCCGAGGCCCTGTTCGACGTCCAGGTCAAACGCTTCCACGAATACAAACGCCAGTTCCTGAACATCCTGGGGGTCGTCGCCCAGTACAACCGCATCAAAGACAACCCGGCCGCGCCAACCATCCCCCGGGTGGCGATCTTCGGCGGCAAGGCCGCGCCCGGCTACCGCATGGCCAAACTGATCATCAAACTCATCCACTCCGTGGCCTACGTGGTCAACTCCGACCCGGAACTGGCCGGCCGCCTCAAAGTGGTCTTCCTGCCCAACTACTCGGTCTCGCTGGCCGAAAAAATCATCCCGGCCGCCGACCTGTCCGAACAAATCTCCACCGCCGGCATGGAAGCCTCGGGCACGGGCAACATGAAATTCGCGCTCAACGGCGCCCTGACCATCGGCACCTACGACGGCGCCAATATCGAAATCATGGAGGAAGTCGGCGCGGACAACATCTTCCTGTTCGGACTCAAGGAAGAACATATCGAAGAAATCAGAGCCAAAGGCTACAACCCGCGCCAATACTACGACGCCGACCCGGAACTGCGCCGGGCCCTGGACATGATCGGCAACGGCTATTTTTCCCCGGCCGAACCGGTGCTCTTCCGCTGCATCATCGAATCGCTCCTGGATATGGGCGACCGCTTCATGGTCCTGGCCGACTTCGACGCCTACCAAAAAGCGCAGGCCGCCGCCGGAAAACTCTTCGCCAAACCCCACGAATGGGCGAAACGCTCCATCCTAAACACCGCCAATATGGGCAAATTCTCCAGCGACCGCGCACTGATGGAATACGCCAAACGCATCTGGAACGTGAAACCGCTGGATTAAGAGAATCGGGTGAAACTTTTTTGAAAAAAAGTTTCACCCTAAAGGGCGCCTTGCCCCCGAACCCCCTTCAAAAAACTTTACCCCCTGGACCGGGGCGGTTTTCGTTGCGCGAAAACCGCCCCGGCCCAGGGGGTGCGTTTCTTAAATGGGTTTGGGAGAGACGTTTGCCATGATGAATAAAATATTTTCGATTTGAATAAGACGGATTTGAAATGGATGGGATCAAGAGGAACTTCGGCATACTGAACACGAAAAGAGGGACTCGCGAATCCCCCTTTACCGATCAAACCGGCATACAGAACAACTCTTCCCCGCCCCCCGTCGCGGGGGTCCGGGGGTGGTCACCACCCCCGGCGGGGTCCAGGGGCGGCGCCCCTGGTCTTTACGCCGCGCGGCGGGCTTTGAGGTATTGCAGCACGGCCGGGATGACGGAGATGACGATGATGGCCAGGATGACCAGGCTGAAGTTGCGCCGGACCACGGCCATATTGCCGAAGTAGTGTCCCGCGCTAAGGAAGAGTCCCACCCAGCACAGGCTGCCGGTCACGGAGTAGGCCAGAAAGCGCGGGTAGCTCATGTTCCCCACGCCGGCCACGAAGGGCGAGAAGGTGCGCAGGATGGGCAGGAAGCGGGCGAAGAACACCGCCTTGCCGCCGTGTTTCTCGTAGAACGCGTGGGTTTGGTCGAGGTGTTCTTTTTTGATGAAGCGGATTTTCTCCCGGCCGAAGATGGCCGGTCCGACGCGCGAGCCGATCAGGTAGTTGGCGCTGTCGCCGAGGATTGGGGCGCACAGCAGGGCCGGCGCCAGGACGTGCATATCCAGGGCGCCGGCGCCGGCCAGGGCGCCGCAGGCGAAGAGCAGCGAATCGCCGGGCAGAAACGGCGTGACCACGAGGCCGGTTTCGCAGAACACGACGGCGAACAGGATCAGGTAGATGAAGGGGCCGTACAGTTCGGTGGCGTGTTTCAGGAAGACGTCCACATGCAGGACGAGTTCGGCGAGTTGGCTGAAAATTTCCATGGGGTTCCTTTTGGCGGCGGTTGACGCGAGCAGCCCGCATAGCCGGGATCGCCCGCCAGCGCAAGACGCCTTGCCAATCCGCCCGCGGTTCATTATTCTTCCGATTATGGTCGAGGGATTTGCACAAATTGTGTTTTTTTTAACGCCTCCGGCGGCCAAAGGGCTGCGCCCTTTGGGATCCCAGATCATTTTACTACGTTGCTCCGTCGTATTGCGGGTCTGACGAGGCGGCGAAGGAATTTTGCATGAGGCTCTTTGGTTTTCTGTTTTCAAGCCTGAACGCGGCAGCCCTTTGAAGAAGAAAACCAGAACCACTGGTTTTTTTCCAAGGGGGCTTCGCCCCCGGCCCCCCCGGTCCCAGGAAAGCGGAAAGCGAATTCCTTAGCGAGAACAACCCGTTGAAGTTTTCCCTTGTGAAAGTTTTTTGGGGAAAGGGGGTCTGGGGGAAAACCCCTTTTGTTTCTAGGGAGAGCAGAAAATGTCCTCATTTTCGTGCTCTCCCTGACGAACGAGAGAGCACGCAGTGCTCTCGAAGTGCACAAAAGGGGTTTCCCCCCAGATTCTCCCTCTCCTTCTCCACACTCCACTCTCCACACCCCAGGAGGACGCCATGGCCGAGCCGGAGCAGATGTATCAGTGTCAGACGGTGAATTGCGGGTATATTTACGATCCCGATCGCGGGGACAAAAAGGGCAAGGTGCCGCCCGGCGTGCAATTTGCGGATCTGCCCGAGGATTGGAAATGTCCGATCTGCCGGGCGGGGAAGAAATGTTTCCGCCCGTTGGCCGGTCCCGGATCGACCAAGGCCGAGGGGTGTCCGGCGTAGGGAGTCTTTGCGGCGGCAATACGTCCGGCGGACGCGGGCGCGCGTCCGCCGGACCGGGCCGTTCTAGCCGGGGATTTTTTCGCAGTCGGTCCTGAAGCAGCAGTCCGGCTGGCCGCAGCTGCCGAACAGGCCGCGTCCGAAGCAATCGTCGAAGCCCTCGGCGATCTGGATTTGGCGCACCGCGTCCGTCTTGCTGACGCCGACGCCGAATTTGACGCCCAGCGGCTTGGCCTTGTCGCGGAGTTCTTTCATGGTCATGGCGATTCTCCTTGGGACCGCGTCCCGGTCGGTTTTTCCGCTGCTTTTGCTTTCCAATTCGAGCAGCCATACCCTCAAGGGGGATGCTTGTAAACACCCGGCGCGCATGGGCGGCGTCTGGACAGCTTGGGGTCAAACGGGTAGACCGCCGAGAAAATATGGCTCACTGGGCATGACCGATTGATGACGATGCGGCGACAATCCCATTCCCCCCGGCATTTCCGGCAGGCCGTTTTGGCGGTGTTGCTGCTTCTTTTGCCGTTTTCGTTGCGTCTGGCCGCGGCGCGCGACGACATTCCCGGTCCGTTCGCGGCCTTGTCCGGCCGTCTGGCGGCCGACGGCTTCGACGCGGCCGCGATGTCCGCCTTGTTTTCGCGCGTCGAGGTGCGTTTTGATCCGTCGATTTTGGCCCAGAAAGTGGACCTGATGCTGGTCAAGGAATTCGAGCCGCCCAAGGCGCCGGGGGCCAAGACCCTCGCGCAGTCGAGTTACGGCCAGTTTTTGCGGCCCTGGATTTTGGCCTGGGCCTATTCCTTCATGGAGGAGAACCGCCGGACCCTGGCCAAGGGCGAGGCGGCCTACCGGGTTCCGGGCGAGGTCCAGACGGCCATTTTGCTGGTCGAGACCAGGCTCGGCTCGTACACCGGGTCGCGGCCGGCGGTTGCGTCCCTGGCCAGCATGGCCGCCTCGGGCTCGATCGGGACGATCCAGCCGTATCTCAAGATGCTCCGGGGCCAGCCCGACCGTCTGGCGTTCGCGGAGGGCGCGGCCCGGGAAAAAGCCCAGTGGGCCTACGACGAGCTCAAGGCGCTTTTGGTTTACGCCAAGGCCGGGGGGGTCGACCCGGCCGGCATTCCGGGTTCGGTTTTCGGAGCCATCGGTTTTTGCCAATTCATGCCTTCGAACATCGCCCGGTACGCCGCCGACGGCAAGGGCGACGGCCGGATCGACCTGTTCGACGTGCGCGACGCCCTGTACAGCGTGGCCAGTTATTTGAGCGGCCACGGCTGGCGGGAGGGGATGAGCCCCGAGGAGCAGCGCCAGGTCATTTACTCCTACAACCACAGCGATCTCTACGCCTTGGCGGTGATGACCATCGCCGAGCGGTTGCGCGAACTGCGGGCCAAGCACGGCCGGTTTTAGCGGATACGTCCGCCTCATGCGCGGCGGCGCGTTTGGCGCAATGGGGCACCGGGGGTCTTGACGAACCCGGCGGCCGCGTATATGGGAAGAAATTCGACCGATTCATGGGGTGCGACCGCTTGGCGGTCATGGCCGGCCGGGCCTACACAATCTCCGAATGCGCCCCGACGGGCGACTGGGCGGCCCGGCGGCAAGAGCGGACAATGGCGCCTGATTACCAATGTTTTCATCAAACAGGCGACGCTTCGGCGTTGCCGCAGACTGGCCGCCGGGCGTGACGCCCATCCGAATCGAATTTGGCGGCCGACGTGGAGAACGATCATGGGCAAGATGACATACCAGCCTCACAAGACCAGACGCAAGCGCGTGCACGGCTTTCTGGTGCGTTCCCGGACCAAGAACGGCCGGGCGATCCTGCGCCGGCGCCGGGCCAAGGGCCGCAAACGGCTGGCGGTCTAGGCCATCCCCGGTCCGCGCGGCTGCGCCGCCGGGTTGAATTTCTCGCCTGTTACGAGCGCGGACGCAAGTATCGCTCGCCGAGTTTTCTCGTTTTCGCTCTGCCCCGCGACGGGGAGGCCGCCGGCCCCAGGTTCGGTTCGGCCGTGAGCAAGAAACACGGCAATGCGGTGCTCCGCAACCGCGTCAAGCGCATCCTGCGGGAATTCTTCCGGTTCGCCCGGCCAAACCTGGCTGTCCCCCTGGACTTCGTGATCGTGCCGAAAAGCAACCTCGACCCGCAAACCCTGAGCCTGGCGGCGGCGACGGCGGAACTTTCGCCGCTGTGCGCCAGGATCGCGCGGGAGTTCGAGCGCTTCCAAGAAGCAAGGCGACAAGCGTGATGCGTCAAATCTGCCTGGGGCTGCTTCGTTTCTACAAGCTCGCCGTCTCGCCGCTGCTTGGCCCGGCCTGCCGATTTTATCCCAGTTGTTCCGACTACGCCGGGCAGGCCGTGTCGCGTTTCGGCGCGGCCAGGGGTTCGCTTCTGGCCTTGTGGCGGCTGGCCCGCTGCCATCCTCTGGCCAGGGGCGGTTTCGACCCCGTGCCGGAGGTCTTCAGTCTGCCGGTCTTTGGCCGCCGCAGTTCCCGGGCTTTTAATAACCCGCCAATTTCACCGGAGAATATACATCCATGAAGGATAATCAACGCATCATCCTGGCCGTGGCCCTGTCGCTTCTGGTCCTGCTCGGCTGGAATTACTTCTTTCCGAGCGCACCCGCTCCGCAGGCCCCCCCGGCCTCGCAGTCCGAGACCGGCGCGATCGGCGTATCCGCCCAGGGCGCGACGGCCCAGGCCCCGGACAAGACGCCCTTGGCCGAACTGGCCCCGGCCGCCCCGGCGGCGAGCGCGGGCAGGGTCGTCACCGTGACCACGCCGCTGTACACGGCCAAGTTCAATACGGCCGGGGGCGTCATCAGCCATTTCGAACTGGCCGGTTTCCGCCAGAGCATCGCCCCGGGGTCGCCGCCGGTCGACCTGATTGGCGAGCAGGCCCAGGCCAAGGCGCCCATGGGGCTGATCGTCGAGGGCGCGGCCACCTGGCGCGAAGGCCAGTGGTCAGACGACGCAACCGACCTCAAATTGACCGCCGGCCAAAGCGGAACGCTGATTTTTCACGGCCGCTTCGGCGAAGTGCTCATCGAACGCGAGCTGACCTTCGCCTCCGGTTCCTACGTCGTCGAGGAACGCACCAAGCTCACCGGCGCCTCGTCCGCCCCGCTCATCCTGCGGGTGGCCCACACCCTGGCCGTGTCCAGCCTGTCCGGTCCGGACGACAAGTACAACAAGACCAGGCTGGCCTATTATGCGGGCAAGGAGCTTGAAACCCAAGACAGCGACGACAAGCTCAAGACCGGGCTCTCCGTCGATGCCGGCGTGCATTTCGGAGCCATCGAAAGCAATTATTTCCTGACCGCGCTCATGCCCTCCGGCGAGGGGGAAACGTTCAAGGCCAGGCTTGAGGACGGCGTCTACCGGCTGGCCGTGGAAAAAGCCGGGGTGGCCGTCAATCCCGGCATGACGGCGGCTCTCGGCGCGGCCTACTATCTCGGCCCCAAGGACCCGGCGCTGGTCGCGGAGGCCCCGGGCGAGCTCAAGGCGGTCATCAACTACGGCTTTTTCGACTTCATCGCCAAGCCGCTGCTGCAGATCCTGCATTTCTTCCACGGCTACGTGGGCAACTACGGCGTGGCCATCATCCTTTTGACCCTGCTCATCAAGATCCTGTTCTGGCCGCTGTCGTACAAGAGCTACCAGTCCATGGACAAGATGAAGAAGATCCAGCCCATGCTGGCCACGATCCGGGAGAAGTACAAGGACGACCGCGAGCGCATGAACCAGGAGATGATGCAGCTCTACAAGACCTACAAGGTCAACCCGGCCGGGGGCTGCCTGCCGATGCTCCTGCAGATTCCGGTCTTTTTCGGACTTTACCAGGCGCTGCTCAACGCCATCGAGCTGCGCCACGCGTCGTTTATCACCTACCTGCCGTTTACGGACAAGATCTGGCTGGCCGACCTGGCGGCCAAGGACCCCTATTACATCACCCCGCTGATCATGGGCGGAACGATGTTTTTGCAGCAGAAGCTGACCCCTGCCCCGGGCGATCCCACCCAGGCGAAGATCATGTTGCTTATGCCGGTGATCTTCACCTTCATGTTCCTCAATTTCCCCGCCGGGCTCGTGGTCTACTGGCTGTGCAACAACGTCTTTTCCATCGCCCAGCAGTCATGGATGATGCGTTCCTCCAAATCCAAGTCCAAGTAGGGCGGACCAGGCTGCGGGCGCACTGACGAGTCAAGGAGAGCGTATGAGCGAATTCAAGATATTTGCCGGAAGAAACGTGGACGAGGCCATTGTCCAGGCCCAGGAATTCTATGGCCAGGGCCGGGAGAAACTGGAGATCGAGATCGTCTCCGGCGGCTCGACCGGCATCTTCGGCCTGGTGGGCAAGAAAAAGGCCGAAGTCAGGGCCAGGGTCCGCGGCGCCGGGCGGCAGGCCCCAGCTTCGCCAGCTTCCCCGGTTTCACAGGACGCGCCCGCTCCCGGGCAGGCCGCGGGCCCCGCCGAGGAGCAGGCGCAGTCGCCGGTGCAGGCGCAAGGCGAGCCGCGCGAAAGACGTCCCAGCCGGTCCGGGCGAGGCGAGCGCTCCCAGCGCGGCCCAAGGCCCGAGCGCAACGGAAACGGCGCCGCCCCGGCCGCCCCGGCCGCACCGTCGCCAACCGGATCCGAAACGCCGGGCGAACCCCGGGCGCGCTCCCAGGGTCGTCCTCAAGGACAGTCCCAGTCCAGGCCCCCGTCGCGACCCGAGCCGCGCCGCGAGATGACAAGCTCCGATTACGCCGACGACAGCCTGGAAGAGGAGAGCCGTCCGATCGAGGACAACGTCGTGGCCAAAGAGCTGTCCGAAGAGCTGGCCGGGATCGTCAAATCGGTGCTGGAATCGCTGTTGAATTACATCACCGAGACCGCGCCGCGCATCGAGGTGACCGGCAACAGCCTGCGGGTGAGCGCCCTGGTCGTCGACGAAGCCAATTCCGGGCTGATCATCGGCCGCGAGGGCCAGACCCTGGCGGCGTTGCAGTACCTGGTCAACCGCATCGTGGCCCGCCGCTGGGCCGAGCCGGTCCGGGTGCAGATCAACACCGGCGAATATCGCGAGAAACAGGATGAGAATTTGCGCAAGATGGCCCTGTATTTGGCCGACAAGGCCAAGACCCAGGGCCGGCCGCAGAGCACCAAGCCCCTATCCTCCTACCATCGCCGGGTGGTGCACATGGCCTTGCAGGAGGATAAAACGGTCCAGACCCGCAGCAAGGGCGAGGGGCCGTTCAAGAAGGTGGTGATCCTGCCGAGCCGCCGGGGCGGCGAGGCCAAACCCGGCGACGAGGCTGAACCGGGAAACGCTTGACATCGACGCCGGTTGGGCATAGCAACCGGCGTTCGAGCGCACGCCGGTCGCACTGACGGCGCGCGATAGCCACATTGTGGGACATTAGCTCAATTGGTAGAGCAGCGGACTCTTAATCCGTTGGTTGATGGTTCGAGTCCATCATGTCCCACCAGCTAATTCAAGGGGTTAGACGAAAGTCTGGCCCCTTCTTTTTTTCTCATCCTGATTTTGTCCAGCACCTGTCCAGTATTTGTTAGGGACGGAGGATGAAGTCGGGTGAAAATAATCCTGTTGATATGAGCTTGCCGACAGGGTAATCAAACACCAAAAGAAGGGAGCAATTATGAGCCCGGACGAGATTGCCAAAGCGCACCACAAGACCTTTGAGGAAATCAGGCATGTTGAAGAGAATGAGGCCGAGTATTGGCTCGCAAGAGAATTGGCCCCCGTTTTAGGGTATGGCTCCTGGGACCGATTCACAGGAGTAATTGAAAAGGCAGCAATCGCTTGCAAAAATTCCGGCCAAAATTCAGATGACCATTTTTCCTATACCGAAAAATTGATATGGCTGGGAAGTGGCGCAACTCGTGAGGTCCAGGACCTAAAATTATCGAGATATGCTTGCTATTTGATAGTCCAAAACGGAGACCCTACAAAGCCTGTAATCGCCAATGGGCAAACATATTTTGCGATCCAAACGAGAAGACAAGAAATCGGGGATGAGAAGGCGTTTGCCAATCTTACTGAGGACCAACGAAGATTGATGCTTAGGCATGATATGGCGCATCACAACAAGGCGCTTGTTTTAGCGGCCAAAAATGCTGGCGTTGAAACCAGTATGGATTATGCAATTTTCCAAAATCATGGGTACCAAGGCCTATATGGAGGACTCGGCGCAAAAGATATCCATGCCAGAAAAGGTCTCAAGAAAAGCCAGGGCATATTGGATCATATGGGGAGCACGGAACTTGCTGCGAATTTATTTCGAGCTACTCAGACCGAAGAGAAACTAAGAAGAGATGAGATAAAGGGTAAGATTGCAGCCAATAAGGTGCATCGTGACGTCGGAGCGAAGGTGAGGCAAACAATTAAAGATTTAGGTGGAACGATGCCTGAAAATCTTCCTACTCCAGACAAGAGTATTAAACAGATTGAATCCGCGAAGAAAAAGGCCCTCTCACCTGAAGAGTAGATATATAACATTTCTTTTCAGCTTGATGGACGAGGAGGAGTCATTGCATGCAAACTAAAACGATGCTGCCGCCAGCCAGGGTTCCAGATATTCAGCATACAAAACCAGAAGTATTTATTATTGAAAGTCTAGATAAAAAAGATGAAAAAGCTAAACGTTTTGAAGGTGAAGTCCTCGCAACGATGCTTCGCTTGGCGGGTAAAAATCCAAAATATTATTATTTCCAATCAAAAGATGAATTGCCTCATTTAGTTGGCCTATACCGCCAGTCGCAATATCGCTATTTACACATTTCATCGCATGCATCCGATACGCATATTAGCTTAACAAACTGCGACCTTACGTATTCTGAATTTGCAGATTACTTCAATGGTCATTTAAAATTAAGGAGACTTTTTTTCTCTGCTTGTCAGGTCGGCAATAGAAACTTTGTTTCAACGATATCATCTGTGAACAAGGGAATGCATTCAATTATAGCACCAATTGAGAATATTCAATTTGACCATGCTGCTGCTTTATGGTCGGCATTATATGTCAGTATGTTTACGAAAAATATTAGCGGAATGAAAAATACAGACTTAATTGATAGAATAAAAGCCTTGCGCATCCTTTTTCCTGTTAATTTGTATTGCGCTACATATAATTCTGTCGCTGGCAACTGGATTTATAGAAAATTTTTGAAAAAGTAGTTTGACAAAAATTAATGCCACCCTGAAATAAAATACAAAAAGGGCCAGCCGAAGCCAGCCCCCCTGCTCGCGCCGGGCCTATTCCAACCAGCCAACGATCATTATGTCGCCCTTGTGGCCGGGATTCTCCCGCAGATAGCGGCGCTCGGCATCCTCGGCCGTCTCGCCCTGTTCACGCCAGACCATACCCGGCTGGCCATCACGCCCTGCCGCCTCCAACTTCTCGACGCGACTTCCCAAGCTCATTTCTTGTTCTCCTTTTCGAGGGCGGTAATCCGCGCCTCAAGTTCCGTTGTTTCCACTGCTCGCCGGTGGGCCTCGACCAGCCCGGCCAGCGCCTGACCCTCGCCTGGGGTAAGTTCGCCCTTGGCCACCGCTTCCAGGATCGCTCCGGACGCCTGGGACAGGTCGGCGCTTGTTTCCACCTTGGGCAGCGTGATCTTGACCGGGCTATCCTTCCGAGGTGGGCACAGCCTTTCCAGACACAGCCGCAGGGCCGTGGTATCGCCGTCCAGCGCCATTTCCACGCATTTGCGGGTCAAGGCTTCACCCTCGCCGTCAAGTAAGGCCTGTGCAGCTATGGTGGCCTTGTGGCGACTACCCTGTGGGAGACCCCTGCGCAATTTCCGAGACCTGTTGTCTTTCCTGTCTCTCACGGGATTTTGCGCCCAACGGAATCCAATTTCGCATGATCCGTTCCAATTTCACCCGTTTGCATCGCTCGCGAACGATTT
>JADFXV010000044.1 GCA_015233395.1 Desulfovibrionaceae bacterium
CCCGCGTCCGGCGGCCGGTGCGGCTGGCGGCAAGCGCCCGGGCCGCAAGCCGGGCCGAGGCCCAGTCCGTGGAGCGCCGGATCAAGAAGCTCGCGCGGCCGCGCAAGCTCGCGTTTCTTATGTCCCTGGCCGCGCCGGACGGTCCGGCGCAGGCAAACCAGCCAGACACCGTTCACGCGTAAAAGGAGTCGCCCCATGCCAAGCGCGCGCTGGTTCCGCTCGTGCCTGTCTTTCGCCTGTCTGTTTTTTCTGGTTCTGTGTTCCCCGGCCGGGGCGCAAAATGCGGCCAATTCGGCCAATGCGACCGGTTCGTCGAGCGCTCCGGCGGCCGCGTCCGGCCAGTCCACCGGCCAGCAGGCGCGGCCCAAGCTCACCGCCTCGGGCTCGATTTCCTTCGTATACGGCCAGGCGGCCTTCATTCTCAGCGGCAGCGGCGGCAAGGGCACGCTGCGTTTCAACGGCAAAACCTACCGGATCAAGCTCGGCGGGCTCGGCGTCGGCGGCATCGGAGCGGCGCGCATCGAGGCTGCGGGCGAGGTCTTCAACCTGCGATCCCTGACCGAATTCGAGGGCGCCTACGTCCAGGGCCGCATAGGCTACGCCTTCGGCGAGGGCAAGGGGTCTTTGTGGCTGGAAAATGCGAACGGCGTCGTGCTCAAGCTGCAAACCAAAAACAAAGGGGTGATGCTGAGCCTCGGCGGCGACGGGCTGGTGATCGAATTCGCCAAGGATCAGGCCGACCCCAAGGCTTCCCCGGAGAAGGCCGTCGGAGAAAAGGCCAAGGACCGGTAGGGCGTTCGCCTCGCCCCGGGATTTTGCGGGCGCAAAGCCCCGTCCCCGCGAAGGCCGCCCGCGCGCCGAGTCCGGGGCGGCCTTTGCCCCGGCGGTTAGCCGGAGACGATGATGGCGATGTGGATGACGGTCTGGATGAGCATGGCCGCCAGCACGATGAGCATGGCCCCGTGCGATTCGTCGCGTCTTTTCATGATGTCCCTCCTGATCTGCCGGTTCGCGCCGGTTCGGCCGGTTCGGCCGGTTCGCGATTGCCGCGCCCGGGGTATCGCCCGGCGCGGTGACGGGCGTAAGGCGGAGCGGACACATTTTCGCTGCATCTTCCGGCGCGGGTTCTGGCCGGCGGCAAGCGCCGCCACGGGCCGCAAAACCGGAGCCGCTTGCAACCGGTCGCGCAATCGACGCCAGGGCGGCGCCCGTTCGTCACGGACGCGGCGCTAGAATGTTCCATTCAGACACATTCAACCCCGGAGTCGCCATGACCCAAGCCTCCCTGTCGCTCGTGCGCGACGCGGTGCATCAAAATCCGGTAACGTCCATGCCGGGCCTCATGGAGAGGATGTTCAGCCTTTGGTTTTCCGGGTTCGTCTACAATCAGATCTGGGAAGATCCCCGCGTGGACCTCGAAGCCATGCAGCTGACGAGCGAGAGCCGGGTGTTGACCATCGCCTCGGGAGGCTGCAACATCCTGCATTACCTGCTCGGCGGCGCCGGGGAGGTGTGCGCGGTGGATTTGAACCGCCACCACGTGGCGCTGTCGCGGCTCAAGCTCGCGGCGGCCAGGCATCTGCCGGACCACGAGACGTTCTTTCGCTTTTTCGGGCAGACGGGCGGGACCGGCAACCTGGCGGCCTACGAGCGCTTTATCGCCCCGCATCTGGACGCGGACAGCAGGCGCTACTGGGCCGAGCGCAGCCTGCCGCTCGGGAGGCCGCGCATCGGCATCTTCGCCGGCAAGTTGTACGACCGGGCGCGCATGGGCCAGTTTTTGCGCCTGGCGGCCCTGATCTGCCGCGCGTTCGGCAAGAATCCGGCCCGCATCCTCGCGGCCAAGACCCCGGCCGAGCGGGAGGCCGCCTTTCAAAAAGAGCTCGATCCCTTTTTTCGCAACAAGCTGGTGCGCTTCATGGCCCGGTACTCGGTCGGGGTGTTTAGCCTGGGCATCCCGCCGCAGCAGTTCCGCGCGCTCAAGCGGGAATGCCCGGACGGGGTGATTGAGGAGTACCGCCTGCGCGTGAAGCGGCTGGCCTGCGACTTCCCGATGGACGACAACTATTTCGCCTGGCAGGCCTTTGCGCGCCGCTACGACACGGACGGCCGCCAGGCCCTGCCCGAGTATCTCAAGGCCGAAAACTTCGAGCGCCTAAAGGACGCGGCCGGCCGGGCGCGGGTGCATCAGGCCAGCCTGGACGGTTTTCTCGCCGGCCAGGCCGAGGCCAGCCTCGATCGCTATGTCCTGCTCGATTCCCAGGACTGGATGCGCGGGGAGACCCTGGTTCGCCTGTGGCGGGCCATCCGGCGCACGGCCAGGCCCGGGGCCCGGGTCATCTTCCGCACCGCCGGGGCGCTCTCCCCGCTCGAAGAGGCGCTTCCCGGCGAGCTGGCGCGTTCGTTCACCCGCGACGACGCGCTCTCGCAAGCCCTGTGCGCCAAGGACCGCTCGGCGATCTACGGCGGCTTCCATCTTTACCGCCTGGCGGATTGACGTGGACCAGGCCGTCAAAATGGACCGGATGTACCGGTTGCAGCGGCACGTCTACGACCTGACCAGACATTGCTACCTGCTCGGCCGCGACCGGCTGCTGCGCTCCCTGCCGGCCGCGCCGCGCGGGACGGTCCTGGAAATGGGCTGCGGCACCGGCCGCAACCTGATCCGCCTGTCCAGGATGCGCCCGGACCTGGTCTTGTGCGGGGTCGACGCTTCCGAAGCCATGCTGTGCACCGCCCGGGACAAGACGCGCCGGGCCGGGATCTGCGCGAGGCTTGCCTGCCGCCTGGCCGAGGATTTCGACCAGGGCCGGGATCTGGGTCTTTCCGGAGGATTTGACGTCGTGTATTTCTCGTACGTGCTGTCCATGATCCCCGAGCCGGCGGCGGCGCTTGAGGCGGCCTGGAAACTGGTGCGCCCGGGCGGGGCGCTGTGCGTGGTGGATTTCGGGGATTTCGCGGGCCTGCCCGCCTGGTTCGGCCGGCTTTTGACCGGCTGGCTGGGCCTGTTCGCGGTGCGCCCCAAGCCGGAATTGCCCGGACTGCTCGCCCGGCTGGCCGGGGACGGCGGGGGGCAGCTGACGCGCGAGGATCACCGGGGAGGGTACGCGGTTCTTTTTTGGCTGCGCAAACCGGCGGCCTGAGGGCGGCCTGGGGGCGCATTGAGGGCGGCCCAAAGGCGGCCGCCTGGCGATTTTGGGTTTCAGGCGATCGGCAGGTCGGGGCGGCCGGCCAGATGCAGCCGGGGCTCGATGAGCCCAAGCGAGCGCAGCAGGCTGCGTCCCTTGGCGCTGAGGATATAGCCTTCGCGTTTCTTGGAGGCGTTCGTTTTGACTTTCATCCGCAGAATGTAGCCGTGGTGGTACAGGTCGTCCATGTCGGACTCCGGGTACCGCGCGGCTTTCTTTTTGGGCATCATGCCGTGATAGAGGCGGATGCGCCCGAAGCAATGGATATCCACCAGGGTCGCGACCAGGGCCATGGGCATGTCCTCGGCGCTTTCGGGCAGCGGGATGCCGCCGTCGCCGTAAAGAAATTCCCTGCCCGCTTCGGTCAGCCGGACTCCCTTGAGCTCGGACCCGCAACTGGAGAGCAGGGCGGTCCATTCCAGCAGGCCGTCCTTGACCAGGCGGGCGACGTCCTTGTCCTTGTAGTTGTGGACATGCTTGGACGGCATGAGCCGTCCGTAGCGCTCGATGCGTTCGAAATCGCCCACCGTGCGCAAAATGACGCGAAATTGTTCCGAGAGGTCCATGGCGATCCTTGGGAAACCGATTTTTCCGGTTGGGCCTGATTGCCGCAACGACTGTTCCCGCCTTGTTCATACAAAAAAAAAACCAGCGTGGGAAGCGCCGCGCGCGAGGATGCGGCCTGTCGGGCGATTGGGGGGGGAAATTCTTTCCCAGACGCGACAAGATTTTCATTTTTTTTGCTTGACACCGGAAAAGATCAAGACCAAAGAGCGTACATAAATTGTACTGAAAATGGAGGAGGCCATGTCGGTGTTCAAGTCGGATAATGAATGCAAGCGGATGATATTTAACGTGAACAGCGAAATGGCGCAACGCCTGGACGCCGCCAGGGAGGAGGCGAAAGCGTTCGGAAAAAAGCTCGACGTGGATTCGGCGGTGAATAAGGCGCTCGAAAAATTTATCAAAAAAGCCGAGAAAAAAATCGCGGAATTGCGCCGCGAAGGACACGCCAGGCCCGCGCCCGGCGAAGACGAGGCCCCGGCTCCCGGAGAAGCTCCCGGAGAAGCCCCTGGAGAGGGCGCGCTCTGCGAGTAGCGGACCGAAGAGGGCTTGATATTTCGGGGCTCCCCGGGGATATCGTCCGGGAAGCCCCGGGCCGAGAGCGCGCACCGGCGCGCGGGGTTTGAGGGAACGGCGCGAAGCGTTTTGCACGCCAAGCGGTAAAGACGGCGCGGGTCGCGCCGCCCAACAAGCGACAACCGAAAGGAGAACGACATGAGCAAGTGTGAAATGAGCCTGAAGGGCAATGTGGATTTCGCGGGCGCGATCGCGCTGCTGGGCGACATCGTGAAAAGCTTCAAGGACAAGACCGTCTGCATCCAGAAAGGCGGCGAATTCGTCACCCTCAATCCGGTCGAGCCGATCGCCTTCGAGATCGAGGCCCAGCGCAAGAAAGGCAAGCAGAAGCTGTCCATCGAACTGTCCTGGTTCGAAGAGACAGCCATCGAGGCACCCGGGGAATTCACGGTCAGCTCCAAGGAGCCCGAACTGCCGGCGGGCATGGTCGCGGTCGCTCCCGGAGCGGCTTGCGAGAGCGGCAAAAAAGGCAAGGACGCGAAAAAGCAGGGCGAATAACGCCGGTTTGCGACACGTAAATAATAGCCTAAAGCGGAAAAGGGGGGCCGGATAGGGCCCCCCGGGCCGCTTGCGGCCCCCATGTCCGCGAACAACCAACGTCAGGGGGAGCCGGTGCGCGTCATCGCCGTCACCAACCAAAAAGGCGGCGTGGGCAAGACCACGACCACGATCAACACCGCCGCCGCCCTGGCCCGCCTGGGCAAGCGGGTGCTGGCCGTCGATCTCGACCCCCAGGCCCACCTGACCTATTCGCTCGGGCTCATGGCCCACGAACTGCGCGTGTCGGTCGCGGACTGCCTGAGCCGGGGCCTGCCTCTGTCCGAGGCGGCAAGCGAGCAGGGGCCGGTCACGCTGGTTCCGGCCACGCTCGGCCTGGCCGGGCTTGAGCGGGACGGCGCGGGAGGCGCGGACAGGGAACACTTGCTGGCCCGGGCCATGCGGGACGTCCGGGATTTCGATTTCGCGCTCATCGACTGCCCGCCCAATCTCGGCCTGTTGACCGTCAACGCCCTGGCCGCAGCGGGCGAATTGCTCATCCCCATGCTGCCCGAATTTTTGTCCATGCAAAGCCTGGGCATGCTGCCGCGCACCGTGGGCGTGGTCCGCGAACGGCTCAATCCGGGCCTGGGTTCGCTGGCCGTGGTGCTGACGCGCTTCCAGAAAAGCCGCAAACTGCACCGCGAGGTGCTGTCCATGACCCGGGCGCACTTCGGCGAACGGGTCTGCCGCTGCGTCATCGGCGAAAACATTTCCCTGGCCGAGGCCCCGAGCTTCGGGCAGGACATCTTCCGCTACAAGCCAGACAGCGCCGGGGCGCGCGATTACCTGTGCCTGGCGCGCGAAATCCTTTCCCGGAGGGCGTTATGAGCGACGGCAAACGCCTTGGGGCCGACCCCCTGGCCTGGATCGGCCCCGGACAAAACGCCGCGACCGCTTCCGGGGAAGCCGGAAACCAGCCGCCGCAACCGGCCGCGAAAGCAGGAGAAAGCGCGCTCGCCGGGCTGGACGTGCGCCGCGAGGACAAGGAATATAAAGCGAAACTGGAAAAACGCCTGGAGATCGAGCAGGTCTGCTCCACTCTGGACGCCCTGTCGGCCGGACTGCGCGCCGGACGCCTGGACCTGGGCCGCGAGCCCGGCGTCTGGCGGCTGCCCGTGGGCCGGGCTCTGGATCTGGAGCTGAAAATTTCCGCCAAAAAAGACAAGGCCCGGTGCGCGTTGTCGTTGGAATGGAAGATCGAGTGAACCCGGCCGCCCGCGGCCGGTCCGCGCGGACGGCCTGAGCCGCCCGGCCCTTGCCCTGTCTCCGCAATCCCCGCGCGCCGTTCCCGTTCTCGCCCGATCTCGCCGGATCTTGCCCGATCTTGCCGGACGAGGCCGTTTTGCCTGGCCCGCCCGAACCTGCCGCGCCCCTGGCCGATCCGGCCCAAAACCGGGCATTGATAAGGCCGGGCGACTGCCGTAAGGAGGAGAAAAGTCCCCGGGACTACGCGGCAACCGTTCAGGGCAGGTTCCATGACGATCCGGACTCGGCAATTCTCCCCGCTGTCTCCCTCCTTTTCCGCCTGGTTCGCGGCCGGAGTCGCGCTGGCGAACCTGCTCGTGTTTCTCCTGGCCGGGCTGTCGCTGCTCGACAGCCGGGAGCATTACCGCGAACGCTCCGAGGTCGCCACCCGGAACATGGCCCAGGCCCTGGCGGGGTACACCGACAACCTGCTTGCGACGGTCGATGTCGCCCTGGGAGCGGCGGTCGAAGAATATCAGGAGCAGCTCGCCTCCGGCAGGATCGACTATCCGGCCCTGGACGCCTATCTCGCGCAACTGCATTCCCATTTGAAATCCATCGACAGCTTGCGGGTGGCCGACGCGCGCGGGGCGATCACGGCCGGGGTCGGGGTCGACCGGAACAGCCACGCAAGCGTGGCCGACCGCGACTACTTCCTCGCGCTGCGCGACAACCCGCAGGCCGGACTGGTTCTTTCGAAACCGATTCTCGGGCGCGTCACCGGCAAATGGGGTTTCGCCTTCGCGCGCCGGATGCGCGGCCCGGACGGCTCTTTCGCCGGGGTGGCCTACGCCACGATGCTTCTGGACGCCTACGCCAAGCTCCTGGCGTCGTTTGACGTAGGCGTCCATGGCGTGATCGGCGTGCGCGACCAGGACATGGGGCTGATCGTCCGCCAGCCGCCATTGCCGCAAAGCGGCGCCGCTATCGGCAGCAAGGCCGTTTCCAAGGAATTTCAGGAGATCTTCCAGGCGGGCGTGACTTCGGGAACCTACCAGACCGAGGGCAACCTCGACGCGGCTTCAAGGACGTATTCCTTCAGCAGGATCGGCGAAAGCCCCTGGTACGTCATCGTGGGCGTCGGCCGCGACGAATATCTCGCCCCCTGGCGCGCGGAGGCCGCGCGGACCATGGTCCTGGCGGCGGTCTTTCTGCTCGTCACGGCGGTCTTGTCCCTGCTCTTTCACCGGCGCTGGAAAAGCCAGCTCGCTCAGGCGGCGGCCCTGGCCGAACAGGAGGCCAGGTTTCGCGGGGTGGTCGAAGGCGCAAGCGACCTGATCACCCAGGTCGACGCCGCCGGGCGCTTGCTCTACGTCAACCCGGTCGCGCGCGTCATTTTCGGGCTGGAGCCTCGCGACTGCGCCGGCCGCCCGGCCTTCGACTTCGTCCACCCGCAGGACCGCGAAGCCACCATGAGCGCTTTTCAGGGCTGGGTGGCGGACAAATCGACCCACGCGATCTTCGAAAACCGCCAGGTGTCGCTGACGGGAGAGACGCGGCTGATGTCCTGGACCATCGACCTGCACTACGACGCGCGGGGCAATCTCACCAGCATCGACGGCATCGCCCAGGACGTCACCGGGCGCAAGCAGGCCGAAGCGGCTCTGGTCGCGGCCAAGGAGGCGGCCGAGGGGGCCAGCCGGGCCAAATCCATGTTTCTGGCCAGCATGAGCCATGAGATACGCACGCCGCTCAACGGCGTGATGGGCATGCTCCAGCTTTTGAACCTGACCGGCTTAAGCGAGGAGCAACAGGAATATACGCGGCTGGCGACGGTCTCCGCCAAACGGCTCACGCGGCTGCTTTCGGATATCCTGGACCTGTCCAAGGTGGAGTCCGACATGCTCGAGGTGCGCCCGGCCGCTTTTTCCCTGGCCGACCTGCGGGCGTCGGTCCTGGATATCTTCGGCCTGCCGTGCCGGCAAAAAGGGCTGGCGCTGGAATTTACGCTCGACGAGCGCCTGCCGCCCATCCTGGTGGGCGACGCCGCCAGGCTGCGCCAGATCCTGTTCAACCTGGCGGGCAACGCGGTCAAGTTCACCGACAGCGGCTTTGTCCGGATCCAGGCGCGGCCCGTCTCGGACCCGGAAGTCTCCCCGCTGACCGTCGTTTTTATCGTCGCCGACTCTGGACGCGGCATTGCCGAAGACATGGCGCCGCGCATCTTCGAACCCTTTGTGCAGGCGCGCGATTCGTTCACCCGGGGCGACGGCGGCGCGGGTCTGGGCCTGGCCATCGTGAAACGGCTGACGCTTCTCATGGGCGGCGAAATAGCGCTGGAGAGCGCTGCCGGCCAGGGCGCGGTCATGCGGCTCACCCTTCCCTTCGGCCTGGCGGACGAGGCGGACAAGGCGGCGGCTCGGGCAGGCGCGGCAAGCGCCCCGCTGCCCCCCGAGCCTCCCGAGACCCCGGAGGCTGCGGCGGACGCGGGGCAGGGCCTGCACATGCTCCTGGAGCAGGACGGCGAGATCAATCAGGAGGCGATCGACGACATCATCGAGACCCGCGACGGCGCGCTCGCGGAAACGGTCTCGGTGCAGAAGATGCTCGACAGCCTGGCCCAGGTCCAGGCCGATCTGGCCAAGGGCGCAAGCCCGCTCACCGGCCTGCCGGGCAACCTGGCCATCGAGCTCGAATTCCACCGGCGGGCCAAAAAGCGCCTGCCCACCAGCATGATCTACATCGATCTGGACAATTTCAAGGTCTACAACGACGCCTACGGCTTCAGCCAGGGCGACAAGGCGCTGCTGCTCACGGCCCGGGTCCTGCGCGAGGCCGCCGCGGCGCATGCGCCCGCGGATTTCGTCGGCCACGTCGGCGGGGACGATTTCGTGGTCATCGCGGCCATGGACCACGCCGACGCCATAAGCCGCGCGGCCATCGCGAGTTTCAGCCGGGAAGCGCCCGGGCTCTATACTCCCGAAGACCGGGAGGCCGGCGGCATCCGGGGCGCGGACCGGGACGGGCGCCAGCGGTTTTTCCCGTTCGTGTCGCTGTCCATCGCCATCGTGGATTGCGTTTTCCAGACAGCGGTCACTTTCGAGGAGGTAAGCCGCCGGGTGGCCGAAGTGAAAAAAATCGCCAAGGCGCAGCCGGGCAATTCCAGCGCGCGCGACCGCCGCGCTCCGCTCGGGGCGGCCTGGGCGCAACCGGACGCATTGTAAACCCGGAGGCCTCGCCATGCGGCGCAAAACCGTTCCCAGCCAACCGTTGCCCAACGCAACAAGGACCCGCACGTGGCCGATGATCCGTCCGCGATAGACCCGTCGCCGACGCTCTGGGGCGCGCTCAGGGGGCGGCACGCGCCCCTGGGAACGGCGTTCGCCTGGGCGCTCCTGGCGCTGTGCCTGGTTTTGACCGCCGCCGGCTGGAAATACGCCGAGGAAGACGCGCGGCTGCACGCCTGGGAGCAATTCGAGTTTCGCATCAACGCGATCGACAGTTCCCTGAACGAGCGCATGGCGGCCTACGAACTGGCCCTGCGCGGCGGCGTGGCCCTGTTTTCCTCGGTCGGCGCCGTAAGCCGCGCGCAGTGGCGAGACTATGTCGGCGCGCTGAACCTGCAAAAAAACTATCCCGGCATCCAGGGGCTGGGCTATGCCCAGGCGGTCGCCGGCGCGGATTTGCAAGGGCACGAGCAGGCCGTTCGCGGGCAGGGCTTTCCGGACTACGCCGTGCGCCCGCCGGGCGTTCGCCCGGTCTACACCCCGGTCGTCTATCTGGAGCCCTTCGACGCCCGCAACCGGCGGGCCTTCGGCTACGACACGTTCAGCGAACCCGTGCGCCGCGCGGCGCAGGAGCGCGCCCGGGACACGGGCCAAACCGCGATCACCGGGAAAGTGACCCTGGTGCAGGAGACCGGCGAGGACGTTCAGGCCGGATTTCTCATGTTCGTCGCGTGTTACGCGCCTTTGGCGCCGGACTTTACGCCGCAAGAACGGCTCCGGGCGCTCACCGGGTACGTTTACAGCCCCTTTCGCATGAACGACTTCATGCAGGGGCTGACCGGCAAGGACATCGACGATCTGGGCGTGGAAATCTTCGACGATGCGGACCTGAGCGAACATTCGCTCATGTACAGGAGTGAGGCGCTTGCCGCCCTCGCCGATTCGGGGCGACCGGCGCTGTTCACCTCGGTCCGCCGTGTCGAAATCGCGGGCTACCCTTGGACCATGCGCGTCGCCTCCCTGCCCGCCTTCGAGGCGACGATCGACCGGCGCGTGCCCCGCCTGATCATGGCCGCCGGGCTTTGCCTGAGCCTTTTGCTGTTTGGCGTCGCGATTTCCCTGGCGAACTCCCAGGCGCGGGCGGTGCTGTTGGCGAACAAGATGACCGCCTCCCTGCGCGCCAGCGAGGATCGGGGCAGGATCATCCTGCAGACCGCGACCGACGGCATCCACGTCCTCGATGAAAACGGCCGTCTGGTCTTGTGCAGTCCGTCCTTCGCCCAGATGCTCGGCTACACGCCAGGCGAGCTTGCCGGGCTTGGCGTGGCCGACTGGGATATCCAGTTCCCGGCCGGCGAGGTCGTCCGCGCCGTCCGCGAGATCATCGCCTCGCCGCGCACCTTCGAGACGCAATACCGGGGCAAGGACGGCGCCGTGCTGGACGTGGAAATCAGCGCCCGGGGCGTCGCCCTGGACGGGCGGATGCTCCTGTACGCCTCGGCCCGCGACGTCACCAACCGCAAGCGGGCGCAAAAGGCCTTGCGCGATTTGGAGCAGAGCTACCGGGAGATGATCGAATTCGCCCCGATCGGCATTTTCAAGTCCTCTCCCGAGGGACGCTACCTGATGGCCAACGGCAGGCTGGCGGAAATGTACGGCTACGACTCGGCGGACGACCTTTTGGAGAGCGTGCGCGACATCCCCGCCCAAATTTACGTGGACCAGGAGGATCGCGAGACGATCCGCAAGACCCTCGCGCACGGCGTAGTGGATCGCATGGAGGTCCGCCGCCGCCGCAAGGACGGTTCGGTCATCTGGGCCTCTTTGTCCATGCGGGCCGTGCGGGACCGGGACGGGGCGGTCCTGCATTACGAGGGCTTCGCCAGGGACGTCACCCGGCGCAGGCAGGCCGAAGACGCGCTGCTTGAGAGCGAAGAGCGCTACTACAGCTTCTTCACCAGCGGAGAGGCGAAAAAACTCATTATCGATCCGGCCGCCGGGGTCATTGCCGACGCCAACCCGGCGGCCGTGGAGTTCTACGGATACCCGCTTAACCGGCTGCTCGGCATGTCCATCCGCGAACTCAACGCCATGACGCAAGAGGAGCACGAGGCGCTTTTGGCCGCAATGTCGGGGCAGGACAATTGGCGCCGGTTCCTGCGCCAGCGCCTGGCCGGGGGGGATTTCCGGGATGTGGAGGTCTACGCCAATCCCATTTCCTACAAGGGCCAAAATTATATCATGGCCACCATCCACGACGTCACCGAACTCAAGCAGATGGAGGCGAAGCTCCAGGAACTGGCGACCCTGGACAGCCTGACCGGACTGAACAACCGGCGCCATTTCCTGGAACTGGGCGGACTGCTTTTTGAAACGGCGCTGCGCTACGGCTCTCCCCTGGCCGTGGTCATGTTCGACATCGACCATTTCAAGGAGGTCAACGATTTTTATGGCCACGAGGCCGGGGACGCGGTCCTGAAAGACTTAAGCCGGACGACGCTTGCGAGTTTCCGGTCCGCCGACGTCCTCGGGCGGCTCGGGGGCGAGGAGTTCGCCGTGGTCATGCCGGAAACGGACAACGACGAAGCCGTGAGCGCGGCGGAGCGTTTTCGCGCGGCCGTCGAGGCCGCCGTGGTCTGGTACGAGGGCGAGTCTCTGTCCATCACCGTGAGCTGCGGGGTCGCCCTGCTTGGCGCCCACGACTTCACCCTCGAAGGGCTTCTGAAAAAGGCGGACATGGCGCTGTACAAGGCGAAGAAGCAGGGGAGAAACAGGGTCGCGCCGTTTGCGGAGCAAGCGCCCGAAACGGCGTGAAGAGACAAAAAAGAGGAAATACATGATCGAGAGTCTGTCGCCCCATAAGCTCGACTTGATCTGCCTGCTGCTCTCCATGTCGATGTTCACCGCATACAACGCGTTTATCTGGCGCAAACTCAAGAGCAACCCCATGTACACAATCCAGGGCGCGGGCAATCTGGCGCGCCGGGCCTGGGTCGTGAGCGTCATGGAGGAGAACAACGACATCCTGGCCGTGCAGACGCTGCGCAATTCGACCATGGCGGCGACCTTTCTCGCCTCGACGGCGATCCTGCTCTCGGTCGGCGTGTTAAGCCTCACCGGACAGGCGGAAAACCTGGGACACACCTGGCAGACGCTCAATATCTTCGGCTCGACGCAGCAGAGCACGCTGGCGCTCAAGCTCCTTATTCTCCTGGTCAACCTGTTCATCGCCTTTTTCAGTTTCTCGTCCTCGATCAGAATGTACAACCATGTCGGCTTCATGATCAACGTCCCCTGCACGGACGGCAACTACAGCTCGTCGTTGACCTTCGTCGCCATGCACCTCAACAGGGCGGCGAAGCATTTCCATATCGGCATGCTTTCGTTTTACTACACGATTCCGCTGGTGTTCTGGATCTTCGGCCCTGTTTTGCTGCTCGTCAGCACGGTCGCCATCATCGTCGTTGTTTTCTTTTTGGATAGAACGCCGCAAATGCACAGCGACTATATCACCGCGTACGATCAGAAGCGGTTGGGCGGCGCGGCCTGCATAACGCCGTCTTCCGGTTTTTCGCGAAAACGGTCGCGCGCGCAGGCGCCGTGACGCGCCTTGAAAACGGCCGCACCGGGCCGTATTGGGCGCGACAAAGAAAGGTCTTCAAACCGTCAACGGCTTCGGGGTATTGCTGGGAGCAAAAAGTATCTTCCTTTTGCTCCCATGGCGGAAGCCGCCTAACCGCGCTGACAGCGCGGTTATACTTATAAACAGGAGCACGAAAATTAAGAAATTTTCCGCTCCCGTTAATAACGCCGGGTAATCGCTCCGAAGAAATTCTGGACCTTGTTTAGGAGCCGGTATAGCTTGCCGTCGCATTCGGGCGGTTGCGGGGCCTCGGCCCGCCGTCTCCCAGGGCGAAGCGCAGGGGCAATGTTCCGCGAGAGCGCACCCGTTCAAGATGTGGACGCATAAAAACGACAGGAAACGCATCGCATGCTCAAAAAAATGTTCGGCTCCAAGGGTAAGGACGCCGCCCAGGACGCCGCCAGGACCCAGGTCATGGAGCTTCTCGACATGGCCCTGGCCCAGCGGACCAAGTTCCACCTGGTCTTCGACAACGAGGTCACCAGCGTCCACAATCTCAGCTGCACGCTTTTGTCCTTCAATTCCGGACAGATCAAGCTCGAATTGACCAGTCTCAAGCAGGCGGGCAAGCGCTGGGCCGGGGAAGCCCTGACCTGCTATTTCAAGGTCGTGGAAAAGACGCCGAAGGTGCGCGAAATTTTTCATTCCTTCCGTTCCGTGGTGGAGGAGGCGGGCCAGAGCGAGCATGAAACCGTCCTGCTCACCATCCGGACCCCGGCCGTCGTCGGGCAGGACCAGCGGCGCAAAAGCCTGCGCATCGCGCCGGACATGTCCAGTTTCGTCTCGCTGTACTGCTGGCCGTTCAGCGCCTCGGGCGCGGTCGACGTGTGTTCGCCGAAGCTGACCCTGGCCGACTTCAAGACTCCGAGCGTGCGGCTGGCGAACATAAGCGCCGGCGGACTCAAGCTGGTCGTCAAGAACGCCAAGCTGCGCGAAGTGGCCGGCGATTTCCAGAAAGGCTCCCGGCTGGTCATCCAGGCCAAGGTCGAGGGCATCCCGGGAACCACCATGGACGAATGCTGGCTGATCGCCAAGGCGGTCATGATCTACGAGGATTTCGTGACCAAGGACGTCCACATCGGCATGGAATTCATCGGCGTGGGCAAGGCCGACCCGGAAACGCAAAAAATCGCCTGGAAAAAAGTGGCCGACAACGTCATCGAAGACCTCGCGACCTGGACGCACCACTGGCACCTGGACCTGTACCGGGAAAGGGGAGTGTGAACCCGGGCGCGGCCCTGCCGGCCAAAGATCTGTGGCTGGCGGCCCTGTTGTCGCTGGCGGTCTTTTTCGCCGCCCACGCCAAGGGATTTTTCAACCCCTTCGCGAGCAACGACGACGTCCGCCAACAGGTTTTCTGGATGCAGAAATGGTCCGAGCCGGGCCTGTATCCGGACGATCCCTTTTCCGATTACGCCGAACTTTACGTGCCCTACGGCGTGAAGGCCGTCTACCGGCTGGCCGCGCCGCTGATCGACCCCGTCGCCTTTTCCAAGGCGCTCACCGGGATTCTTTACGTCTTTCTCGGCGGCTGCCTGTGGGCCGTGGGCTTCACCCTGGGCGGCCGGGGCCTGGGCTGGACGGCCGCCTGCGTGTACTGGCTGACGCCGTCTTTTTTGCACAACATGTCCGGCGGGCTGTCGCGGTCGTTCGCCAGTCCCTTGCTCGCGCTCTTCATGCTCTGCTGGCTGCGGCGCAACGCCCGGGGTATGGGGCTGACCCTGGCCCTTGAGGCCCTGTTCATTCCCTATATCTGCATCCTGTCCACCGGGGCCTGCCTGCTGGCCGCTTTGGCCGGGCGCCGGCGCGCCGATTGCGCCCCGCCCTTTCCGGCTAGGCCGGCGCACCTGCTTTGGACCGGCCTGGTCGCGGGCGTGGTCTGGCTCATGGGCCGGCAGTTCGACGCCGCGGGCTACGGCCCGCTGGTCAGCGCGGCCGACATGGCCGGGAGGCCGGAATTCGGCCCGCTCGGGCGCTTTGAGCTCTATCCCCAGCCGGGACTTTTTTTCGACGCCTTGTACTATCCCTTCGAGCGCATCGGGCTTTTTCTGGACGCGGGTCTTGCAACCGGCGTCGTCAGCCTGGTCGCGATCGCCGGTCTGGCCTGGATTTTCGGCCGCAGGGCCGATTGGCGCGGGCTTGGCGAGCGCGGAGCGCCGTTTTTCTTTCTCCTGGCCGCTTCGGCCGGGCTCTACGCCCTGGCCCGGGTGTTCATCCTCAAGCTCTTCGTCCCGGACCGCTATCTCTCCTATACGCTGTACATGGTCTATTGCCTGCTGCTCGCGGTCTGTTTCCACGCCGGACTCGCGCGCGCGCTGGCGGCGCCGAAGAAGGCGGCGGCCGTGGTTCTGCTCGCGGCCGCGCTCAGCTTTCCCAGGCTGCGCGGCCTGGAGCTCTACGACTACTCCGGCGACGCCCCTCTGTACCGGGCGGCCTGGGAAACGCCCAAGGACGCCCTGTTCGCGGGCGAACCCCATCTCATGGACAACCTGCTCACCTTCGGCAAGCGCAAGGTGTTCGTCTCCTACAAACTCGCCCATCCCTGGTCCAAGGGCTGGTGGGAGTTCGTGCGGCCGAGGCTTGTGAGCCTGTTTCGCGCCTACTACGCGAGCGATCCGCGGGCCGTGCGGGATTTTTGCCGCGAGAACCGCATCGACTTTCTTGTCGTGGACCCGGCCGGCTTCACGCCCGAATTCCTGCGAGCGCGCCCGTTTTTCGCCCCGTTCGACGCCCTGATCCGGGAATTGACCCAGGGCCGAAGCGAGTTCGCCCTGCTCGATGAGCGTGAGTTCCCGTACACCGGCGTGGGCGGGGGCCTGCGGCTGATCGACATGCGCGGCCAAGAGCCCGGCCGGGAAAAGTCCGGCGAGCCGGGACTTGCGGGGCCGCAACCGGGCGGGTATAATTAATGGGCTGTCCTTGCTCGGCAATTCGCTTTCCGCTTTCATGGGGGCCGGGGGCGAAGCCCCCTGGAAAAAAAACAATGGTTCTGGTTTTCCTCTTCAAAGGGCTGCCGCGTTCGACCGGGAATGAATTGACGAATGCATTTTCAGACAGGGCGAAGCTCAAGTGAAATCACCCAGATTGCGCACCGTTGCGCTCAATGTGCTGGTCGCGGCCGCAGCCGCGCTCGCCAGCCTGGCCCTGGCCGAGATCGGCGTCAGAACCTTCGCGCCCCAGCCGACCGGCCCGTCGCAATTTGCCTTCGATCCGGTCCGGGGCGACATTCCCGTGCCGGGCCAGCACGGCCGCCGGACCCTGCCCGGGGTCTACGACTATACCTACGCCAACAATTCCCTCGGGCTGCGGGGGCCGGAAATCGACTTCAGCGATACGGCCAAGCGGCGCGTGCTGGTGCTCGGCGACTCGTTCGCCTACGGCGTCGGCGTAAGCGACGAGCAGACCTCGGTGTCCCTGCTCGGGCGCTATCTGGCTTCACGGGATCCGTCCCTGGAGGTGGTCAACGCGGGCGATCCCGGGGTCGGCACGGACTACGAGCTCAAGTTCTACCGGACCCTGGGAACCAGGCTCAAGCCGAGGCTCGTGGCCCTGTACTTTTTCGCCAACGACTTCGAGGACAACAGCTTCGCCAAGTATTACGCCGTGGACGGGCAGGGCGCGATCGTCGAGCAGTCCCTGTCGGGTTCGGTGGGCTCCAGGAAGCAGGCTCTCTCGGGCAACCGGTTCTACAACTGGCTGATCTCCCGGTCGCAGGCGGCCAACCTGCTCAAGCAGTTCGCCATCAACCTGATGCTGCGCGGGCGGGTCGCCGGCGACGGTCCGCCGGCCGGGGTGATCGCCTACCATAACGACAACGGCTATAGCGACGAGGCCAATACGCGCGTGACCGGCGTTCTGCTCGGGGCGCTGCGCGACGAGGTGGCCCGCGACCGGGCGGATTTCATCGTGTTCTACGTCCCGCCGCGGGAAAACGTGGCCCTGTTCCAGGAAAAGGGGGCGCTTTCGCGCGACGAAAGCGCCCTGACCGGGATCTGCCAGGCCCTGAAAATTCCGCTCTACAGCCTGACTCCGCTGCTCGCCTCCCAAACCCGCGACCTGTCGGCGCTGTATTTCGCCGAAGGGCATTGGACCGCCCTGGCCCACGGCCTGGTCGCGGAGTTCGTGTCCTCGGCGGCGGCCGAACGCCTGCATCTCCAATGACGCGCGCGATCCGGAACATGGCCGGCGCCAAGGAGGGCGCGTAATGCGGCTGGCGATCGCGGGCAAGGGCGGCGTGGGCAAGACCTCGCTTGCGGCCTGGCTCGGCGACTACCTGCGCCGGCTCGGCCGGGAGGTCTGGCTGGTGGACGCCGACACCGCCTATTCCCTTGGTCCGGCCCTGGGCCTTGAGCCGGGCCAGCTGCCCAGGCCCCTGTGCGAAGAGCGCGAACTCATCGTAAGCCGCACCGGCTCGGGCGTCATCAATCTCAATCCCCGGATCGACGATCTGCCGGACAAGCTCGCCCTGGACGTGCGCGGCCTGAAACTTCTGGTCATGGGCACGGTGGCCGGGGCGGGCGGCGGTTGCGCCTGCGAGGCCAACGCCGTGCTCAAGGCCCTGCTCGCGCACCTGTTTCTGGGGCCGTTTCAGTGGGTGCTCGTGGATCTGGAGGCCGGGGTCGAGCACTTGGGGCGCGGCACGGCCGCACGGGCCGACGGCCTGATCGTGGTCAGCGACCCGAGCCTGCGCGGCCTGCAAACCGCCGCCCGCATCGGCCTGATGGCGCGCGACCTGGGGTTGACCCGCCAGGCCCTGGTCGTCAACCGCGTCCAGGAGCCACTTGACCTGCCCGACTTGGACGGCCTGCCCGGACTTGCGGCCGCGATCCCCGCGCTCGCGTCGCTCTCTTCGCGGCAATTGCGGCAGTCCTCGGTTCTCGATTTGCCGGAGCAAGACCTGCTCGACCGGCATATGGCCGCCATCCTGGACGCCCTGGAAGCCGGGACGGGAAAAAAAGAAATTTCGCGCAGTTAGGTGAAAGTCCTTGACAAGGCGCGGCGGATACCCATATTGAGTCCTCCCCGGGACAATTCCCGGGTACGGCAAGCATCCCCGAAAGGCGCGGAACACGCTGCAGTTCCAGCCATCTCACTCTTCGGCCTAGCCCTGCCGCGTTCATTACCCCGATTCGGCAATCCTGGCTCGGCCGGCAGCATCCGCAATCACGATCCGCCTGAACGCTTCCGCGACGCTCACCGAGCGTTTGCGGTCATTTTCAACCAAAGGATATCCCCTTGAATTTCGACTCGTTTGATTTGAATCCCCGGCTTCTCGCCAATGTCGCCGCGCTGGGCTACACCGCGCCCACGCCCATCCAGGAACAGGCCATCCCGCCGGTGGCCCTCGGCCGCGACGTCATGGGCCTGGCCCAGACCGGAACCGGCAAAACGGCCGCGTTTTTGCTCCCCATCATCAACAAGCTGCTTGACGCCCCGATCGAGGCCCGGCCCAAGATCAAGGCGCTCATCGTGGCCCCGACCCGCGAACTGGCGCAGCAAATCGCCGACGCCAGCCGCGACCTGACCCGCCAGACCAAGATCCGGACCATCACCATCTACGGCGGCGTGGCCCTGTCTCCCCAGACGCGCAACCTGCACGCCGGCGCCCACATCGTGGTCGCCTGCCCGGGCCGTCTGCTCGACCACATCGGCCAGGGCCACGTCGATCTGACGAACCTGACCACCCTGGTGCTCGACGAGGCCGACCACATGTTCGACATGGGCTTTTTGCCCGACATCAAAAAGATCCTGTCGCATCTGCCCAAAGAGCGCCAGACGCTGCTCTTTTCGGCGACCATGCCCGGCGACATCCGCCGCCTGGCCCAGGAGATCCTGCGCAATCCGGCCACCGTGAGCATCGGCCGCAGCGCCCCGGCCGACACCGTGTCGCACGCCGCCTACCCGGTGCGCGCCGACCTGAAGACCGCCCTGCTCCTGAACCTGATCGGCGGGGCCAAGGACGGTTCGGTGCTCGTGTTCACCCGCACCAAGCACCGGGCCAAGCGCCTGGCCGGACAACTGGAGCGGGCCGGGCACAAGGCCACCTCGCTGCAAGGCAATCTCTCCCAGCGCCAGCGCCAGGCCGCCCTGGACGGCTTCCGCGACGGGGCGTTTAGGGTTCTGGTGGCCACGGACATCGCCGCCCGGGGCATCGACGTCACCCGCGTGGCCCATGTGGTCAACTACGACATCCCCGACACCCCCGAGGCCTATACCCACCGCATCGGCCGCACCGGCCGCGCCGAGCGCACCGGCCAGGCCCATTCCCTGATCACCGGCGAGGACATGGCCATCATCCGGGCCATCGAGCGGCTGATCGGAAAGCCCTTGCCGCGGGTGACGCTTGAGGACTTCGACTACGACGCGCCGGTGACCGAGCGCGACGTCGACGCGCCGCGCGCGCCGTTTTATCCCCGGGGCGCGGGCGCTCCCGGCAACCGCGCCGGCGCCCGTCCCGGCGCCCGGCAGGGCGAACGGCAAAACACCGGACGCAGCTCCTTTGGCCAGAACCGGCCGGGCAGCGGCGGCCAGGGACGCCCCCAGAGCCGTCCGCAATCGGGCCGCTACGCCGGCAACAGCTCGTCCTCGGCCGCCTAGAGGCCGCCGGGCGCGTTCAGGCGCGCCCGGGAGCGCAATGAAAATCCGCCCCGCCGGTTCCGCCGGCGGGGTTTTTTTGCGCCCATGGCCCCTCGCGGCGTCTTCGCGGCCGGTCCGAAAAGTACTTTCATTTTTGGAAATGCGGGAAAAAATTTCTTTTATTGTCAATCCGCTTCCCAAAAAATGGACCGATCCCCCGCGATGGTTTAGGCCTTTTCAAGGCCGGCCGGAGGCGGCGGGTTCGCGGCGGCCGCATGGGCTGGTCTGCCCGCAAACGTTTTTTCGCCAAGGGGGGAACATGATACAGGCTGGAGACACGGCGTTCGTCCTGATCAGCGCCGCTATGGTGATGCTGATGACCCCGGGGCTGGCCTTTTTTTACGGCGGCATGGTGCGGGGCAAGAACGTGCTCGGCACGATCATGCAGAGCTTTTTTATGATCTCGCTGATCAGCATCGAGTGGGTCTATCTCGGCTATTCCATGAGTTTCGGCCCGGACGTGGCCGGAGTCACCGGCAACCTGTCCCTGGCCGCCCTCGCCGGGGTCGGGGCCGCGCCCAATCCCGACTACGCCGCGACCATTCCCCAGATCGTCTTCATGATTTACCAGTGCATGTTCGCGGTCATCACCCCGGCCCTGATCACCGGAGCGTTCGCCGAACGGGTCCGCTTCGCGCCCTTTTGCGTCTTCAGCCTGGCCTGGGCGATCCTGGTCTACAACCCCGTCTGCCACTGGGTCTGGGGCAGCGGCGGCTGGCTCAAGGCCATGGGCGTGCTCGACTTCGCCGGCGGGCTGGTGGTCCACCTGACCTGCGGGGCGGCAGCCCTGGCGGCCGTCTTCGCCATCGGGCCGCGCAAGGACCACGGGCGGCTGCGCTTTTTCCCGCACAATCTGCCCATGACCCTGGTCGGCGCCGGACTTTTATGGTTCGGCTGGTTCGGCTTCAACGCCGGCAGCGCCCTGGCGGCCGACGGCGTGGCCGGCGCGGCCTTCGCGGCCACGCACCTCGGCGGCATGGCCGGCATGTTCATGTGGACCGTCGTGGAATGGTGGCACCGCGAGAAGCCGACCACCCTGGGCGCGGCCTCGGGCGCGATCGCCGGCCTGGCGACCATCACCCCGGCGGCCGGCTTCGTCGGCCCGGGCTCGGCCATCGCCATCGGCCTGCTGGGCGGAGGATTCTGCTACCTGGCGGTCCAGGCCAAGGCCAAACTCGGCTACGACGACAGCCTGGACGTGGTCGGCATCCACGGCCTGGGCGGGCTGCTTGGAACCCTGTGCATCGGCGTCTTCGCCTCCAAGGCGGTCAATCCGGCCGGCGCGGACGGACTTTTGGCCGGCAACCCGGCCCTGTGCGTCACGCAGGCGCTGGGCGCCCTGGCCGTGGGCGTTTACGCCTTCGTGGTCAGCTATCTCCTGCTGAAGCTCGTCGGGGCGTTTATGATCCTGCGGCTGGCCCCGGACGGCGAGAACCAGGGCCTGGACATCGACCAGCACGGCGAAACGGCCTATTCCGAATAGGCGTCGCGCCCGATAGTGAAAAGCGCCCCGGCGGGATTTCCCGCCGGGGCGCTTTTTGTTTCAAAAACAACAATATCCAACAGAGAACAACAGGCAGACGCGTTTGCGAGCGCCTTCCGCCTAAGCCTTGATTCCCCAGAGGATTCCGGAGTCGGTCGGACCGCGAAAACCCATGCGCCTGATGTCCGTCAAACCCGCCTCGGCGAGCATGCTCCGGACCTGGCCGTCGCTGTAGGATTGTCCCCCCCTGGTCTGCAAGAGCATGTTCAGCGAAAACAGCGCCGGGAACAGCGGGCCGTCCATGGCGTCGTCGAGCAGAAACTCGTGGACGAAGAGCGCCCCCCCCGGAGTGAGCGCCCCGGCCGCCTTGCGCAGGATCGTCAGGCAGCGCTCCGGCGATTCGGCGTGCAGGATCTGCGACAGCCAGGCGGCGTCGTAGCCACCCGGCAAGTCGTTTTCCAGGTAGTCGCCGGCGGCGAAATCGACCCGGCCGGACACGCCAAAGCGTTCCGCGATCGCCTCCGCGATGGGCCGGCTGCCGGGCAGGTCGAAGATCGTGGCGCGCAACTTCGGGTGGGCCAGGCAGAACTGCACGGCGTAGGTTCCCGGACCGCCGCCGACGTCGAGCAGGCGCTCGCGGCCGGAAAGCGGCATGCGCGGCGCCAGATTCGGGGCGATGCCCATGGCGACGTTGAACATGCCGAGCAGAAAATCCTCCCGCTCGCTCGCGGGCATGGACGAACGCACCGGGGCGCCTGCGGCCACCGCCTCGTCGAGCCTGCTCCAGAGCGCGGCCAGGTGGTGGTGGTGGCGGATCATGTTGCCGACGTAGCGCGGCGAATCCTTGACCAGAAACTCCCTGGCGCTCTCGCTTAAGCGATACGCGCCGCCGGACTTGGCCAGCAGTTTGAGCGAGGTCAGGGCGACCAGCAGCATGTCCAGCGCCCGGACGTCGCAGCCGGTCTTTTCGGCCAGGGCGCAGGCGTCGAGCGGCCCGGCGGCCAGCGGCCCGAACACGTCAAGGACCACCCCGGCGTGCAGGGCGTGCGACTCCCAATAGCCGCCGGCCAAGGCCAGAAGCGGCCCGGGGGTAAGCGGAGTTTCAGGCATGGCGACCTCCAGGAGCGGTTGCGCCCCGGCGGCGCATGGTCTGTCCTGTCGCCGGAGCCGTTGCGGGCTATCCGGCTAGGCGCCGGTCTTTTTCAGGGCGAAGCCCTTGGTGCTCGGTCCGGTCGAAGACGGGGTGCCGGCGATTTTGGACAGGTAGGCCTCGCCCAGGCGCTTGATGTGCCCGCCCACGTTTTCGAAATAATTGAAATGGACCTGCTCCTCTTCGAGGATCGCCTCGAAGAGTTTTTCGCTGATGGCGTCCCCGTTCTCGCGGCAGACCTGCAAAAAACCGTTGTAGACGAAGAGAGTGTTGTCCTCGACGCCGGCGTCGAAGGGATAGACCGCGCTTAAGTCCTGGTTCAGCGCGAGTTTGGTCATCGCCATGGGAACCGGTTGCCCGCCGAGCTCCTTGACGCGCTCGGCGAACATCTCGGCGTGGCGCATCTCGTCGATGGCGATGAGTTTCATGTTCATGGCCAGTTCGCCGTAATCGAGGTTGTCGAGGGTGTAATGCTGGTTCATGTACAGGGTGATGGCCTGCAGTTCCATGTCCCTGGCCTTGTTCAGGGCCGCGACGACCTTGGCCTTGCCGGCCTCTTTCTGGGATTGCGCCTTTTTATCCATGATGTTCCTCCGGGGTAAGCGCTCCGCTTGGGGCGGGGTTTATCGAGCCTGGTTCCGTATACCCGCCCCTTGGCGTCAGATCAAGGGCCGGGAGGATAAAAACCGCCGCCAGTGACGCAATATTCTGGATTTCTGACGTATTACGGGAAGGTTGGCCCGGCTTTGGCGCCTGGAGAACGCGCTTGACCTGGGCCGCGACTTGCTGAAATACACGGTGAGCAGGGCGGGCCGGGTATCTCCTTGGAATGCGGTGCGATGCGCCCGCGACCGGCCGGCAACCGGCCGGAATATGGCCGGAATATGGCCGAAAAAAGGAGGCCACGTGGGCATTTCCCAAGGACACGATGCGGCGGCCCCGTACGAACCGCGCGCGGACCATCTGGCCAAAGTGCGCCAGGCGGCGCTCGCCGCCGGCTTGCCGGCGTCCGCCCAGGCGGCGCTGGACAGGGAAATCGCCCGCCTGGAACAGACCGATCCGGGCGCGCCCGGCTACGCCGGCGGACTCGACTATCTCGATTGCCTGCTCACCGTTCCCTGGAACGTCTCCACACCGGACAACCTGGACTTGAACCACGCCCGGATGATCCTGGGCGAGGAGCATTACGGGCTTGAGCGGGTCAAGGAACGGGTGCTGGAATACCAGGCCTCGCGGATCATGATCGGGCGGCGGCCGTCGAAGGTCCTGATCGTGGACGACGAGGAGGTGGCCCGGACCAACCTGACCCGCGTATTCGCCAAGGAAGGCTACATGGCCGACGGCGCGGCCAACGGGCAGGACGCCCTGAAGATGGCCGAGACCGGACATTACGACCTGATCGTCACCGACCTGAAGATGGACAAGATGGACGGGCTGACCCTGCTTGAGAAGGTCAAGGCCGTTTCCCCGGCCACCGAGGTCGTGCTCGTCACCGGCTACGCCACCGTGGACACGGCCGTCAGCGCCTTCAAGAAAGGCGCGGTCCATTATTTCACCAAACCGGTCAATCTGGCCGAACTGCGCGCCGGGGTGGCCGCCATCCTGGACGCCAAACGCCGGTTGAGCCTAAGCCGGGGATCGATTTTATGCTTCGCCGGGCCGCCCGGCACGGGCAAGACCTCGATCGGCCGCTCGATCGCCCGCTCCCTCGGCCGCGCCTTTGTCCGCGTCTGCCTGGCCGGACTGCAAGGCGAGGCCGAACTGCGCGGCCTGCACCGCTCAAACGTCGGGGCCGGGCCGGGCCGGATCATCGCCGAACTGCGCCGCCTGGGCTACAACAACCCGGTGTTCATGCTCGACGACGCGGACAAGGCCGGACGGGATTTTCACGGCGACCTGTCCTCGGTCCTGCTCGACATCCTCGACCCGGAACACAACGGCGAATTCCTCGACCAGTACCTGGACGTCCCCTTCGACCTGTCCCGGACCATGTTCATCGCCACGGCGAGCATCGCCGAGAGCCTGCCCCGGCCCCTGCTCGACCGCCTGGAGATCATCGACTTCGCCAGCTACACCCCGGCCGAAAAACGCAGCATCGCCAGGCGCCACATCCTGCCGCGACAATTGGAAGCCAACGGCCTGCCCCACGACCACGTGCTCTTCAAGGACAGCGCCCTGGACGCGATCATCGCCGGCTACACCCGCGAGGCGGGCCTGCTTTCCCTGGAGCGAGAACTGGCCTCGATCTGCCGGGGGCTCGACCGCATCATCCTCTCGGGAACGGCCTGCCTGCCCCTGACCGTCGACGAAGAATTCGCCCGCACAATGCTCGGACCCAGGAAATTCACCCGCGAGGCGGCCGGGGAACAAGACAAAATCGGCGTGGCCACCGGCCTGGTGCGGACCGAATACGGCGGACAGGCCGTTTTCGTTACGAGCGTGTGCATGAAAGGCAAGGGAGAACTCACCCTGACCGGCCAGTCCGGCCAGTCGGGCCAGTCGGGCGAGACCGCGCGCCCGGCCGCGATGACGGCGCTGTCCCACCTGCGGGCCAACGCCCAGGCCTACGGGATCGATCCGGACTTCTTCGCCGGCTGCGACATCCACATCGACATCCCCGGAGAAGCGACGCCCGCAGACGGCCCCTCGGCCGGCATGGCCATCGCCATGGCGCTGCTGTCCCTTTTGACCAACCGCGCGGCCAGACGCACTGCGTCCATGTCCGGCGAGATCACCCTGACCGGCGAACTCGCGCCCACGTCCGGCGTGCGGGAAAAGATCCTGGCCGCCGCCCGGGCCGGAGCCACGCTCGTGGTCCTGCCCGAGAAAAATCGCCGGGACGCGGAGTCGGTGGAACCCGACGCGCTCGAAGGGGTGAAACTGGAATTCGCCGCAACACTCGCGGAACTGGCCAAACTGGTCCTGATCTAGCGCACGGCGCGAAGGCCCCCCTGGGGCTGCGCCCCAGACCCCCCTGGGGCGCAGCCCCAGGCCCCGCCGGGGGCGATAATCGCCCCCGGATTCTCTTTATCACTTCCCGCCACCGTCGCCGCCGCCGCTCCGGCCAGCCGGATGACGAACTGGGCGCCCTGGCCCTGGCCCGGGGTGTTGTCGAGTTCGATGGTCCCGCCGTGTTTTTTGACGATGCCGTAGACGATGGACAGGCCGAGGCCGGTGCCTTCGCCGACCTCCTTGGTGGTGAAGAAGGGGTCGAAGATGTGTTGGCGCACCGGTTCGGGGATGCCCGGTCCGGAGTCGGCGATTCTGATCTCTACGCCCGGGAGGGAGCCCGGCCAGGCGTCCGGGGGGGCGTCGCCGGTCTCGCCGGGAGCGGCCCTGGCCGACAGGCGGATGAAGCCCTGGCCGTCTCCGATGGCCTGGACCGCGTTGATGATCAGGTTGATGAACACCTCCTGCATCTTTTGTTTGTCCATGAGCGCGGTCAGGCCGGCCGGCGCGTCCACGGTCACTTCCACGCCCGGGGGAATCTGGCTTGAGGCGAGCCGGACCGAGTCGCGCAGGACGTCTTGCACCGGCGTCGCGGCCGCGGCGAACTCCTTGTCGCGCGAAAATTCCAGCAGGCCGCGCACGATGTCGCGGGCGCGCAAGGTTTCCTTGTCGACGTTGCCGAGCATCTGCAGGAGAAATTCGCGGTCGCCGCCGTCGAATTCCTCCAGCGCGAGTTGGCAGGAGGTGGAGATGTTGTTCAAGGGGTTGTTGAGCTGGTGGGCGATTCCGGCCGCCAGGGTGCCGATGGAGGACAGTTTTTTGGCCTGGACCAATTGGTCCTGGCGCATTTCCAGTTCGCGCACCATGGTGTCGAAGGCCGTGAGCACCCGGCCGGTTTCGTCGTTGCGGCGCGGGGCGTCGATGGTGGAAAATTCCCCTCGGGCGATGCGCCGGGTGGCGTCCTCGATCGCGGCCAGGGGGCGGATGATCTTGCCTCGGACCAGGAGCATCAGGGCCGCGGCCATCACCATGAAGGCGCTCACGGCGATCAGCAGTTGCGCGCGCAGCGAGGCGGTGATTGCGCCGATGCGCGCGCGTTCGAACTGCACCAGCCCCTGGGCGCGTTCGATCAGGTCCTTGCCCTGGCCGCGCATGCGCTCCTGAAACTCTTTTGCGGCGGCCGCGCGGCCCGTTTGCCCGCGCAGCGCCGCCAGCGAGCCGAGATAGGCCTTGTCGGCCTCGCGCAGTTCGCGGACCACGGCCACGGCGGAGGCGCTTTTCGACTTGGCCTCGATGGCGTCGCACACGCCGATCGCCCTTTCGGCGAAGCCGACGGCCTCGTCCAGGTCGCCCGCCAGGGCGTAGAGCAGGAAATTTTTCTCGTAGCGCCGGGCTTCCAGGAAGGTGTCCGAGAGGTCGCTTGCCAGTTCCACCACCGCAAGCGTGTTTTCGATCTGGGCGAGTCTGGACAGGGACAGGGCGGACAAAAAACCCACCGCCGCCAGGCAGGCGAGCAGGGCCGCCAGAACTTTGTGACGGATGGACAGGGAGGGTGAAAATCGCGGCATGGGGCGTCCTTGGCGTCGCGGCCGGCGTGCAGCCGGGCTGAGGTCGGCGTCACCGGCCGCCGTATAGGCCATTGGCCGGCGCAGGTCAAAACCGGACTCCCAGCCGGCCTCCCCGGCCTCCCGGAGGGCGGCCGTTCGCGCGAGTCGCGCCCGCCATGCGACGGCCCCAAAAAAAGCCGGGCCGCCCTTTCGGGCGGCCCGGCTGACACGGATCGTTTCGCTTGGAGGTTTAGGCTTAGCCCATGAGCTGCAAGGCCATCTTGGGCAGGCTG
>JADFXV010000045.1 GCA_015233395.1 Desulfovibrionaceae bacterium
CAACGCCACCTTCGACGTCGAAATGATCGCCCCGATCGCCATGGAAAAAGGCCTGCGCTTCGCCATCCGCGAAGGCGGCCGCACCGTCGGCGCGGGCGTGGTCTCGGAAATCGTGGAGTAAATCATGGCAGTCAGCAGCGACCGCATTCGCATCAAGCTCAAGGCGTACGATTACCGCATCCTGGACAAGGCCGTGGACGAGATCGTGGACACCGCGCGCAACACCGGCGCGGGCGTGGCCGGACCCATTCCGTTGCCCACCGACATCCACAAGACCACGGTCAACCGCAGCGTGCACGTGGACAAGAAAAGCCGCGAACAGTTCGAGATGCGCATCCACAAGCGTCTTTTGGACATCATGGAGCCGACCCAGCAGACCGTCGACGCGCTCGGCAAGCTGTCGCTTCCGGCCGGCGTGGACGTGGAGATCAAGCTCTAGGATCGCCGGCTCATCCGGAAATCCTCAAGGAAGGACGTTATGGCCAGGACAATGGGAATTTTAGGGCGCAAGCTGGGTATGACCCGGATCTTCGGCGACGACGGGGCCATCGTGCCGGTCACCGTGATCCAGGCCGGCCCGTGCCCGGTTATTGCCGTGCGCAAGACCGACACCGATGGGTACGAGGCCTTGCAGCTCGGGTTCGACGAGATCCCGGAGCGCAAGCTCAATAAGCCCTCCAAGGGGCACCAGTCCAAGGCCGGCCGCGGCTGCTACCGCGTGCTGCGCGAGATCCGCCTGGACGCGCCGAGCGAACTTGCGCCGGGCCAGGACGTGACCGTGGACATCTTCGCCGTGGGCGATCAGGTCAAAGTGACCGGAACCTCTATCGGCAAGGGCTTCCAGGGCGTCATGAAACGCTGGAACTTTTCGGGCCTGAACAAGACCCACGGCGCCGAGAAGGTGCACCGTTCCGGCGGCTCGATCGGCCACAATACCGAGCCCGGCAAGGTCATGAAGAACAAGAAGATGGCCGGCCACATGGGCGCGCGCCGCGTGACCGTGATCAATCTGGACATCGTGGACGTACGCCCCGAGGACAATCTGATCCTGGTCAGGGGCCAGATCCCCGGCGCGGCCAATTCGGTCGTGATGATCCGCAAACAGAAATAGCGCCCGCTTTCAGGCATCGGGGCGGAGGGAATAGAGATGGCCACGCTTACGGTTTACGACCAGACCAAAAAAGAGGTGGGGACGATCGACCTCGAAAGCTCGGTCTTTGAGACGCCGGTGCGTCCCGAGATACTGCACCTGGTGGTGCGGGCGCATTTGGCCAATTTGCGCGCCGGCACCCACGCCACCAAGACGCGCAGCTTTGTTTCCGGCGGCGGCGCCAAACCCTGGCGCCAGAAGGGCACCGGGCGCGCCCGGTCCGGCTCCAGCCGTTCGCCGATCTGGCGCCACGGCGCCGTGGTCCACGGTCCGCAGCCGCGCGACTACGGTTTCAAGGTGAACAAGAAGGTCCGCAGTCTGGCGCTTCGCATGGCCTTGTCCTCGCGCTTCCTGGACGAGAAGCTCATGGTGGTGGACAAGATTGAGCTGCCCGAAGTCAAGACCAAGCTTTTTTCCAAGGTGACAAGCGACCTCGGACTGAAAAAAGCCTTGATTGTTTTAAATAACGTTGATAACAATATCGGTCTTTCCGCGCGTAATTTACCCGGAATCAAGGTGGTCGCGCCCGCCGGGCTGACCGTCTACGACATCTTAAATCACGCGCAACTGGTGATCGGACAAGAGGCGGCCCGGGAGCTGCAAGAAAGGTTGAAATAGCCATGGACTACACCAAGATACTGCTTCGCCCGCTGACTTCGGAGAAAAGCGCCGCCGTCAAGGCCGCCGCCAACCAAGTCGTGTTTTTCGTGCATCCGGCGGCCAACAAGATCGAGGTCGCCCGGGCGGTGGAAGAGGCTTTCAAGGTCAAGGTGACCGGCGTGAACATCGTGCGCCGCAAGCCTCTGGCCCGCAAGCGCCACGGCAAGAGCGCCGGGCGGATTTCCGGGTGCAAGAAGGCGTACGTCACCTTGGAGCAGGGCAATAAAATCGAATTTTTCGAGGGAGTCTAAGCCATGGGCGTGCGCAAGCTCAATCCCACCTCGCCCGGCCGCCGGTTCCAGACCGTCAGCGACTTCGAGGAAATCACCAGGGGCGCGCCGGAAAAGGCGCTCACTTCCGGCAAGTCGACCAAGGCCGGCCGCAACAACACCGGCCGGATCACCTCCAGGCGCCGGGGCGCGGGCAACAAGCACCGCTACCGCCTGATCGACTTCAAGCGCGACAAGTTCGACGTGCCGGCCAAGGTCTTCTCCGTGGAGTACGACCCCAACCGCAGCGCCCGCATCGCGCTTTTGCACTACGCCGACGGCGAGAAGCGCTACATTTTGGCCCCGCTCGGGCTGACCAAGGGCGACTCGGTGGTCGCTGGCGAGACCGTGGACATCAAGCCCGGCAACGCCCTGCCCATGATCAAGATTCCCGTGGGCACGCTCTTGCACAACATCGAGATGAACCCGGGCCGGGGCGGCCAGATGTGCCGCGCCGCCGGGACCTACGCCCAGCTGATCGCCAAAGAGGGCAAGTACGCCCTGCTTCGCCTGCCGTCGGGCGAGGTCAGGAACGTGCTCGCCTCGTGCCTGGCCACGGTCGGCCAGGTCGGCAACGTGATGCACGAGAAGATTTCGCTCGGCAAGGCCGGCCGCAACCGCTGGCTGGGCCGGCGCCCCAAGGTGCGCGGCGTGGCCATGAACCCGGTCGACCATCCGCATGGCGGCGGCGAAGGCAAGAGCTCCGGCGGCCGTCACCCGGTTTCGCCCTGGGGCAAGCCGACCAAGGGGTACAAGACCCGCGACCGCAAGAAGTCGTCCACCAAGCTGATCGTCAAACGACGCAGCAAGTAAGAGGAACGAAAGTATGCCGCGCTCACTCAAGAAAGGCCCCTTTGTCGACGGCCATCTGCGCAAGAAGGTGGAGAAGGCCGCCGAATCCGGCGACCGCCGGGTGATCAAGACTTGGTCCAGGCGTTCGACCTTGCTGCCCGAGATGGTGGGACTGACGTTCGCCGTGCACAACGGCAAGAAATTCATTCCGGTGTTCGTCAGCGAGAACATGGTCGGGCACAAGCTCGGCGAGTTCGCCCCGACCAGGACCTTCCACGCCCACTCCGGCGACAAGAAGACCAAGGCCAAGGGCAAATAGCCGGCCGGGAACATTACGAGGCAATTGACATGGAAGCTAAAGCGATCGCCAGATATATCAGGGTCTCCCCGCGCAAGGCCAGGCTCGTGGCCGCGAACATCACCGGCCGGCCGGTGGAAGAGGCCATGAATATCTTGAAGTTCACGCCGAAAAAGGCCGCCGAGCTCATCGGCAAGGTCCTGCATTCGGCCGTGGCCAACGCCGGCCAGATTTCCGGGGTGGACATCGACACCTTGAAGGTCAAAAGCGTGATCATCAACCCGGGCCCGTCCTGGAAGCGGATTATGACCCGGTCCATGGGCCGGGCCTTCCGCCTCCTGAAAAAGACCAGCCATATCACCGTCGTCGTCGAGGAAAGCTAGGAGCGTCACATGGGTCAGAAAGTTCATCCGTACGGATTCCGCCTGGGATACACCAAGGGCTGGCTCTCGCGCTGGTTCACCAAAAAGAACTATCCCGCGTTCGTCTATGGCGACGACCAGATCCGCAAGTACGTCAAGAAGACGCTGTACCACGCCGGTATCTCCCGCATCGAAATCGAGCGGGCCGGCGGCAACGTCCGCTTGATCATCATGACCGCGCGCCCGGGAATCGTCATCGGCCGCAAGGGCGCGGAAATCGAGAAGATCCGCGCCGATCTCAAGCACCGCTTCGGCAGCGAGTTCACCGTCGAGGTCAACGAGATCCGCCGTCCCGAGATCGACGCCCAGCTGGTGGCCGAGAACATCGCCCTGCAGCTCGAACGCCGGGTGGCCTTCCGCCGGGCCATGAAGCGCACGCTCGGCCTGGCGCGCAAGTTCGGCGCCGAGGGCATCAAGGTCGGCTGCGCCGGCCGGTTGGCCGGGGCCGAGATCGCCCGCTCGGAATGGTACCGCGACGGCCGCGTGCCGCTTCAGACCCTGCGCGCGGACGTGGATTACGGCTTGGCCACGGCCAAGACCACTTACGGCGTCATCGGCGTCAAGGTCTGGATTTTCAAGGGCGAGATTTTAACGCATCAAGAGGCGGTGTAGAATGCTCTCCCCCAATAAAACGAAATTCCGCAAGTCCCAGAAAGGACGGCTGCGCGGTCCGGCGATCAAGGGCTCGACCATCGCCTTCGGCGACGTGGCCATCAAGGCCATGGAGCCGGGCAAGCTGACCAGCCAGCAGATCGAGGCCGCCCGTATCGCCATCATGCGTCACATCAAGCGCGGCGGAAAGGTTTGGATTCGGGTCTTCCCGGACAAGCCGATCACCGAGAAGCCGGCCGAAGTGCGCCAGGGCAAGGGCAAGGGCGCTCCCGTGGGCTGGAGCGCGCCGATCAAGGCCGGCCGCATCCTGTATGAGGTCAAGGGCGTGGATATCGCGGTCGCGGTCATCGCGCTCACCCGCGCCACCCACAAGCTGCCGATCAAGACCAAGATTCTGGTCAAGGAGGCGCTCTAAAATGGACGCCAAGGAACTGCGGGATCTGACCGCGGACGAACTTACGGTCAAGCTCGGCGAGTTTTCCGAGGAGCTTTTCAAGCTGCGTTTCCAGCACGCCACCTCGCAACTCGAGCAGACGCACAGGATTCCGGAAGTGAGAAAGACCATCGCCCGGGCCAAGACCATCATGCTTCAAAAACAAGCCGGAAGGGTGTGACATGATTGAGGGCGCTCCCAAGAGCAATAAACGGATATTGACCGGGATTGTGGTCAGCGACGTCAACGACAAGACCATCGTGGTTCGCGTCGAGACCCTGGTCAAACACCCGCTGCTGAAGAAGTACATCCGCCGCCGCAAGAAGTTCATGGCCCACGATCCGGCCAACGAATGCGGCGTCGGCGACAAGGTGCGCATCGTCGAGCACCGGCCGTTGTCCGCGCGCAAGCGTTGGCATCTGGACTCAATCATCGAAAAAGCGGTGTGAGGCAGATATGATCCAACAGCAATCCGCCCTGGACGTCGCCGACAATTCAGGGGCCAAGAAAATCATGTGCATCAAGGTCCTGGGCGGCAGCCGCCGCCGGTACGCCAGCGTGGGCGACGTCATCGTGGTCTCGATCAAAGAGGCCATGCCCCACTCCAAGGTGAAAAAAGGGCAGGTGATGCGGGCCGTGGTGGTGCGGACCAAGAAGGAAGTGGGGCGCGCCGACGGCTCCTACATCAAGTTCGACACCAATTCGGCCGTGCTCATCAATAATCAGAACGAGCCCGTGGGCACCCGCATTTTCGGTCCGGTGGCCAGGGAACTGCGGTCGAAAAACTTCATGAAGATCGTCTCGCTGGCCCCCGAGGTCCTGTAGAGACCGCTGGCCCCAAGGATTACGCCATGAAAAAGTTCAAATTGAAAAAAGAAGACAAGGTCATGATCATCGCCGGCAAGGACAAGGGCAAGATCGGCAAGATCTTGAAGCTCCTTCCCAAGAAGGACAAGGTCCTGGTCGAGAAGGTGAACCTGGTCAAGCGGCACACCAAGGGCAATCCCTACCAGGGGCAGGCCGGCGGCATCGTCGAAAAGGAAGCCCCGCTGGCGGTATCCAACGTCGCCTTGTTGTGCGCCTCCTGCGCCAAGCCCACCCGGGTGGGCTACAAGGAAACCGAGGACGGCAAGAAAAAGCGCTTCTGCAAGAAGTGCTCGGAAATGATCGATTAGTCCGCTTTCGCGGAATCAAACAGGCGCCGCTCATAGCCCCTTTCACGGCGGGGCGCGACGGCGGCGCGAGGACACGGACATGACCAGGCTTGAAAAGGTGTACCAGGAAAAAGTGGCTCCGGAGCTGTCCAAGGAGTTCAATTACTCCTCGCCCATGCAGATCCCGAGGCTGCGTTCCATTTCGCTCAACATCGGCCTGGGCGAGGCCAGCCAGAATTCCAAGCTGATCGACGAAGCGGTCGCCGACCTGACCAAGATCGCCGGACAGAAGGCGGTGGTCACCAAGGCCAAGAAATCCATCGCTTCGTTCAAGCTGCGCGAAGGCCAGCCGGTCGGCTGCCGGGTGACGCTGCGCGGCGAGCGCATGTGGGATTTCTTCGACAAGCTCGTCAATTTCGCCCTGCCCCGGGTGCGCGACTTTCGCGGCATCCCGGACCGGGGTTTCGACGGGCGCGGCAATTTCACTCTCGGTCTCAAAGAGCACACCATATTTCCCGAGATCAACATCGACCGGGTGGAGCGCGTCTCCGGCATGAACGTCACCGTCGTCACCAGCGCGCCCACGGACAAAGAGGGCAAGATGCTCCTCGACCTCCTCGGGATGCCGTTTAAGAAGTAGTCAAGCCGCCACGTTAGGCAGGAGGATACGAAATTGGCTCGCACATGTCTGAAGGTCAAGGCCCGCCGCAAACCGAAATTTTCCACGCGGGCGTACAACCGTTGTCCGATTTGCGGACGCTCGCGGGCGTTTTTGCGCCGCTACGGCGTTTGCCGCATCTGTTTCAGGAACATGTCCCTGTCCGGGGTTTTGCCCGGGGTGCGCAAATCGAGCTGGTAAGCTCAGGGAGATTTACGATGGCCGTTACCGATCCCATCGCCGACATGCTGGCGCGCCTGCGCAACGGGCATGCGGCGTTGCATAAGAAAGTCGTCATGCCCGCCTCGCGGGTGAAGACCGCGATCGCCTCGATCCTCAAGGACGAGGGCTATATCGAGGACTACGCCTCCGCCGCCGGCGAGCAGGGCGAAAACCTGAGCGTGACGCTCAAATACGCCAAGGGCCGCGGGATCATCGCCGGGCTCAAGCGCATCAGCAAACCCGGACGGCGCGTCTACGTGGGCGCCGAGGATATTCCCCGGGTCCAGAACGGGCTGGGCATCTGCATCGTGTCCACCTCGGGCGGGATTTTGTCGGGTGAAAAGGCCCGCTCAAGCAATATGGGCGGCGAGCTTCTCTGTGAAATCTGGTAACCCGGCAGCGAGGAATACAGTATGTCGCGCATAGGCAAAAAAGCCCTGGACGTGCCCACCGGGGTCAACGTTCAAATCGGCACGGACAGCCTTGAGGTCAAGGGACCCAAAGGGCTGCTCACTCTGCCGGCGCACCCCAAGATCAGCTACCGTCAGGAAGACGGCAAGATCCTGGTCGAGCGCGCCGACGATTCGCGCATCGCCCGCGCCCAGCACGGCCTGCGGCGGACCTTGCTCGCCAACTGCATCGAGGGAGTGACCAAGGGCTTCGCCAAGACCCTGGAAATCATCGGCGTGGGCTACAAGGTTCAGGTGGCCGGCAAGAGCGTGGTCTTGACCGTGGGCTATTCCCACCCGGTGGAATTCACCCTGCCGGCCGGCATCGAGGCCAAGGCCGAAGGCAACAAACTGATCGTCTCCGGCATCGACAAGCAGATGGTCGGCGAAGTCGCCGCCCGCATTCGCCGCGTGCGTCCGCCGGAACCCTTCAAGGGCAAGGGCATCAAGTACGAGACCGAAACCATCAGGCGCAAGGCCGGCAAATCCGGCGGCAAGAAATAGAGGTGCGACATGGCCATCGATAAGCAGGGCGCCCGCAGACGGCGCAAGATCCGCATCCGAAAGAAAATCAACGGAACGCAGGCCAGGCCGAGGCTCGTGGTCTACCGCTCCAACGCGCACATCTACGCCCAGGTGGTCGACGACGTGAGCGGGGAGACTCTGGCCGCCTCCTCGACGCTGGTGCTGGCCCGCGCGGGCGAAGCGGTCAAACTCGACAAGGCGAGCGCCGCCCTGGTGGGAAAGGACGTGGCCAAGCGGGCGCTGGAGAAGAACATCACCGCCGTGGTCTTCGACCGCAACGGGTACATCTACCACGGACGCCTGAAGGCCCTGGCCGACGGCGCGCGCGAAGGCGGCTTGACCTTCTAGCGCACAATGGCGGCCAAGCGTCCGGCTCACGCCGGGCGGGCGGCGCGAAGTATAAACGAAGCGGGAACCAAGGCAATGGATCAGTCCGAACTCTCTCAGATCGAAAAGATCGTCTACTTGAACCGCGTGGCCAAGGTGGTCAAGGGCGGCCGGAGGTTTTCCTTCAGCGCCCTGGTGGTCGTGGGCGACGGCAGGGGCAGCGTGGGCTACGGCCTGGGCAAGGCCAACGAGGTGCCCGAGGCCATTCGTAAGGCTTCGGAGCAGGCCAAGAAAAGCATGGTCAAGATCGCCCTGCTCGACGGCACCCTGCCTTACCAGACCGAAGGGCGTTTCGGCGCCGGCCAGGTCGTGCTCAAACCCGCCTCCAAGGGCACCGGCATCATCGCCGGCGGCCCGGTGCGCGCGGTCATGGAAGCCGTCGGCGTCACCGACATCCTGACCAAGGCCATCGGAACCAACAACCCGCATAACGTGCTCAAGGCCACCCTCGCCGGTCTGGCCTCCCTGCGTTGCGCCGACGTGGTCGGCGAGGCGCGCGGCAAGAAATTGACCACGCCGAGGAAATAACCATGTCCGCCACGGTAAAAATCAAACAGACCAGAAGCCTGATCGGCGCTTCGCCCAACCAGCGCCGCACGCTCGCCGCGCTCGGCCTGGGCCGCATCCGCCAGGAGCGGACCCTGCCGGACAATGCGTCCGTGCGGGGCATGATCGAAAACGTCAAGCACATGGTCGAGGTGAGTGCGTCATGAATCTGCACGATCTCTATCCGTTCCCCGAGGAACGCGTAAATAGAAAGCGCATCGGCCGCGGCCGGGGAACCGGCCAGGGCTGCACCGCCGGCAAGGGCAACAAGGGCCAGAACGCCCGGGCCGGGGCGCCGACGCGTCCCTGGTTCGAGGGCGGCCAGATGCCGCTTGCCCGCCGCTTGCCCAAGCGCGGTTTCAAGAACCCCTTTCGGGAAGAGTATCAGGCCATCAATCTCGACGACCTGATGACCGCCTTTCCGAGCGCCGCCGTAATTTCCCTTGAGGACATCTACGCCCGGGGCCTGGCCAAGCGCAGCGCCCTGGTCAAGATCCTCGGCCGGGGCGAGACCCGGGGCGTCAGCGTGGAGGCCCACCGCTTCAGCAAGTCGGCCGAGGGCAAGCTCGCGGCCGCCGGCGGCAAGGCCAGCGCAATTTTGACCGTGACGGAAGGCTAACGTGGCGTTATCGGGCGTTGAAAATCTGGCCAGGCTCCCTGAGCTCAAAAAGAAGATCCTCTGGACGCTTCTTTTGCTGGCCGTGTACCGCATCGGCGTGCACGTGCCCGTGCCCGGGATCGATTCCCGCGCCCTGGCCGACTTCTTCGAGAGCGCCAAGAATACGCTGTTTGGCCTGTTCGACATGTTCTCCGGCGGCGGCCTGCGCAACCTGTCCATTTTCGCGCTGGGCATCATGCCCTACATTTCGGCCTCGATCATCTTGCAGCTTCTGTCCGTGGTCAGCCCGGAACTGGCCAAGCTGACCAAAGAAGAAGGCGCGGCCGGGCGCAAGAAGATCACCCAGTACACCCGCTACGGCACGGTGCTCATCGCCTGCGTGCAGGGTTTTTCCATCGCCGTGGGCCTTGAGTCCATGACCAGCCCCGGCGGCGCGCCGGTGGTCATCGCGGCCGGCTGGGGCTTTCGCATGATGACCATGGTCACCCTGTGCACCGGCACCATCTTTATTATGTGGCTGGGCGAGCGCTTGACGGAAAAGGGCGTGGGCAACGGCATCTCCATGATCATTTTCGCCGGCATCATCGCCGGCCTGCCCCGGGCGGTGATCAACTCCTTCCAGCTGGTCAAGACCGGGGAGCTGAACCTGCTTTTGCTTTTGCTGCTCGGCGCGGGCATGGTCGCCACCCTGGCCGTGATCGTCTTTTGCGAGCGGGGCCAGCGGCGCATTCCCATCCAGTACGCCAAGCGCATGGTCGGGCGGAAGATGTACGGCGGCCAGACCACCCATCTGCCGCTTCGCATCAACACCGCGGGAGTCATTCCGCCGATCTTCGCCTCCTCGATCCTGCTTTTCCCGGCCACGATCGCCAACTTTTCGAGCATCGCCTGGGTCAAGTCGTTGTCGAGTTATTTCAGCCCGAGCACGATCCTTTACAACGTGCTCTTCGTGGCGCTGATCGTGTTCTTCTGTTATTTTTACACGGCGATCATCTTCGATCCCAAGGACATCGCCGAAAATATCCGCAAGCAGGGCGGCTTTATTCCGGGCATTCGTCCGGGGCTGAAGACCAAGGAATACCTGGACAAGGTGCTCGCCCGCATGACCCTGTGGGGTTCGCTGTACATTGCGGCGGTGTGCGTTCTGCCCATGATCCTGATCCAGCAATTCAACGTCCCCTTTTATTTCGGCGGCACCTCGCTTCTGATCGTGGTCGGCGTGGCCATGGACTTCATGGGCCAGATCGAGTCCTACCTGATATCGCGCCAGTACGAGGGACTTTTGCAGAAGGGGAAAATAAAGGGCAGGCGCTGAGTTGAAGAAAATCCGCGGCATCTACCTGAAAAACGAGAGCGAACTCCAGGTAATGCGCGAGGCCAACCAGATCGTGGCCAAGACCTTGGCCGCCATGGCCGCCGCAGTCGCCCCGGGAACGCCGACCCTGCATTTTGAAGAGATCGCCCGGGATTATTGCAAGCGCTACGACGTGAAACCGGCCTTCCTGGGCTACCACGGGTTTCCCTTCGCGCTGTGCTGCTCGGTCAACGAAGAAGTGGTTCACGGCTTTCCGTCGCAAAGAAGGCTTCAGGAAGGCGATATCGTGAGTTTCGACATGGGCGTGGTCTACCGGGGATTTTTCGGCGACGCCGCCCTGACCGTGCCGGTCGGGGAGATCGCGCCGGCGGCGGCCGACCTGCTCGCGGTCACGCGGGCGTCCCTCGCGGAGGGGATCGGGGCGATGACGGTCGGGGGAAACCTCGCCGACGTGTCCCGGGCGGTGCAGAAATATGTTGAAAGCCGGGGATACTCCGTAGTAAAGCGCTTCGTTGGCCACGGCATCGGCAGGAGTTTGCACGAAAAGCCGGAAGTGCCCAACTTCGTCGCTCCCGGCGCCAAGGACATCCCCCTGCTGCCGGGAATGGTCCTGGCCATCGAGCCGATGGTCGCGGCCGGCGGCTGCGACGTGGAAATTTTGGCCGACAATTGGACGGCGGTGACCAGGGACCGCAGCCTTTCAGCCCATTTCGAGCATTCGGTGGCGCTGACCCAGGCCGGTCCGGTGGTGCTGAGCGAGCTGGCCGCGTAAGGCGGCGGTTGCTTGGCGGATCATGAGGCAACCCTCGATAACCGGGCGAGCGTTTTGCTTGGTTTGAGTGTTCAGATAAGGAGTTTGGCAATGAAAGTGCGGCCCTCGGTCAAGAAGATGTGTCCGAAATGCAAGGTCATCCGTCGTTTCGGCGTGGTTCGCGTGATTTGTGAAAATCCCCGGCACAAGCAGCGCCAGGGATAATTAAAGGGGAGTCATCGTGGCGAGAATAGCTGGAGTCGATCTGCCGAAGAACAAGCGGCTTGATATCGCGTTGACCTATATTTACGGCATCGGGCGGACCACGGCGCTTGCGATCCTGGACGCCACCGGCGTCGAATGGACCAAGAAGACCGACGATCTTTCCGCGGACGAGACCAACAACATCCGCAAGGAAATCGAGGCCAACCACAAGGTCGAGGGCGATCTGCGCCGCGACGTGTCGGCCAACATCAAGCGCTTGATGGACATCGGCTGTTACCGCGGCCTGCGCCACCGCCGCGGCCTGCCCGTGCGGGGGCAGCGCACCCACACCAACGCCCGCACCCGCAAGGGACCGCGCCGCGCGGTCATGACCAAGAAAAAGAAGTAGCCCGGCAACAACCCAGGCCGGCGCGTCAAGGACGAAGTCCCTGCCGCCGCCCCGGCAGATTTATTGGAGAAATCGCATGGCAAGACCTCGCCGCAGCGGCAAGAAAAAAGAGAAAAAGAACGTCCCGCTTGGGGTCGCCCATATCCAGGCGTCCTTCAACAACACCATCGTGACCTTCACCGACCAGCGCGGCAACGTCGTCAGCTGCGCCTCGGCCGGGGGCGCGGGGTTTAAGGGATCGCGCAAGTCCACCCCGTTCGCCGCCCAGATGGCCGCCGAAACCGCGGCCAAAAAGGCGATGGAACACGGCATGCGCACCGTGGGCATTCTGGTCAAGGGACCGGGCGCGGGCCGGGAAGCGGCCATGCGCGCGATCAACGCCGCCGGCTTCAGAGTCAGCTACATCCGCGACGTGACGCCCATCCCGCACAACGGCTGCCGTCCCCCGAAACGACGCAGAGTCTAATTTTTTTAAGGAGATACCGCCTTGGCCCGTTATACCGAAGCGAAATGCCGTCTGTGCCGGCGCGAGGGACAAAAACTGTTCCTCAAGGGTGATCGTTGCTTTACCGACAAGTGCGCCTGGGATCGCCGTCCTGCGGCTCCCGGTCAGCACGGCCGCCTGCGCAAGAAGTTGTCCGACTACGCCGTGCAGTTGCGCGAAAAACAGAAAGTGCGCCGCATGTACGGCATTCTCGAGGAGCAGTTCCGCTCCTATTTCCAGCGAGCCGACATGCAAAAAGGCGTCACCGGCGTCAATCTGCTCATGCTCCTGGAGCGGCGCCTGGACAACGTGATCTACCGCCTGGGATTCGCCAACTCCCGCGACCAGGCCAGGCAGCTGGTGCGCCACGGCCTGTTCAAGCTCAATGGCCACCGCGTCACCATCCCCTCGCTGCAGGTGAAGACCGGAGACGTGGTCGAGGTCAGGGAAAAGAACCGCCAGACCCCGGTTCTGCTCGAAGCCCAGCAGGTGATCGCCCGCCGCGGCTGCCCCTCCTGGCTTGAAGCCGACGGCGCCGCCTTCAAGGGCACGGTCAAGGCTCTGCCCGTCAGGGAAGACGTCCAGTTCCCCATCAACGAGCATCTGATCGTCGAATTGTACTCGAAGTAAGACGTTACCGCCTTCCGGAGCCGGGCGTTTTCCGGCTCCGGAAGGCTATCGCGAGGCGCCGCCTAGTCAACCCAATCATTTCAATCTCCGTTTCCGCGCGAAACGGCACGGGTGCCCAACATGCTTATTAAAAACGGTGACAGGCTCATCAATACCCGAAATTGGTCGGATTTGGTCAAGCCCGAAAAACTCCAACGCAGCTCCAAGACGACCAATACGTTCGGGAAATTTTCCTGCGAGCCCCTGGAGCGCGGCTTCGGAACGACGCTCGGCAACGCGCTGCGCCGGGTCCTTCTGTCCTCGCTGCAGGGCGCGGCCATCGCCGCCATCCGCATCGAGGGCGTGCAGCACGAATTCACCGCCATCCCCGGGGTCATCGAGGACGTCACGGACATCGTGCTCAACCTCAAGCTGGTCCGGTTGGCGCTGGCCACCGACGAGCCCCAGCATCTGACCCTGGTGGCCAACAAGAAAGGCCCGGTCACGGCGGCCAATATCGTCGGCAACCAGTTCGTGACCATCCTTGAACCCGATCAGCACATCGCCACCCTGTCCGAGGACCGCGAACTCAAGATCCACCTCGATGTGCGCCTGGGCAAGGGATACGTGCCGGCCGAATTCCACGAGGACCTCTCCGGCGAGATCGGCCTGATCCCGCTGGACGCGAGCTTCTCCCCCGTGCGCAAGGTGTCCTACACCGTGGATCAGGCGCGCGTCGGCCAGATGACCAACTACGACAAGCTCATCATCGAGGTCTGGACCGACGGCTCGGTCACGCCCGACGACGCCATCGCCTATTCGGCCAAGATCCTCAAGGAACAGCTGACCGTCTTCATCAACTTCGACGAAAAGCAGTCCGAGGGCGACGGGTCGCGTTCCGGTTCGGACATCGAGCTCAATCCCAACCTGTTCAAAAGCATCGACGAACTCGAACTGTCCGTGCGGGCCACAAACTGCCTCAAGAGCGCCAACATTTCGCTTGTCGGCGAGTTGATGCAGAAGACCGAAAACGAGATGCTCAAGACCAAGAATTTCGGCAAGAAATCCCTTGAAGAGATCCGCCGCGTCCTTGAGGACATGGGACTCTCTTTCGGCATGAAACTCGATAATTTCGAGCAAAAATACCAGGAATGGGTCAAGAGGAAGCAAACCAATGAGGCATAAGAATTTAGGCCGCAAGCTCAGCCGCAACAGCGAACATCGCTACGCGCTGCTGCGCAATATGGCGAAATCCTTGATTATCCACGGCTCGATCCGCACCACCGAAGCCAAGGCCAAGGAACTCTCCCGCTTCGCCGACAAACTGGTTTCCCTGACCCGCACCGACGACGTGCATTCGCGCCGCCTGGCCTACAAGATCCTGTGCAACCACCAGCTGGTGGCCAGGCTCTTCACCGACATCGGGCCGCAATTCGCCGGCGTTCCCGGCGGCTTCACCCGGGTGGTCAAACTGGGCCTGCCCAGAGCCGGCGACGCCGCGCCCATGGCGATTATCGAACTGACCCGCAGGCCAGATCAGCCGGACCAGCCGGCCGAGGCGGCCGGCGCCAAGTCCGAGGCCAAGGCTAAGGCCGTTGCGGCCAAAGACGCCGCCAAGACCGCTTCCAAGGACGCTGCCGCCGCAAAGGCGCCGGAGAAAAAATCCAAGGCCAAGACCGCCGCGCCCGAGACCGGCGCTGCCGGTCAAGAGGCCCCCGAAGCGACGACCGAATAACGAGCTTTTCCGAACGGGGCCGGAAGGCCCCGTTTTTTTGACTGAAATCATTGGTAAACCTGATAACAAAGATAGGATTCTATGGATTTTCGCAGGTTGGAAGCCTTCTGCAAAGTCTACGAAAACCGTGGCTTCTCCAAGGCGGGCCAAGCGCTCTTCCTGTCGCAGCCGACCATCAGCGCCCACGTCTCCTCGCTGGAGGAGGAACTGGCCACGCCGCTATTCGACCGCCTGGGACGGGCCATCCTGCCGACCAAGGCCGGGGACATCCTCTACGGGCATTGCCAGGAAGTCTTTGCGCGGCTGCGCGAGGCCAAGGCGGAAATCGAGGCCTTGCGCGCGCACGTTGGCGGCGACCTGGATCTGGGCGCGAGCACCATTCCGGCGCATTACATCGTGCCGGGCATCCTGGCCGGCTTTCTGGCGCGCTACCCGGCGGTCAAGGTGCGACTGCACCTGGGCGATTCCCGCCGGATCACCGAACAGGTCAAGGAAGGCGCGCTCACGCTCGGCGTGGTGGGCGCGAAATACGACGACCAGGATCTTGTGCATACCCCGGTCATGCGCGACGAGCTGATCGTCATCGCTTCGCCCAAGCTGCTTGCCTCGCGCGGCGTCGATCCGGCCGGCGCCGCCCTGAGTTTGGAAGAGGCCCTCAACTGGCCCTGGGTCATGCGCGAGCAGGGTTCGGGCACGCGCAAGGCCTTTGAAGCCGCGCTGGCTCCGGCCGGTTGCGACCTGAGGCGCCTGCACGTGGCCGTGGAAGTGGCCAGCAACGAAACCGTCCTGCACTGCGCCAGGGGCTCGATGGGCCTGGCCGTGACCTCGCGCCTGGCCGCCGCCATGTTTCTGGCCAGCGGCGAACTCGCCCCGGTGCACTTCCCGAAACTGCGCTTCGAACGCGAATTTTACGTCGTTCACCACGGCAAGCGGCATCTGTTCCCGGCCGCCAAACTCCTGATCGAGGCCGCCGTCGCAACCGGCTAGCCAGGCCTCGTATCCCGTCAGCGGCGCGCCGCGAAGCCTGAAGCGGCTTTCCCGTGGTATTAATTTCTCGATAACCCGTGATGTATATTTTCTTGCCAAAGTCGTCGCCAGGGTCTATGGACAAGGCCGGGGCCGCCGCGTTGCAGCGGGCAGGCCTCAAGAATCCGAGCGAATCCAGGAGGCGGCGATGCGTATCCAAGTCCGAAAACCGGCGGCGGCGATTTTGGTTCTCTTTTTGGCCTGCGCCTGTTCCGGGGTGAAAAACAGAGACATCGGCGCGGTGACCGGCGGCGTGGCCGGCGGCGTGGCCGGCGCGGCGATCGGCGGGAACAATCCGACCGTCAAAACCATCGCCACCATCGCCGGCGTGCTCATCGGCGCCGGAGTCGGGGCCTACGTGGGCAGCAAATTCGACGAAGCCGACCGGGCCAGGACCAGCGAGGTGCTCAACAACAACCGCGACAACGACACCGGCGCCTGGCGCAATCCCAACACCGGCGGCCGCTACTCGATCACTCCGACAAAATCCTACCAGCGCGACGACGGCGAGTATTGCCGGGAATACACCCAGGTCGCTGATATCGACGGCAAGCGGCAGACCGTCGCCGGCGCCGCCTGCCTGAGAAACAACCGCTGGGAGATCGTCAAGGCGAACTAAGCCAGGCAGCCCTTGCTCCTCAAAACGCCGGACGGCCCGCGTTCGCCCTCGCAATCGCCGAGAGCGGACGCGGGCCGTCGTTTTTTCATACGCTATTTCGGCGGGAGGTTGGGGCAGGGGGAAAAAAATTCCCGCGCCGGGCGCCCTGCCGGGAACAAACCGGCCGGTTATTCCACCAGACGCAGCTTTTTCAGCTCTGTTTCGATGGTCTGTTTTTTGATCGGTTTGACCAGGTAGGCGAAGACGTGCTGGTCGAAGAAGGCCTGGAAGATGCTTTTGGGGTCGTTTTTCCCGGTGGTGATGATCACGCGCGAGCGGTCCATCTCCTCTACGCCGTATTCGTCCTCGATGGCCCGCATCAGTTCCAGGCTCTGGGAGCCGTCGAGCCCGGGCATGACGATCTCGATGCACACGATGCCGTAAGGCGAGCCCTCGGCGAGCGCCTGGGCGAAGGCTTCAACCGCGGACCGGCCGTCGGTGCGGACGTCGCAGGCGGCGTGGGGGGAAAAATATTTTTCCAGCTGCTTGCAGCTTAAGATGTCGTCGTCGACGATGAGCACCCTCGGGCGATGCACGACGTGGGCAAGTTCCTGCATCGATGCCTCCACGAATCGCGACGTTTTGCGGGCTTGCGCGCAACCACCCGGCAAGCATGCTCCGTGCTTGCACCGATAATCCAAAGAGCCCGCGACGGCAAGGACGTATTGCGCGTTTGTCGCGCCCGATGCGGCGCCCAATGCGGCGCAATGTGGAGTCGGGCGGCCGCCATGGCGACGCCGGCGAAACGGAACCGGAGGCGGCGCGAGCCTCGGCGTTTGTGGTCCCTGTTTTGCATTGTTCTTTTTGGCCCGCGTCTGGGGCAAAAAAGGGAGAGACCATGAGCGTAAGCGATGGCCATGTCCGGATCGCCTGGGGCATCGACTTGCCGCCGGAGACCGAAAGCCGCGTGCTTGAAGCCCTCGGCCCGGGACACGCGTTGATCAACAAGCCTTCGGGACAGTTGGACGCGCAGACCGGCGGCGAGCCGCCCGAACTCATCTTCGCGCCCCTGAGCGTCTGGGAAAATTTGCGCGGCGACGGCCTCGCCCTGGCCGAGTCTTTCGGCGCGAGCGAACGCGTCCTGCTGCTCGATAAGACGGCTTCCCCGGAAAGCGTCGAGGAAATCGTGTCCAAGGGTTTTTTGACGGCCATCCCGTCCGGGGCCGGCGCCGAAAAAATCAGGGCCGCCCTGGCCAAGGCCAGGGACTCGGTCTCGGTGTACGAGGAAATTTCGCGCCTGGTGGGCTCAGTCATCACCGAGCGCAAAACATTGACGGAACAGCGCGACCGGTTGGCTTTCCTGCACCATCTCCTGGCCCGGGCCTCGTCGAGCATGGACGCCGAACGCATCCTGACCGGCCTGCTGGACGATGTGAGCGGGCAGTACCCGGTTTCCGAACTGCTGGCGGCTTTTTGGCGCGGCGATTCGGGCGTGGCTGCGGAAATATTTCTCTCCCAGGGCTTGTCCGGAGCCGAGGAATCGGCCCGGACCAAATACCTGTTGCACCTGGCGGCCAAGGCCTTAGGCGGCGTCCCGGCCGACTATCTGGTCGCCCGCGTCAAGGGGCTGTCCAACACGCTTTCTCCCGCGCCGACCGCGCCCGGGAAATCGCTGCTGATCGACTTTGAGACCAGCGGACTGGCCTTCGGCTGCCTGGCCGTGGTGACGCATGCCGAGATCTCAAGCGAAAACAGGGGGTTTCTGCGCGCTGCCATCCGCCAGCTAGGCCCGGCTTTCCGCAACGCCCTGGCCTACCGCGGCCTGAAGTACCGCGCCGACCGCGACGGTCTCACCAGGCTGCCCAACCGCCGGGCCTTCGATGAACGCCTGGCCCAGGAAGTGGACAGACAAGGCCGCTACGGCGGACAACTCTCGTTTCTGCTTCTGGATATCGATCACTTCAAACAGATCAACGACACCTACGGACATCAGGCCGGAGACGAAACCCTGCGCGAACTCGGGGCGATCATCCTGCAAACCGTCCGAGGCTCCGACTTCGCCGCGCGCTACGGGGGCGAAGAATTCGCCGTGATCCTGCCCGGGACCGATGCGGCCCAGGCCTGGCTCCTGGCGGAACGCTTGCGCTCAAGAACCGCCGGACACCACTTCGAACACGAAAGCAGGCCGATCAAGGTGACGCTGTCCGTGGGCGCGGCCAGCTCGCAGGCCCAAAAACCACTGGCCGCCGAAGAACTCGTCCGGCAGGCCGATACCGCCATGTACGCGGCCAAATCCGGCGGCCGCAACGCCGTCGTGGCCTACGACGGCGAACAAACCCGCCGCGCTTCCGGCCTCGCCGCCCAGGCCGGGTAGACCCGGGGGCCAAGGGGCTCCGCCCCTTGGATCTCCGCCGGGGGGGGGGATCCCCCCCGGACCCCCTCGATAAGGGGGCCGGTCAAGCCCTCGCGCTGGGGGACAATTGTTCTCCGGCCTCTTCAGTGCGTCTCGTTGGGCTGCGCGTCCAGGACCAGGCGGCCGTCTAGGATGGCTTCGATGGTCGCGGCCTCAACCGGGCGGGAGTAGAGAAATCCTTGGCCGCATTCGCATTTGAGTTCGACCAGCAAATTGTCCTGGTGCGGCTCCTCGATGCCTTCGGCGACCACGTCCATACCCATGCTGTGCGCCAGCGCGATCACGGCCTTGATGATCTGGCTGGACTCGCTTTCGACGTCCAGGCGCATGATGAAGCTGCGGTCGACCTTGAGAGTGTCCACGGGAAATTTCTGCAGATAGCCGAGCGACGAGTAGCCGGTGCCGAAATCGTCCATGGAAAGTTTGACGCCGAGCGCCTTGAGGCGTTTGAGCCGGTTTACGGCCAGTTCCGGGTTGTCCATCATCACGCTTTCGGTGATTTCGAGCTTCAAGGCTTCGGGCGCCAAGCCCTCGGCGCGCAGGATCGCGTCCACCCGCTCCACCAGATCCGTCTGGGAGAGCTGCTTGGCGGACAGATTGACGTTGACGGTCAGGCCCGCAGCGTCCGCGTGGCGCGCTTGCCAATCGGCCATGATCCGGCAGGATTGTTCGATGACCCACAGGCCGATGGGGATAATCAGCCCGGTTTCCTCGGCGACATGGATGAAATCGTCCGGCTGGACCATGCCCAGTTGGGGATGTCTCCAGCGAAGCAGCGCCTCGAAGCCGGTCAGGCGCTTGTCGCCAAGCGCGATGATCGGCTGGAAATGGATCACGAATTCGTCGCGTTCGAGCGCGCGGCGCAGGTCGGTCTCCACGCGCATGATGTTGATGGCTTCTTCGAGCAGCCCGGTGTTGAAGACCTTGAGTTTGTCGCGGCCCTGATCCTTGGCCCGGTGCATGGCGATGTTGGCGTTGCGCAGCAGGTCTTCGGGCCGGTCGTAGATCGCCGGACTGAGCACGATGCCCAGGCTCGCGCTGATGTGGATGTTGTAGCCGCACAGGGAAAGCGGCTCCTTGATTTCATTTTTGATGCGCCTGGCGATGTCGATGGCGTCGGCGGCCGAGGCGATTTCTTCCAGGAGCACGACGAATTCGTCGCCGCCGTACCTGGCCACGGTGTCTAGCGTGCGCACCTGGGCCTTGATCTTGCGGCTGACGGACACCAGGAGCTGGTCGCCGACGTAATGGCCCAGGCTGTCGTTGACCACCTTGAACCGGTCCAGATCGAGAAAGATGACCGCGTAGTGATAGTTTTCGCGCCGTTTGGAGCGCTCCAGGGCCTGGGCGATGCGGTCCAGGCACAGCTTGCGGTTGGGCAGCCCGGTGAGCGGGTCGTGGAAAGCCAGATGCTGGAACTCCATCTCCAGGTGCTTGCGTTCGGTGATGTCGCGGCTGCTGGAACGAAGCCCCAGGTCCGCGCCGCCAAGCCCGTAAACCTTCTGGCAGTGAAGGGAGATCCAGCGGTCCAGGCCGTCGGCGTGCAGGATCTGGAAATCGGCGGCGAACTGGCGTTCGTCCCGGGCCAGCGCCTCGCGCAGCTCGTCCCAGACGGCCTTGTACCCGGGCACGGTGATTTCTTCGAGAAAATCCGGACGGCCGTAGAAGGCGGCGGCCGGGTGCCCGGTGATCCGCTCGCAGGAAGGCGAAATGTAGAGCAGAGCCCCGTCCGGGGCGTGCCACATCTCCAGGTCGTAGTTGTAGTCGGCCACGATGCGGTAGCGCTGCTCGGACTCGCGCAACGCCTGGTCGGCCTCCATGCGCCCGCTGACGTCGCGCACGGTCGCCAGGGCGATGTCGCGCCCGGCCGCGGCCAAGGAGGCGAAACCGACCTCGACCGGAAAAACCTCCCCGTCCTTGCGGCGATGCAGGCGCGGGGAAATCGGCGCGGACACCACCCCGGGCTCCGGGGCGGCCGCCTCCGGACCGCCGGAAAGCTCCCGGCCGGTTTTGCCGAGCAGCTCGTCGCGCTCGTAGCCGTATAGGGCCAGGGCGGCCTGGTTGGCGTCGAGCACGGCCTGGGTCCGCGCGTCGAGCAGGAGCATGGCGTCCGGGGCGGACTGAAAATACAGGCGGTACGGATCGGCGCAATGAGAATCAAGGCCGGCCGGGGAAGCGGATAAATCAGCCCGGCCACCGGTCTCGGACGGCGTCTCCGGAGCCGGGCGCGCCAAGGCTGCGGTCGCGCGGGAACGTTTCGCCGCCTTCATGCCGCCGCTGCCCGCAAAAACGACCACGTCCGTGCGATTCCCGGAAAAACGCCGCCGCGAATATGCGTTTTCAATCTTTTTCTCGAATCCTCTTCATTCTTTCCGGCAGGATAGCAGATTTCACCTCGCCTTGTCCACGGCCTCCCGGAGACGGTCCGCCATGGTCTGCCGTTCGTCCGGCTCTTCCGGGTTTCTCTAGCCCCAGGCCAGATCCGCCAGCGCCCCGCCGAACACGGCCACGGCCACCACGCCGTTTAGGGTGAAAAAGGCCATGTTCACCCGCGAGATGTCGCGCTCGCCGATCAAGGCGTGCTCGCAGAGCAACACGCCCGCCACCAGCGCGTAGACCGTGAAATAGATCGCCGACAAACCGGCCGACAGTCCGGCCAATCCGAAAAAAATCGCCGTGTTGACGTGGCAGCAGGTGGACAGGGTCAACGCCTGGGCCCGGCCGAAGCGGGCCGGAATGGAGTGCAGGCCCATCTCCCGGTCGAACTCCTCGTCCTGGAGGCTGTAGAGGATGTCGAAGCCGGCCACCCAGAAGGTCACGCCCAGGGCGAACAAAAGCGGGGTCATATCAAAAGACGGCCGCACCGCCAGCCAGCCGGCCAGGGGCGCCAGCCCCAAAACCGAACCCAAAAAGACATGGCACAAAGCGGTGAAGCGCTTGGTCAGGCTGTAAAGCCCGGCCCAGACCAGGGCGAACGGCGACAGCGCCAGACACAAGGGATTGAGCCCGGCGCAGGCGGCGACGAATACGGCCGCGCATAGCCCGGTGAAAATCCAGGCGGCCAGAACGCCGACCTCGCCGGTGACCAGCTCGCGCCGTTGCGTGCGGGGATTGACCCGGTCGATGGGCAGGTCGAGCAGCCGGTTGACGGCCATGGCGAAAGAGCGAATGGCCACCATGGCCAGCGTGACCAGCGAAAACGTCCACGCTCCGGGCCAGCCGCGCGCGGCCAGAAACAAGCCGGTGTAGGCAAAAGGCAAAGCGAAAATGGAATGCTCGATCTTGACCAGCCGGGCAAGCAAAACGGCTCGGCCAAGCAAACTCCGGGACTCAAATGTCGCGCTGTTCACAAGTCGCTCCAACGAAACGGCGTTCGCGCGGCAAACTAGCCCATGTCGCCGCGCCGGTAAAGCCGGTCCAGGGGCGCTGCCCCTCACCCCCGCCAGAAGAGGCTCCGCCTCCTCTGGACTCCTCCGCCGGGGGCGATGATCGCCCCCGGACCCCCGCGTCAAGGGAGTGGCCGTGTTCCCTGACGAGGGGGTCCGGGGGGCATCATGCCCCCCGGGCTGGGTCTGGGGCGCAGCCCCGGGAGGCGATCGCGCGCGCCATGGCGGCGCACTGGACGGCGGGGGCTTTGGGGTGTATCGGGGACGAATTCAAGCATCAAAACGACTCGGAGCGCGACCACATGAAAGCGATTTTGGCTCTGGAGGACGGGACCTGTTTTCCGGGGAGATCGTTTACCGGCGAATGTTTCGCCGGGGGCGAGGCGATCTTCAACACCGGAATGAGCGGCTACCAGGAAATCCTGACCGATCCGTCCTATGTCGGCCAGATGGTGGCCATGACTTCCCCCCACATCGGCAACTACGGCGTCAACGAGCAGGACGTGGAATCGAGCCGCATCTTCGTTGAGGCCTTCATCGTCAAGGAATGTTGCAAGACGCCTTCGAACTGGCGCAGCGTGAGTTCGCTGCCGGACTATCTCATCCGCCACGGCGTGGCCGGCATTGAGGGCGTGGACACCCGGGCGCTCACCCGGCATCTGCGCATCCACGGCGCGCAGCGCGGCGTCATCTCGACGAGCGACACGGACGACCCGGCCAAACTGGTGCAAAAAGCCCGGGAATTGCCGGCCATGGAAGGCTCCAATCTGGCGGGCGCGGTCACGCCCACGCAGCCTTACGCCTGGGACGGCGCGCGTCCCAAGCCCGTGACCATACGGCCCGACGGCGGCTACGACTGGCCCGGCCCCGGCCCGCGCGTCGCGGTCTACGACTTCGGCATTAAATGGAACATCCTGCGCCTGCTGGCGGCCCAGGGCCTGGACGTGCTCGTCGTGCCCGCCTCCTATGACGCGGACAGGGTCAAGAAGCTCGCGCCCGAGGCCATTTTCCTGTCCAACGGCCCGGGCGATCCGGCGGCCCTGACCGAGGTTGTCCACGCCGCCCGCGTGCTCGCCGACTCCTATCCCACGGCCGGCATCTGCCTGGGCCATCAGATTCTGGGATTGGCCTTCGGCGGGACGACCTACAAGCTCAAATTCGGCCACCACGGCTGCAACCATCCGGTCATGGACGTGCGCACCGGCCATATCGCCATCACCTCGCAAAACCACGGTTTTTGCGTGGACCTAGGCGGCGTGGACGGTTTCGCCACCACCCACGTCAACTTGAACGACCGCACCCTGGAGGGCTTCGCCCACCTGAAAAAACCGGTCATCGCCATCCAGCATCACCCCGAGGCCAGCCCCGGCCCCCACGACAGCCGGTATTTTTTCAAGGAATTCAGAGAGATGCTTTCCAAAGAGCTGGGACGGTAATCACGAGGGGCACACTTTAGCAGCCCGTCGAGAAACGGACTGCTGCGCGCCGGGGATGGCGAAGTTGAAAAAGGCCAGGGCGGCGTTTTTCAGCAGTCTGTTGGAAGCAGCCAAAGGCGACCCATGTCAGCGACGCTCACCAAGGCCCGGCAGCAGATCAATTCGATCGGCATGTTCCTCAAGCAGGGCAAAATCACCCCTGCCGCGACCGGACTGTACGAAGCCGTCATGACCGTCATGAGAAGCCAGCTGATGAAGGCCGAGAAGGACGAATTCTCGCGCCTGATCGAGCAGGGCGTCTATCATCTCAACAACGACAAAGAGCTGCGCAAGGTTTTCCCGCTGGTCATCGCCTACAAGGCCGGCGAGGAAAAAGAGCTCTTGGAGACTCTGCGCGTCCTGCTCAACGCCCTGCAGACCGCCGTGGCCGACGAGGCCAAGGAAAATCTGGCCGCGTTGGAAAAACGCAAGCGCGACACCCTGGCCGACGCCCAGGCGCATATGGACCGGGGCGAATTCGACCGGGCCAAGGACATCCTTGGCAAGCTCACCCGGGAATTCCCCAAGGACTCCCACCTTCAGGTCCAGGCTTCGGACATGCTGCTGCGCGCCGAGCTCTTCGAGGACGCCTTCGACTACCTCGACCGCGCCCTGCAATCCACGCCCGATGAAATCCATCTGTACAACCGCATCGCCGTGGTCCTGCGCAAGCTGAAAAAGTACGACGTCGCGGAAAAATACTTCATGCGCGCGGTCAATTTCGCCAAAAACGATCCCAATCTCTACTTCAACCTCGGCCGGGTCTACATCGACTGGGCGCGCTGGGACAAGGTCGAAAAAGCGGCGCGCATCGCCCTGAAGCTCTCGCCCGGCTTTGAAGAGGCCGACAAGATGCTCGCCTTCGCCCTGCGCAAACAGGGCAAAACCGAGTAACCAAAGAACCGGACAACCCCCCCCGGCCGGCCATGACCATGCCTCCCACCCTCGCGCCGGCTCCGCCTGTCCACTTGACCGATATTTTGATCCTGGGCGCCGGCCTTGCCGGTCTTCGGGCCGCCTGGGCGGCCAAACAGGCCGCGCCCGGCGCGCGCGTGCTCGTGGTCTCGCTGCGGGCCGGGCCGTCGGGCTCGTCGTTTGCAAACGTCAATAACGCCCTGGGCATGCAATATTGCCTTACCGGGGAGGAGCGCCGGGACTTTACGGCCGAGGCCGTCGCCCTGGCCCCGCCCGGACGCATCGATCCCGGACTGGCGACCATCGTGGCCGCAGAGAGCGCCGAGCGGCTGCGCGATCTTCAGGAGCTGGGGCTGCCCTTCGTGCGCCATCCGGACGGCTCGCTTGCGCGCCATCCCGGCTGTTTTTCCGCTTCGCCGCCGCGCGCCGCGGTCTTCACCGGCCTGGCCCTGGCCCACGCCCTGTTTACGGCCAAAACCACCGCCCTGGGAGTCGAATTTCTCCACGGCCAGCGCGTCCAGGCGGTCATCCCCGGCAACGCCGTCTCGCCGCCCCGGGCCGTGGGCGCGCTGCTCGCCGGACAGGCGGACGGCCGGCCTTCGATCGTTATCGCCGGCGCGGTGATCGCCGCCTTGGGCGGACCGGCGCCGCTTTACCAGCTCAATCAGGCCGGTCCCGGAAATCCCGGTTACGGCCTGGCGATCCTTGCGCGCGCCGGGGCGGCGCTCGCCAACGCCGCCTATTTGCAATTCATGTGGGCCGAAGTTCACAGCAAGGCCTTCTGGCCCGTGTCGCGCCTGGCCGAGCCCGGGGTCACGGTCATGGATAAGCGCGGCTCGTACGCTTTGGTCCCGCAAACGCTCGGCGGGGCGCCGCTTGAAGCGCTCGCCGCCGCGCGGGCCGGGCATTGCCCGTTTGGCTATGGCCTGCCCGACGCGCAGTTGGACCTTTTTTTGGCCGGTTGCCTCGCGCGGGACCACGCGGCGACCGTCAGGCTGCCCGGCGGCGAGACCGCGATCGTCGCGCCCATGGCCCATGCCGGCAACGGCGGCGCGGTCATCGACGAACGCGGCGCGACCTCGGTCGCCGGACTGTACGCCGTGGGCGAATGCGCCACGCTCATGCACGGGGCCAACCGTTTGGGCGGGGCCATGGTGGCGGCCACCCA
>JADFXV010000046.1 GCA_015233395.1 Desulfovibrionaceae bacterium
CCAATTCCAGGGCGGGGTCCTCGCCGGGCTGCAACGGTCCGGCGGCTTGGGCCGCCTGAACCGGCCCGGCGGTCCACAGGGGATCGAGCACGGCCAGGGCCGGCGCGCCGCAACCCAAATGCCCGGGATCGGCCGCCGCCCGGCCCAATTCCTCAAGCGCCGCGCGCTCCAGGGCCGAGGGCGGCCGTTCGGACCGGCCAGATCGGCCCGATCGGCCGGATGAGTCGTCGCGACCGGACGCAGGGCCGCGCGAAGGGTTGGCCTCGGGCGCGAGATCGCCGATCATGTCAAGGCGCATCCGGGTCAAGCTGTCTGCGGGACTCAGCCGCAGGGCCAGGCGATACGCCTCCAGGGCGCCGGCGCGGTCGCCGAGCCTGGCCTTGACCCGGCCAAGCAGCCCCCAGAAGCGTTCGTCGGCCGGTTCGCGCTTGACGGCTTCGGCGAGCACGGCGGCGGCTTGCGCGGTCTGTCCCTTGTCGAAGAGTTTTTTGGCCGCCGCGAGCGGGTCCTCGGGCGCGCCCGCCCGGACCGGGCGGGCAAGAGCCATAGCGGACAGCGCCAGGAGCGCGACCAGAAGCGTTCGCCACGGCCGGGCCGATTGCGGCGCTCGGGGCGAGAGCGCGGAAATGGGACAGGGAAAAGGCTGCGACCGGGTAGCCCGGCCGTCCGATAAGACCATGAACATCCACCTCTCGGCGCGCCGGCTCAAAACGGCTTCGCCCCGGCGGCCGGCCGCTATAAAGAGACTCCGTCAAAACCGTAGCGCGTCCGCAAAAGCCGCGACACTTCCAGATTCAGGGCGAAAATCCGCTCGGCGTCGCCGGTCGCGAGCGACCCGGTTCCGCAGGCCGGGGTGACGATGGTCCGTTCGGCCAAAAGCTGTTTGTCGATGCCCGTGGCCGCGAGCGCGCCCGCCAGATTTTCGTAAAGACCGGCTAGGCCCTCGGCCGTCTGCTCGCGCACGGCCGCCGAGGTCGGGACCAGGCCGAAGGCCAGGCAGCCGCCCCGTTCGAGAAAGGGTTTGAGCGCCTCGGCGTACATGAGCACGGTCTCGCCGTAGCAAAAGGCGTCGAAATTGACGATGTCCGCCCCGGCGTCGATCAGGATGCTCCATTCGGTGTTGCCGCAGCAGTGCACCCCGGCCAGCGCGCCTTCGGCGTGCACGGCCTCGACCACCTCGCCGATGCGCGCGACCACATCGTCCCTGGTCACGGACACGTAGGTCGAGGAGCCGAACGCCGACAGGATCGGCTCGTCCACGAAGCAGATGATCCGGGAGGCATACGGCGCGAACGTGCGGATCTGCCAGCGGCACTTCATAGCCAAAGCCTTGACGATCACATCGAGGAACTCGTCGTTGTAGTAGATGGCGCGCTTGTCCTGGTCGGTGGTCGTCAGGGCGAAGCTGACCGGGCCGGTGACCTGGACCTTGAGCAGGGGAAACGCGAGCTTGCCCGCCGCCAGTCTCGCCAGAAGCCCGTGCAGGCCGGCGGCGTGATGCGCGTCGATGGCCATGGCGGCGCAGTCGCCGTCGCCCGTATCCGGGTCCATGGCCGTAAGATAGGTCTCGTAAAAGGCGGCCAGCTCTTCGGAATAATCGCCCGTGGCGTCAAAGATCAGCTTGCCCCTGGCCTGGTCCACGACCGCCCGGGGCATGCCCTGGCTGTACTGGATCTCCATTTGTTCGGTCACGGCGCGACGCGGCAGTTGCGGCCAGATCGGCGCTTCCGGCAGATTGGCCATGACGATGTCCAAGGCCGCGTCCGGGTTCTCGTGCGGCAGGCTGCCTATGGCCGTGGCCAGAAATCGCGGGGCGAACGGCATTATCATCTCCTTGTCGAAGCTGCGGGGGCGCGGCGGCCCGCGATATTTTTTTTGACACACAAGCCCCAAGGATACTAGGGCTTGGAGCGCGAAATGAAACCGAAACCACATAGGCCAATATGAACCAGACGGCAAGACTCCTGATAACCTGCTCGGACAAGCCCGGCATCGTGGCCTCGGTGACCAGCTTCCTGTACTCGCACGGCGCCAACATCACCGCTCTCGACCAGCACTCCACGGACGCCGAGGGCGGGGCCTTCTTCATGCGCCTGGAATTCACCACGCCGCATCTCAACGTCAGCCGCGCCGCCCTGGAACAATCCTTTCAGGACGTGGTCGCCGGGCGCTTTTCCATGACCTGGCGGATCGCTTACGCCGCCGACCTCAAGAGCGTGGCCGTGCTCGTTTCCGGGCACGATCACTGCCTGCTCGAACTGCTCTGGCGCCACAGCCGGGGGGAATTGCCCTGCGAGATCGCGCTCGTGGTCAGCAACCATCCCGCCCTGCGCGACCAGGTCGAACGCTTCGACACGCGCTTCGTCCACCTTCCGGTGACCCCGCAGACCAAAGACCAGGCCGAAGAGGCTTTGCTGGAAACGCTCGGCGACCGGATCGACCTGCTGGTCCTGGCCCGCTACATGCAGATTCTCTCGCCGCGCGTCGTGTCGCGCTTCAGCGACCGGATCATCAACATCCACCACTCGTTTCTGCCCGCGTTCGCGGGCGCGGACCCGTACCGCCAGGCTCACGAAAGAGGAGTCAAGATCGTCGGGGCGACCGCGCACTACGTCACCGAGCAGCTCGACGCCGGACCGATCATCGGCCAGGACATCGCCCGGGTGAGCCATCGCCAAAGCGTGGAGGATTTGAAGGAGATCGGCCGCGACCTGGAACGGCAAGTCCTGGCCCGCGCGGTGCGCGCCCATCTCGAAGACCGGATCATCATCACCGGCAACAAAACCGTGGTGTTTTAAGCGGGCTGGGCGGGGCGCTGCGCGCCCCGCCCAGCGCTGTCAGAATCTTCCCGCGCCCAGGCTGACGCCGCGCCGGACTTGGGGCGCGGCGGCGATCATTTCCCAGGAGAACGGCTCGTCGTGTCGGGCGCTGCCGAGCAGCGAGGCGCCGATGATTTCGCGCCAGTGGACCGGCGAGACGCCGGTGCCCGGGCATTTCACGGCCAGGTCTTCCTCGGTGAGGATATGTCCGGCCGGTAAGTCGCGGGCGAAGAAGATGCTCTTGCGCAATTTCTTGGCCACTTCGCGTTCGCCGGCAAAAGTCTGTTTTCTCTGGTTTTTCAGCCCGGCCTCGACTTCCCTGACCATCTTGACCAAGGCCTTGAATTCCGCCGGCGTAAGCGACGCCTGATGGTCTGTGCCGCGCATGGTCTTGTCCAGGGTGAAATGCCGTTCGATGACGCAGGCTCCGAGGGCGGCGGCGGCCACGCTCGCGCCCAGGCCGCGTTCGTGTCCGGAATAGCCGGCGTTTAAGCCGTAGCGTTTGCGCAGTTCGGCGATGACCGCGAGCCCGACCTGGTCGTCGGGACAGGGGTAGGAGCCGTTGCATTGCAGCAGGACGATTTCCTTGTGAAAGGACGCCAGTTCGTTGACGGCGGTGTCGACGTCTTCGAGTTCGCTCATGCCGGTGGACAAAATCACCGGCAGGCCCGATTCCCCGGCCTGGCGCAAGAGCGGAATATTGACCATGTCGGCGGAACAGATCTTGATCAGCTCCACGTCCATGTCGAGCAGCTGGACCATGCTGACCCGGTCCCAGGCGGAAAAGAAAAAGACCATGCCCAGGTTTTCGGCGATTTCCTTGAGACGCGCCATCTGGTCGATGGTCAGTTCAAGGGCGCGGCGGTGTTCTCCGTAGGTGCGGCCGAAGGAGTTGGCCCCGGTGTAGGGGGCGTCCCGGCCCGCGCGGGTGAACAGGGCGTCGATGTCTCGTTTTTGGAACTTGACGGCCTGGATGCCGGTCTCGGCCGCGACCTCGATCATGCGCCTGGCGATGTCGAATTCGCCCTGGTGATTATTGCCGATCTCGGCCACGATGAAGCAGGGGTGTCCTGCTCCGATGGCCACGCCGGACTTGAGCCAGATGGGGGGCGGGGTTTTCATAGGCAGACGATCTCCAGGTTGTGCATGCGGGCATAGGGAACGAGTTGGGCGTAAATTTCGTCTTGATGGCCGAAGGAGGTGATGACGATGGCGTGCGGGCGCAGCGTTTCAAGGACGCTCGGCGGCGAGATGACGTAGCCGAGCATCTTGGCGCCGTGCTTTTCCGTGTCGTTGTCGAGCAGGGCCACCACGTCGAAGTCGGACTCGCGGATGGCGCTGAGCACCACTTCGCAGGTCTCCGAGGCCCCGAAAAGCACGATCTTGCGCATCCCCTGCTCCGAAAGCGGCGCAAGTTTCTCCAGGATCAGGCTTTTGAGGGCGGAATAGATCTGGACGGTCTCGGAGGAGAAATCGGCGAACAGGTCGCGGCGCAGCCGCTCGCCCACCGCCGTGAGCACGTACCGGTAGGATTTGCCGTTGACCCGTTCGTAGGTGATGAGTTCTCCGTCCTGGAGCTCCTTAAGATACTGGTTGACCATGGCGCTGGACAGGTGGGTTCGCCTGGAGAGCTCGAACTGGGAAAGCCCGGAATCGGCCGCCAGGGAATCCAGAATGGCCAGGCATCTGGCCTGCCGGCTTGGCCGGTAGTATTTTTTGTCGAGCGGGATCATTGTTTCCTGGTCCTCGCCGCCGGTCCTCACAGAGAGGACGGCCTCTTATTCATTCATATTCCGAACAATCCGCCGTGGCTGAGTTGAAAAAGATTGTCCATTCTAGACCAAAGAACCCTCCAGAACAAGCTCCCTGGGTCGACATTATTCTATCGTCAATTCAGATGGTTACGCCTTGACGGACCCTACTCCCCGGCTAAAAGGCCAACGCCGCGATTTTCATTCATCCACTAAATGATTTTCGGCGGAAAATCGAAAATCATTAGGCTCGACGGAAAACATTTTCTCTTGCGGCCGTTTTTTCGTCCGCTTTCCCGTTTTCATGTTTGTGCAATATCCATTCCGCTCCCGGCCAGGGCAAAAAAAGGTCGTCCGCCGAGGCGTCCTTCGGTCAGCCCGAGCCGGCGCGCGCCTTGCTTGCGATGCTCCCGGCGCTTGCGGTCCCGGGCGCGGGGCGAGCGAGCGCAAAAAAAAGCCCCCGGCGGCGGGGGCTTTATGTCGCGCCGGGACGGCCGGCGTTACTTCTTGGCGGCGCCGTGGCAGATATTGGTCATGCAGTTGGCGATGTTCAGCGGCTCTTTGCCCTTTTCCTTGAGCTCTTCGTTGAGCTTGGCGTGGCAGCCGATGCAACTCATCTTGGCTTCCTTGTTGTGGAAAGCCTTGAAGTAGGCCATGTCGTCGGCGCGGTTGGCGAGCGCGTCGTGGCAGCCGGCGGTGTTACAGGCTTCGACCGGGCCTTTGCCGGTCCACATGTGGTGGCACTCGCCGCAGGCGATGGAGGCGTGCGGACCGTGGTTGAAGCCGGCCGCCGGGATATTGCTCTTGGGCGCGCCGGCCGGGCGCACGAAGGTGATGTCCAGCGGATAGCACAGGGTGGACTTGGCTTCGATCAGGGCCGAAAATTTTCCCGGCTCGGCGGCTTTCTGCTGAGACAACCCGGCCTGGGCCGTCATGAAAAGGGCCGCCATGACACACAACGCCGCAATCGTGGTTTTTGAGCGCATCCGTCTCCTCCTTATACATTGGACATTTGGACAAAGTGGACAAAATGACCGCGCCCGCATCGCCCGGCCGCCAAAGCCGGTTGTGCTCGAAGATGATCGCCTCTGGCGAAAGTCTTGCGCCGTGTAAAATTTCACAAGGGCGAAGTCAACACGGACGCGGACGCAGACGCGAAAAACTCAGTCCCCTCGGTCCGGCGGACCCGGTCCGGCCTCGCTATTTGGCGAGGCCGGACGGAAATGGGCCGCAATGGGGCGGCTACTCTTTTTCCAGGGCGTCCATCAGGTTGATGGTCAGCCGCAAAAAATCGGCTTCGGTGATGATCCCGACCAGCTTGCCGTCCTGGACCACCGGCAGGCAGCCGTATTTGTGATGCAAAAGGATGTCGGCGGCGTCGCGCAGGGTGTCGTCGGGACCGACCGTGGTCACGTCGGGGCGCATGATTTCCTTGATCGGGATGCCCGCGTCGATCTCGTTCTGGGTGGTCTCGTCGATCTCGGCCAGCCTCGATATGGTCGCGCCCAGGATGTCGCGGTGCGTCACCAGGCCGATGAATTCCGACTTCGGCCCGACCACCGGGATGTGGCGGATGCGGGCCATGTCCATGAGCTGGCGCGCGGTGAGCAGGTTGTCCGATTCCTGAACGGAAAAAAGCTTCGTGGTCATCAAATCCTTGACGTGAAACATCGCGATTTTCTCCCCGGATATGACTTTGTCCCGGCTTTTTTGCATCCGGCTCCCCCCTTGTCAAGAAAGCGCTTGGCCCGGGATGGGCCTACTTCCTGCGTTTGAAAAGCTTTTCGAGTTCCTTGAGCCCGAGCGTCACGACCGCCGGACGGCCGTGCGGGCAATATTCCTTGTCCGGCGTCTCCTCCCAGGCGGCAAGCAGCGCCATGGCCTCGTCCGGGGCGAGCACGCACCCGGCCTTGACGGCCGCCTTGCAGGCCAGCATGATCCACAGGTCGTCTAGGGACTTGGCCTGGCCCGACAGGGCGAAGGACAGGTATTCCTTGGCGCGCCCGGGGGTCAGCGTCGGCGGCGCGCCCTTGACCAGCAGCCGGCGCGCCGCGGGGCGCTCAAGCAGGAAACCGACCGAGCGCAGTTCGGCGTACAGCGTATCCAGGCGGGCCGCCTCGGCCGGATGCAGCGACATCTCCAGAGGCGAGGCCAGCCGCCGGCTGTCGCCCCGGGTGCGCGAGGCGCGCATGGCCGCGTAGATCACGCGCTCGTGGGCGGCGTGCTGGTCGAGCAGCGTAAGCGTCGCGTCGCCCCGGCGCAAGGCGAGATAGGTCCCGGCGATCTGGCCCAGATACTCGCCGGTTTTGCCGGTCAGCGGCGGGCGAGGCGCTGCGTCGAAGCGTTCGCCCGGGCGCTCGCCCGGACGCTCCGGCGCCTTCTCGAAAGCCGGGCCGAACCGGGGGCCGGCCGCGCCGGCTAGCGGCCCGGCTGCGGGCTTGCTCTCCAGCCTGACTCGCGCTCCCCCGGGTCCGGAGTATGCGCCCGTTGCCGCGCCGGGTCCAAAGCCCGGGCTGGCCGGCCTGGCGCTCCGCGTATCCGGGGAACTCCCGCCGTCTTGCGGTTCTTCCCGTCCGCCGCCCGGACTCCCCGCGCGGCCGAAAATCCAGCCCGAGACCGCCTCGCCGAAACTTTTCCCGTCCGCCGGACGGCCGTCGCCGCCCTCCCCGGTCAGGGAGAGATACTCGCGGCGTCCCGAGAATTTCTCCCCGCCCCACGCCCCCGCTCCCGATCCAGGTAAAGGCGCGGCGTTCTCGCGCACGCCCATGTCCGGCCCGGAGGCGAAATAGGTCACGCCCATGGCTGCGCCGGGACCGGCCAGCACCTGGGACACGGCCTGGCGCACCACGGCGAACACCCTGCCCTCGTCGCGGAAGCGCACCTCGGTCTTGGCCGGGTGGACGTTGACGTCCACGTCTTCGGGCGGGACGGTCAGGAACAGAACCACGGCCGGGTACTCGCGGCTGACCAGCTTGCCCTTGTAGGCGTCGATCACGGCGCGCATCAGGATGCGGTCCTGGACCGGCCGGCCGTTGACGTAGAAATACATGCGCGAGGCGTTGCCCTGGGAGACGCGCGGGGCGGCGGCCAGGCCGCTGACGGCGTAGCCCGCGGCGCCGTGGTCCAGCTCGATCAAGCCCTCGACCACGGCAGGCGGCCAGACGCCCGCCAGGCGTCCGAGCAGATTCTGGCCGGACACGAACCGCTGACGCGGTTGCCCGCCGACGCCGATATTGAAGGCCACGTCGAGACGGGCCAGGGCCATGCGCGTGAGCGCCTCGATGCAGCGCTTGGTCTCGGTCGAGGGCGCGCGCAGAAATTTGAGCCGGGCGGGCACATTGACGAACAGGTCGCGCAGTTCGATGCGCGTGCCGCCCTTGGAGGCGGCCGGGCCCTGGTTCACGATCCGGCCGAACTCGACCTCCACGAAGGAGGCTTCGGGATACTGGTCGCTTTTGGAGGTGATCTTCAGGCGGCTGACCGAGGCCACGGCCGGCAGGGCCTCGCCGCGAAAACCGAAGCTGCGGATATGGTGCAGGTCGCGGATGTCGGCGATTTTGCTGGTGGCGTGGCGGGTGAGCGCGAGCGGCAGTTCGGCCGGGTCCATGCCCCGGCCGTCGTCGGTGATGACGATCAGGCCCTGGCCGCCGCCGTCGATGTCCACGGAGACGCGCGTCGCCCCCGCGTCGAGGCTGTTTTCGACCAGCTCCTTGACCACGCTGGCCGGGCGCTCGACCACCTCGCCGGCGGCGATCTGGTTTTGCAGCGCGGGCGGCAGTATCCTGATCGGTCGGTATCCGCTTTCCACCTGGACTCCGGGCGAGGCGCGGGCTTGGCGGCGATTTGCGACGAACCAAAACCGGCCGGGCGCACTTGCGCTCGCCTGGGCTCACATCTATCATAGCGCACGCCGATTGAACAGAGGAGCGGGCAAAGCCCATGAGCATCGCGTTTAACACCCTGACCGCGCGCATCGATCTCGCCGCCGTCGCCGCCAATTACGAACTCTTGCGCGCCCGCGCCCCGGGCGCGGTCCCGGTGGTCAAGGCCGACGCCTACGGCCACGGCCTGTATCCGGTCGCCTGGGCGCTGTCGCGCGCCGGAGCGCGGACCCTGGCCGTGGGCACGGTCGCCGAAGCCGTCCACCTTCGCGCCCTGCCCTTTGCCGGGGAGATTCTCGCCCTGCTCGGCCCGATCCGCGAAGGCGCAAGCGAGCCCGCAGACCCGGACCGTCCGTGCGGCCCGTGCGATACGGACGATTACGAATTGATCCTCGCGCACGGCGTCACCGCGCTCATCCACGACCTGGCCCAGCTGGAGCGCCTGGGGACGCTCGCCGCCGCGCGCGGCGTTCCCGCCAAGGCCGCGCTCAAGTTCGACACCGGCATGGGCCGGCTCGGTTTTTCGCGCAAGGACGCGTCCCGCGTGATCGCCGCGCTGGCCAAATACCCGGCCCTGACCCCGGTCATGTTATGTTCGCACCTGGCCACCGCCGACGACGCCGAGGACGAGGCCTACGCCACCGCCCAGGGCGAGGCCTTCGGCGACATTGTGGAAAAGTTCGCCCTGGCCGGGATCAGTCTCGAGGTCAGCCTGGCCAATTCGGCGGCCATCCTGTCGCGCCCGGACCTTGCCCTGGGAACCGGCCGCGCCGGCATTGCGCTCTACGGCGCCAACCCCTTCTGGGATACGCCCAAGGCCGCGCTCGGCGCAAACCTCAAGCCCGCCATGAGCGTCGCCGCCAGCGTGATCGCGGTCCACGACCTGCCCGCCGGGGCCGGAATCAGCTACGGCCTGACCTACACCGCCGCCCGCGACATGCGCGTGGCCGTGGTCCAGGCCGGCTACGCCGACGCTTACAGCCGGCTCGGCTCAAACACCGCCCTGATGCACATTCGCGGCGCGCGCGTCCCGGTGGTGGGACGGGTGTGCATGCAACTGACGGCCGTGGACGTAAGCCGCGTCCCCGGCGTGCGCCCAGGGGACGTAGCCTGGCTGCTCGGCGGCCAGGGCGACGCCCCGATCCGGGCCGAAGAACTGGCCGCCTGGTGGCGCACGATCCCGTACGAAGTGTTCTGTTTGCTGGGGATGAACACGAGGGAGTATGTTTGAAGCAACCGGCTTGCGGCCGTCGACTTGACAGAATGTACATTAGGATGTACACACTATGCGCTTCGTCTGGGACGAACGAAAACGCCGCTCGAACCTGAATAAGCACGGGCTCGAATTTTCCGACGCCCCCTTGGTTTTTCAGGGCGATTTTTTCTACCTCGCCGACGACCGGCAAGATTATGGCGAGACGCGGTATATCGGCATTGGGGAGTTGTCCGACCGGGTGATCGTAATCGTATTTTGCGTCGTGGCCGAGGAAACCTATCGCATCATCTCCATGCGCGAAGCCACGCCCCGAGAACGGGAGTTATTTTATGGCTCATGAAATCCGAAGCGATTTGAAACGGCTAAGAAACATGTCGGATGAGGAACGGCTCCGCAACGCCCTCGACGACCCGGACGCACAGCCCATTACCCCCGAAATGTGGACCAAGGCGAAACCGTTTATTCCCAGAAAAAAAGACATCCATATCAAACTCGACGAGGAAGTCGTGGACTATTTCAAACAAATCAACGACGGCAAACGGGGATATCAGACGTTGATCAACTCGGTGCTGCGGCAATACGTTGAGCACCACCGCGCGGCGAAATAACATCATTCAATAAAATCCATCGCCCCGCATCGCGCCTCCGGCTATGCCGAAACAATCTCCAGCCAATGCCCGGCCCCGACTCCTTCCGGGACGTTGGCCTTGAACTGGACCGTGCAGCCGGAGCAGCCGGTCACGATCTGATCGCCGGGCTTCACCGCGTAAAACGCCAGGGCGCTGCCGGCCACGCGCTGTGAAAGCTCCGGCGCGCCGAGTTGCAGCAGGCCGCCGAAACCGCAGCACAGACTTTGGCCTTCCTTGTATATCAACCGCTCCCCGGCGGCCTGGCGCAGCATTCTCAGGTCGCCGCCGTCGCCGCTGCCGTGGCAGGGTTTGTGATAGACCACCGAGCGCGGCGCATTATCCAAGACCTCAAAGCGCGCGCCCTCCATCAGGCCGGACAGCGCGGTCTGGGCCATGGCCCAGGCGTCCTGCTCGCCTGCCCGCCAACCCAGATCGGCGCCGGCGTAGCTTTTCAGGCCGCAGCGGCAGGTCGCGCAAAAAGCGACCAGTTTCGGCCGGCCGGCCGCCCGCCAGGCGGCGACGTTGGCCAGGCGCATCCGCTTCTGCTCGCCTTGCAGGCCCGCGTGACCGAGCGTGCAGCCGCAACAGGCGAAATCCGGAACCACCGGGTCAAAACCCATCCCGGCAAGCAATCGCATCGCCTTGGCCAGCCAATCCTTGTGCGCGTGCGCGGCCGTGCAGCCGGGAAAAACCGCGACCTTCTCCCCGGCGCCGCGCTTTTCCAAGGAGACGACCCGCAGCCAGGGCGTAAGGACGTTTTTCCCGTCCAGCGCGGCAAGCGAACCCATCATCGCGCCGAGAGCGCCGGGAAAAAGCGGCGCGGGCAGCGCGCGCGACAGACTCGCGGCCATGGGCCAGAGCAGCCCGGCCCGGGCGACCCAATGCTTCCAGACAAACGCCCGCCAGCCCGGATGCCTGGCGCGCGCCCGGCCGAGCAGGTCGGGAACGCACAGGCCCCTCGGACAGGCCTTCTCGCATTTGCCGCAGGACAAACACAACCCGGCGAGCCTGACCGCCGGCTTCTCGCGCAAGGCCGCGCCGTCCTCGCCAAGCGCCCGCAGCAAATGAAACTTGGCCTTGGGAGACAATTCCTCGCGCTTCGTGGAATGAAACAGCGGACACACCGTCAAACATTTGCCGCACAAGACGCAGTCGATCCTGGCCTCGCCGCCGTGCACGCAATGATACGGTTCAATGGGATGCAGTGACATAGATAGATCTGCGCCGGTCCGGGGGAGGCTTCGCCTCCCCCGGACCGGCGGTTCATTTATACTTCGCCAGTTCCTGGGCGGTGTCTCGTTTGATGTCGCGGTCTTTGAGGTCGGCGCGGCGGTCGTGGACGTTTTTGCCCCGGCCCAGGGCGATTTCGATTTTGGCTTTGCTGTTTTTGAAATACAGTTTGACCGGCACCACGGTCAGGCCTTTTTGTTCGATTTTGACGCGCAGCTGTCTGATTTCCGTGGCGTGCAGGAGCAGTTTGCGCTCGCGGTCCGGGTCGTGCTGGGAGTAGCCGGCGTTGGCGTAGGGCGCGATGAACAGGCCGATGAGCCAGGCCTCGCCGCCCCGGACGGCGACGTAGCCGTCCTTGAAGCTGGCTTTCCCGGCGCGCAGGGATTTGACTTCCGAGCCGGTCAGGACCATGCCGGCCTCGTAAAAGTCCAGCAGTTCGTATAGATGCCGGGCTTTTTTGTTCTGGGCGATGAGCTTGACGCCCGCTGAGCGGTCGGACATGGGGGCGGACCGGGCTTAGCCCTCGTCGGTCTCCAGGAGCGAAGAGTAGAACATGAGTTCGTCCGGGAACCGCTGGAAGATGTTGTCGCGCACGAGCCGGTTGGTGCGGCTGACGGTGCGCGACTCCAGGACCTGTTTGAGCAGGTCTTTGCAGTCGGCCATGGTGGCCTGCCGAACGATGCGCTTGATGCCGGGAATAGCCTGGGGGTTTAGGCTGATGGCGTCGATCTGCATGCCCATGAGGATCGGGACGCAGTAGGGGTCCGAGGCCATTTCCCCGCACAGGCTGACTTCGATGCCGGCCTGGTGGGCGCTGTCGACCACGTGCTTGATCGAGCGCACGATGGCCGGGTGCAGCGGCTGGTAGAGATAGGAGACGTAGCGGTTGGCGCGGTCGATGCCGAGCGAATACTGGATCAGGTCGTTGGTGCCGATGCTGAAGAAATCGACTTCCTGGGCCAGGATCTCGGCGATCATGACCGCCGAGGGCAATTCCACCATGCAGCCGACCGGCATGTCGGGGTCAAAGCGCAAGCCCTGTTTCTTGAGTTCCTCCTTGGCCTGGCGCAGCATGTTGGTGGCTTGGCGGATCTCGCGCAGTCCGGAGATCATGGGGAACATGATGCTCACGTTGCCGACCACGCTGGCGCGCAGGATGGCCCGCAGCTGGGTCTTGAACAGGTCGCGGTGCGACATGCAGAAACGGATGGCGCGCAGCCCCATGGCCGGGTTGGATTCTTCCAGCGTGCCGAAATGGGTCATGAACTTGTCCGCGCCCATGTCGAGCGTGCGGATGACCACCTTTTTCGGGGCCATGATCGAGGCCAGGTCGAAATATTCCTCGGTCAGTTCATCCTCGTCCGGCAGCTGGGTGCGGTTCATGTAGGAGAATTCGGTGCGGTACAGCCCGATCCCCTCGCCGCCGTTGTCGATGACGCTGCTGACTTCCTCGAACAGTTCGATGTTGGCGTTGACCACCACGCGGTAGCCGTCGATGGTTTCCCCGGGCAGGTGGCAGCTGCGGATGATGGCCGACTGGTAGCCCTCGAACTGGTATTTCATGTCCGAGTAGTGGGCCAGGTCGTCCTCGTCCGGATCGATGATCACCCGGCCCTTGAGCCCGTCGACGACGACCAGCTTGCCGTCCTCGATGCGCTCCTCGAGCCCGGTGACGCCGACCACGGCCGGGATGCCGAGCGAACGCGCCAGGATGCCCGAATGCGAGGTCTTGCCGCCGAGCACCGTGGCGAAGCTCATGATCTTGTCCACCTCGATCAAGGCGGTGTCGGCCGGGGTCAGGTCGTGGGCCAGAAGGACCACCCGCCCCTGGATGGCCTTCATGTCCTGCTGCTGTCCGGCGAGGTGGCCCAGCACGCGCTTGGCCACGTTGCGCACGTCCTGCATGCGTTCCTTGAAATAGGGATCTTCCAGGGCGTTAAAGGCCGCGTCGATCTCGGCCACGGCTTTTTCGAGCGCCCATTCGGCGTTGATGCGCAGTTGCAGCACGTGATTTTTCGCCGCTCCGGCCAGCTTGGGGTCGGACAGGATCATCAGGTGAGAATCCATAATCAGGGCGTGTTCGCGCAACTCCGGCGGCAATTTTCCCCGGATGGCGGTCAGTTCGTCCTTGGTTTGCTTGAAGGCCGCTTCCAGGCGGGCGGTTTCCGCCAAAATGAGTTCGTCGGCCAAGGTCTGCCGGGGCAGCTTATGGATATGGGAGCGGCTCAGGAAAAACGCCTTGCCGATGGAGATGCCCGCCGAAACCGGGATGCCTTTGAGAACGACCGACGCCACAAGCCACCTTGCCGGGAATGATTTTTACGGACCATACGGCTTGGCCGAGCGGTTGTCAAAAGCCGCGCCGCCGCCGGCGAGCCGGGCAGGCCCCGGGGGCGCGGGCCGGACAGGCCGTTTTCTCAGACCTGAAATCGCTGTTTGAACAGCCTGGCCAGGGAATCCAAGGCCTCGGCCGCGTCCGGACCGGCGGCCGCGAGCTCCAGGCTGGTCCCGTTGCCCGCGGCCAGGGTCAGCACGTCCAGGATGCTCTTGGCGTCGACGGTCGCTCCGTTGCACACGATTTTGATCTCGGAGGCGTATTTCTGCGCTTCCTGGGCCAGCTTCGCGGCCGGACGGGCATGCAGGCCCTGTTCGTTGAGCACGAACACCACGCGCCGCAGGGGGGCGATGGCGCCACCCGGCAGTTCCGGCCCGGTCTCGTCGGTTTGCATGTCTCGCGTCATGGGAAATTTGTCCTCACAGCCGGGCATGATATGTCAAAAGCGGCCGTTTGAACAGCCTACCACAATCCAAGCCAGGAAAAAAAGGGAATCGCAAGCAGCGCCAAGGCCAGGACAACCTCGCGCGTCCAGCCGGCCCGGGATACCGCAAGCACCGACACGCAAAGGCCGGACGCGAGCAGTCCGGAATGCAGCGGACTTGCCGGCGCGGGCCAGACGATGCGCCACAGGGCGAGCAGCAAAAGCGCGTTGACGACCTTCAGGCGCCGGCCCCAATTGATCAGGTCCCAGCGTTTGACAGCCTGCAACACCAAAAAACCCTGGCGATACCCCTGGACCAGAGTCGCGGCGCGGAAAGCCTGCAAGGCGGCGAAGCAGGCCGCGCCGAGCCAGAACGCCGCGAAAGGGGCGCCCAGCGCCACCAGGCAACAAGTGACGAGCGCCCAGGCGACGCTCAGGCTGCCGCCGAAAAACGAATCTCCCAGGGCCGACAGGGTGAAGGCCGTGGTCCCCTTGACCTTTTCCAGCATGTCCGCCGGAACGAGCCCCCGGGAGATCTTGGTCTCCAGCGACAAAAAAATTCCCGCCAGAAGCGGCGTCCAGAACGGGTGGGTGTTGTAGACCTTGAGATAGCGCTGCCAGGCGCTCTTGAGTTCGGCCGGGTCGCGGTAGATGGCGCTCAGTCCCGGCTCCATGACGTAGGCCAGGCCGATGTTCTGCAGGCCCCGGGTGTTAAACGCCCCTCCGGCTACGTAACATCTCGCCAGGCAACGCAATAGCGTCCTGACGCTTGGCTGGCCCACGGGCAGGCTGATCCGTTCGGCGTTCACGTCCATGGCGCGGTCTCGAAAGTTGCTGGCGGCTTGAAGCGACAAGCCGATTGTGGCAAACCGCGCCGTAAAACACAAGTCCGGACCCATTATCGGCCCATTCGGGTCCATTTCGGACCGGGTTGACCATTGGGCGCGCGGCCGGTCTTGACGCCGGACGGCGAAAACGCCAGCATGCCGCGTGGCGCGGCGATTTGACCCAGGTCAAGGACGGCCGGGCCAGGCAAGACCAACTTGGCCCGAGACGGCGCCCGATCGCCCGCTCCCCCGATCCCCCGATCCAAAGGAGAAACGCCATGCGCATCCACGGACTGTTCCACGCGCCCTTCGAGGGCCTGGGCAATATCGCCGCCTGGGCCCAGGCCAGGGGGCACGAGCTCTCCCACTCCGACCTGTTCGCCGGCGAACCCTGCCCGAAGCCCGCGGCCTACGATTTCCTGGTGGTCATGGGCGGCCCGATGAACATCTACGAATATGACGCTTACCCCTGGCTCAAAGCCGAAAAAGCCGCCCTGGCCCTGGCCGTGGACAGCGGCCGCCCGGTCCTTGGCGTGTGCCTGGGCGCGCAACTGCTGGCCGACGCGCTCGGCGGCCCGGTGGCCAAGGGCAAGGACAAGGAAATCGGCTGGTTCGACGTCGCCATGACCGGGGAGGGGCTTACTACCCAAGCCTTCCGGGGATTTCCGCAAACGTTTCCCGCCTTCCACTGGCACGGCGACACCTTCGCCATTCCCCCGGGCGCGGTCCGGGCCTGCGCGTCCACGGCCTGCGCCAACCAGGCCTTCGTCTTCCGGGAGCGCGTCGTCGGGCTGCAATTCCACCTGGAAACCTCGCCCGAAAGCCTGGGCGAAATCGGCGAACATTGCGCCGCCGAACTCGTCGACGGCCCCTATATCCAGACCCTGACCCAAATGACCGCCGTCCCGGGCCGGTTTGCGGACCTGAAAATACTGCTCGACACACTCCTGGACAACCTGGCCGCCATGGCCAAATAAGCCGCAAGGGGCGCGGCGCATCATGGAAAACAGCTTTCGATTCTTTCGCAACACGGCCTGCGCCTACTTCCCCTGTCACCGGGGACAAGACCGCGAGACCTTCAATTGCCTGTTTTGCTATTGCCCGCTGTATTTCTTAGACGATTGCGGCGGCGATTTCTCCTTGCGGCGCGGCGTCAAGGACTGCACGGCCTGCGTCCGGCCCCACGCCGAGGGCGGCTACGAGACCGTGCTCGCCCGCCTGCGCCTGGAGTGCGATCGCCGCCGGACAGGCTGAGCGTTCAAGCCGGTCCGGCCTTGGCGCGCTGCGCGGCCAGGTATTGCGGGCAAATCAGTTTGTCGAGCGCAAAGCCCTTGCCGGCCCGGTAGCTTAGCCAATAAAAAAGCCCGGGGCGCGGCAAAGGCCGGTTGAAGAGATAATCGAAAACCAGATGGTAGCCGAAACCGAGCCCGATCGCCGCCAGCCAGGGCGAAACCAGGCCCGCGCCAAAGCCGCCGCACAGAATGATCGGCCATTCCCAGGCGTGCAGCACGAGATGGATTTTGACGAATTCGGCGCGCGCGCAGACGGCGAAGAAATCCTTGACCCCTCGCCAGCCCCGCCTGGCGATCAGGTAATCCAGAATATGGTCCAAATCGATGCAAACGCTGGCCAGCGCCGCAGCCAGGGCGTAGCCCGCCGAGCCGGTGGCGGCCAGGACCGTCAGGCCAAGCGGGAGCGAGGCGGCGGCGTGCTGGGAAAGTTTCATGATCTGTCCGGACGCGCTCTTGCGCGGCGGCCCAAGCCGCGCTAGACGTCGTCAACTCGTTGACTGTTCGGGAGGCGCGCGATGCAGATTGAAACCTACCCTCTGGGGCCGCTGCTCACCAATTCCTATCTGCTCGCCCAGGGCGGCGCCGCCCTGGCCGTGGACTGCGGCGGCGATCCCGGCCCCATGCTCGCCAGGCTTTCGTCAAAGGGACTCACCCTGTCGCACGTCGTCCTGACCCATCTGCATTGCGACCACATCTACGGCGCGGCCGCGCTCGCCAGGGCCACCGGGGCTATAGTGCTGGCCGCCGAGGAAGACAAGCCCCTGCTGCAAACCGAGGTCGGCGGCGGCGGCTTCATGGGCCTGCCCCTGGTGGCGCCGTTTGATTTCCAGGACCTGCCTCCCGGCGAGACGGACTTTCTCGGGCTCCCCTGCCGGGTTCTGGCCACGCCCGGCCACACCCCGGGCAGCCGCTCCCTGTATTTTCCGCAGGCCGGGGCGGTCTTTTGCGGCGACCTGCTTTTTGCCCGCTCCGTCGGCCGCACCGATTTCCCCCTCGGCGACCACGACGCGCTGCTGCGTTCCGTGCGCGAGCAAATCTTCACCCTGCCGCCGCAAACCATGGTCTATTCCGGACACGGTCCCCAGACCTCCGTAGGCGAAGAACGCGAGCACAATCCGTTCTTCGTGGATTACTAAGCCATGGACAGCGCCGCGGGGCCGGTCGTTTTCGCTTGCAGTCCCAGAGGCGGGGGCAACACCGACCGCGCCTGCGCCCTCTTCGCCGAGGGGGTCGCCCAGGCCGGCGGCCGCGCCCGCATCGTTTATCTTCGCGACTACGCGCTCGTCCCCTGCCTGGGCTGCCGCAAATGCGCCGTGAGCCCGGGCAACGCCTGCGTCCTGGCGGCCAGGGACGACTGCGAACGCCTTTTCCGGCTGATCGGCGAGGCCCCCCTGGCCGTGTTTTGCTCGCCGGTCTATTTCTACCATCTGCCGGCCGGGTTCAAGGCGTTGATCGACCGCGCCCAGCGCTTCTACGAGCTGCGCCGCACGCTCGCCGCGCTGTATCCGGAGCGAGAGGAGCCGGGCCTCGCGCCGGCGCGCGTGGTGCTCGTCGCCGGCCGGCCCCGGGGCGAAAAACTCTTTGCCGGATCGCTTTTGACCCTGACCTATTTCCTCAAGTGCTTCCTGCTTGAGCCCGCCGAGCCCCTGACCCTGCGGGGCCTGGACGAGCCGGGCGATCTGGCCGCCAACCTTGACGCGGCCGAAGCCGTGCGCGCCTATGGCCGGCTGTCCATGACGGAACTCGCCCGCCGCTGACGGGGGCGGAAAATTTCATTTTCACGTCCCACCCGCAGCAGACGCCCTGCCGGCCGCAAATCCCCGGCATCATGCGCTATATCCTCTTTCCTCGCCGCCGTTATTTTTTTCTTCCAAATTTTCCGGAAATCTTGACAGACACTTTTTTTGAGATATTGTTAGCATGAAATTCATGCCTACGGAGGTGGAAATATGGTTATCGACCTCAGTCCCCTGTACAATTTTCCCAGCCAGTTCGACCGTCTGTTCGAAGGCATGTGGAGCCCGTTTCTCATCAGCCAGCGCAGTCTGGCCTATCCGCCGCTGAACCTGAGCGAAACGGACGAGCACATCCTCGCGCGCCTGGAGATACCGGGCCTTCAGATCGGCGAGATCGACCTCACCCTGACCGAGGCGAGCCTGGTCATCAAAGGCGAACGCAAAACGATCAAGGGCAAGTACTACCGCCAGGAGCGGCCAAGCGGCCACTTCCAGCGCGTGATCAACATCCACGCCCCGATCAGCCGCGACGCCGTGACCGCCAGGATGCGCGACGGGCTGCTGGAAATCGTCATCCCCAAGGCCGAAGAGTCCAAGCCCAAAAAAATTTCCATCGAAGCGAGCTGAGAGCGCGATATTTTTCGCTTTTTCCGCTTGCATCGCTCAAAATCCATAAGGAGGAGCACGCCATGAGCCAACTCGAGCAAAGGACCGAGGAAACCAGACTGCCGCGCTTCAAGCCGGCCACCGACATCATCGAAACCGCGAGCGGTTTCGTCATCTATCTGGACATGCCGGGCGTGGCCAAGTCCGACCTGATCATCGACCTCAACGAGGACGAGATCAAAATCTCCGGCAAGACCTCCTATCCGGCCCCGGTCGAGGAAAAACTCGGCCATGTGGAGTTCGGCAACGGGGAATACGCCCGCGCCTTCACCCTGTCCCAGATCGTGGACAAGAACAAAATCAAGGCCACGCTCAAAAACGGCGTGCTCGAACTGACCTTGCCCAAGGCGGAAAAGGCCGTGGCTCGCAAGATCGAGATCCGTTCGGAATGACCGGCGCCCGGCCGGGTCCCCTTGTTAACATGGCGGATTTCATGTAGAATGAAAATTGCGCTGTAAAGTCCGGCGTGAAAAGACCGATAAGAACTGGACCGGCCGGGAAACTTTGAGTCGCAACAACCTGAAAAGACAGGAATAACACTGGATGGCCATGCCGCACCCAACCGTTTCGCCTGGCGCCGCCAAGGGCCTGCCGCGCTGCCGCGCCGCGAGCGATTGGAGCATTTTGGCCGCCGGCCTGATCGGGCTGACGCTGGCCCTGGCCCAGATTCTCGCCCAGGGCTTGCCCGCGCCGGCCAGGCAAGCGGCCACGCGGGAGCATTCGCGCCCGGGAACTCCCAATCCGGCCGCTACGGCCGGCTGGACCGGGCTGCAATCCCCCTCGCCGGTTGCGCGTCTGACGCGCCCGAGCGTTCTCATCCCGGGACTCGGCGGTCTGGAAGGTTCGCTGCGCCTGCTCGGCTATCCGGCAGGCTCGCGGGACGACTCGCTGGCCATAAGCCGCATGAAGATCCTGGTCAGCCGCCTGGAAAGCCCGGCCGGAAACCAAAGCGAAATGCGCGCGCCGGCCTACTCCAGCCAGCTTGTCATGGCCGTGGACAAAAACTCCGTCCACCCGAAGGACCATCGCATCCTGGCCCGGATCGCCAGCCTCTTCCAGCAAGGCAAGGACAAGATCATCTTCAAGGCTTCAGACCCCGGCCGGACCCTGGAGTTCGACTCCAGGCGCATCAAGCTCGCGGGCCTGAGCCCGGCCACCGGCGCCCTGTCGGCCCGCTTCGAATCCGGCAAGGCCAACGTCCGGGCCATCGGCTACAGCGTGACCGGCGGCACCAGTTACGGAACCTACCAGATCGCCTCGCGGCCCGGCACCCTGTCGAGCTTCTTCAAACATCTTGAAACCGCGGCCCCGGAATGGGCGAGCCGCCTCAAACAAGCCGGAAAGGCCGACACCGGCGGCGCCTGGGGCAACATGCCCGACGCCTGGCGGGCCATCGCCGAGGAGGACCCGGGCCGCTTCGCCGCCATCCAGCACGAATTCATCAGCAAAACGCACTATTTGCCGTCGATGATCCAGGTCTACGAACAGACCGGCGTCAACCTGGGCGAACTCTCCCAGGCCACCCGGGAAGTGCTCTGGAGCGCGGCCGTGCAGCACGGCCCGACCGGGGCCGCGACCATGTTCCGCCTGGCCCTGGACGAGCTCAAATACCGCCGCCTGACGCCGGCCGACGGCCGGGACTTCGAAAAGGCGCTGATCGAAGCGATCTACCGGCAACGCCAAAAAAGTTTCCAGGACGCGCCGCTCATGCTGCGCGCCTCCGTGACCATGCGCTACGAGCGCGAAAAAAGCCACGCGCTCGGCCTGCTCATGGCCGGGCCGAAAAAACCCGGCAAGCTCCTGGTTATCGACTCCAAAGCCTCGCGCGAGAGCTCCTAGAACCTACCCCGGACAGGGGCGCCGCCTCTGTCCGGGAACTCCGCCGCGCCCGAAGCCCCCGGCTGCGCGCGGTCCCCGCAACTCCGTTTCTCAAGAAAGCGCGGCGGCGCGCGCCGCGTTCCCCGGCCCGTTTCACGGCGCGTCGTCTCGGGAATGCGCCGCGCGCTCAGTACACCCCGAGCAGGTTGCCGGCCAGAAGCAGAAGTCCGAGCACGGCCGCGCGCTTGACCCACAGGGGGCTGATGCGCTTGGCGATCTTCGGGCCGATGTAGCCTCCCAGAATGGCTGCCGGGAACATGATCAGGAAGAACACCAGGTCGAAGTTGCCGAACTGGAAATGGCGCACGCTGCCCATGACGGTGTTGAAGGCGATGGCCAGAAGCGAACTGCCCACGACCAGGTACATCGGCAGGCCCAGGCCCACGGTCAGAAGCGGCACCATGAACGGCCCGCCGCCGAAGCCGAACATCGAGGCCAGGATCGAGATCAGGAAGGCGCCCAGGCAGCCGAGCCAGAGATTGATTTTGAACTGCTGTCCCATGAATGCGACGATCATGGCCCTACTCCTTTGTCCCGGTATCGCAGACCGGTTCTTGTTTGGCCTTGACCGCCCGCTGCGCGCGCAGTTTGCATTCCTTGAGAACCGCCTGTTCCTTCTTGTTCCTGGCCAGGTAGGCCGGGGTGGTCTGCCAGAACATGAGCAGGGCCAGGAGCACGAGAATCCAGCCGAAGACGAATTTGTACTGGTCGAGCGTGATCAGCTCGGTCAGCTTGGGGCCGATGAAGCCCCCGGCCAGGGCGGCCGCGCCGAGCGACAGGCCGAGCTTCCAGTTGATGAACTTGATCTTGGAGTAGTTATAGATGCCGGAGACCTGCGAAAAAAGCACCGTGGGCATGACCGTGCCGGCCACGACCGTGTGCGGCAACGGCCAGATGGACAGCAGGATGGGATTGAGCAGAAAGCCCCCGCCCGCGCCCATGAGCACGCCGAAAATGGAGATGCAAAGGCACAACAGGAAGGGATAGAAGAGATTGAGGCTGGTTCCGGCGTTGCTCAGGTAAATGACCGGAAAGGCTATCTTGTTTTCAAAGTCCGCCGTGGCGAACGCCTCGTTTTTTCCGCCGACCGCCCGGATATGATACGCGCCCGGGGCCAGGCCCTCGCCAAGCGCGATTTTGGCCGTGAACGACCCGTCCGGGGTCATCGTCACGGCGGGCTCGAACAGCTTGCCCGGCTTGAGAAACCGGGCCTTGACCAGTTGCATGGAGCGTTGCCTGTTCTGCACGGCGTCCATGGCCGCCAGTTTCTCCCCGCGCGAGCCCACGACGCCGCCGAGGAAGGTCGCCTGGTAGCGGTCGATGGCGGACTTCGCCGGAACGCTGTAGGCCGCGTTCGCGCCCAGGTTGGAAAGCGCCTGGGAATAGCTCCACGCGCCGCCTTCCTTTTTGATCGCGGCAAGGACGTCCGCGCGATCCGAAGGCAGGACGATGCGATACACCGCCGGCAGGGAGTGGGTCATGTACAGGATGTACGGGCGCACGCCGGTCTGCTTGTCCGGCTCGGAATCAAAACGCGAGGCGCGCACCTGCTGCTCGCTTGAGACCTCGAGATAAACCGGCTCGCCGGGCTCGGCCCGGCCCGTGACCGTGATCGTTCCGCCGTTTTGCAATTCGGTCTTGTCCAGCATCAGGACCGGAAGCCGGGACTCCCCGGCGACTGGCATGACTGGCATGACTGGCGCGGCCTGGAGGGCGTCGCCGGGCGGTTGCGGGTCCTGGCCGTCCGCCGCCAGGGCGCAAACCCACATCGCCGCCAGGACGATCAAGAGTCCGAGACATGATTTTTTCATAGAGCCCTCCGTGTCGATGGCTGCCCCGTTGTCCGGGTTCGGCCGCGAACAATTACTCCGACCCATATTCCTCCGGGCCAGATCGCGCAACCACCGGGGAACATATCGATCCCCCGGCGCCCGGAACGGCGGACGGCGCCGCGCGCGATTTTTTCCGGGATGGTCCAAATCCGGGCGGTTCCCGCGCTTTCCCGCCTCGCGGCCTTGCCGCCCCTTTGCGCCTTTTTGTCCCCCTTGCTCCGGTTGCCTGGCCGCGCGCAATGGGGCAGTGTGGCCGGGCCGGCCGCGGCCGGACGCTTTGAAGCGAGGTCACAGAATGGACAACGGCTACAGTCAGGCGGAAATGCTCGAAGCGCTGGCCCGGGGGGTCATGATCGGCGGCTCGGTTGGCGTGCTCGGCGGCCTGTTTTTTTGGGATTTCCACCGCGCCCTGGCGCTTGGGCTGATCAGCGGCTTTTTCGCCGCCCTGACCAGATTGCGCCTGAAAAAAAGAACCAAGCCGGGCGCCGGAGACGGCGCGAAAGACGCCTAGTCTTCACCGTGCCCCAGGGGGACGTCCCAAAATAGCGGTTTTTTGTTTGGCGCACCGTCTTGCTTTCCGGCCTTGCCGGATTATTCTTTTAGGTTACAAGGGAACCGGCCGGGGCGTATGTCCCGCCGGCGCCGGCCGCGCGGACTTGGCCGGAAACGAACAAAGGGAGCATACGACATGTGGGAATATACCGACGAGGTGAAGGAACATTTCCTCAACCCCCGCAACGTGGGGGAGATCGAGGGCGCGAGCGCGGTCGGCGAAGTGGGCAGCATCGCCTGCGGAGACGCGCTCAAACTCTACCTGAAGGTCGACGAGCACGACCGCATCGTGGACGCCAAATTCCAGACCTTCGGCTGCGCCTCGGCCATCGCATCGAGTTCCGCCCTGACCGAACTGATCAAGGGCAAGACCGTGGACGAGGCCCTGACCATCTCCAACCAGGACATCGCCAAATACCTGGGCGGACTGCCCAAGGAAAAGATGCACTGTTCGGTCATGGGCCAGGAGGCGCTCGAAGCGGCGGTCAAGAACCTGCGCGGCCAGAGCGCGCCCGCGCCCATGCCCGAAGGCGAGATCGTCTGCGAATGCTTCGGCGTCACCGACACGCTCATCCGGGGCGTGATCCGCGAAAACAGCCTGAAGACCGTCGAGGAGATCACCGACTACACCAAGGCCGGCGGCGGCTGCGGCAAATGCCTGGACCGCCTGGCCGAAATCCTGGCCGAAGAGCTTGGCCAGGCCCCGCCCAAAGCGGCCGCGCCCGCGCGCAAACTGACCAATCTTGAACGCATGCACAGGGTCGCCAAAGTCATCGACGAGGAGATCAGGCCAAGCCTGCAAAAAGACGGCGGGGGCATCGAACTGGTGGACATCGAAGGCCAAACCGTCCTGGTCAGCCTGCGCGGGGCCTGCAAATCCTGCCCGTCGAGCCTGGTGACGCTCAAGGATTTCGTGGAAAAACGCCTGCAGGACGCGGTCGAACCCGGCATCCTGGTCAAGGAGGTCTAGCCGTGCGCACCGTCTATCTCGACAACAACGCCACCAGCCGCACCGCCCCGGAAGTGCTTCAGGAAATGCTGCCGTTCTTCGGCAAGCTCTACGGCAACCCGTCGAGCATGCACACCTTCGGCGGCCAGGTCGGCAAATTCGTGACTTTGGCCAGAGCGCGCGCCGCCGCCGCCCTCGGCGCCAGCCCCGAGGAAATCGTCTTCACCTCCTGCGGCACCGAATCCGACAACACCGCCATCCGGGCCGCCATCGAAGCGCTTCCGGCCAAACGCCACATCGTCACCACGCGGGTGGAGCATCCGGCCGTGCTCAACCTGGCCAAACACCTGGAAAAGAAAGGCTTCGACGTCACGTATCTCGGCGTCGACGAAAGCGGCCGACTGGATCTGGACGAACTGGCCGCCAGCCTGCGCAAGGACACCGCCATCGTCTCCGTCATGTACGCCAACAACGAGACCGGGGTGGTCTTCCCCATCCCGGAAATCGCGCAACTGACCCGCGAACGCGGCATCCTGCTGCACGTCGACGCGGTCCAGGCCGTTGGCAAAATCCCCATCGACCTGGCCAGGCTCCCGGTCGACTACCTCGCCCTGTCCGGACACAAACTGCACGCCCCCAAGGGCGTGGGCGCGCTCTACGTGCGCAAGGGCGCGCCGTTTCGGCCGTTTATGATCGGCGGCCACCAGGAAAAAGGACGGCGCGCCGGCACCGAAAACACCGCCGCCATCGTCGCCCTCGGCAAGGCCTGCGAACTGGCCGCCGCAAACATCGCCGAGGAAACCACCAAGGTCGCCGCCCTGCGCGACCGCCTGGAACGCGGCCTGCTCGCCGCCGCGCCGGAATCGCGCGTCAACGGCGATACCGACCACCGGCTGCCCAACACCACCAATATCTCGTTCAAATACGTCGAGGGCGAGGCCATTTTGCTCCTGCTCGACGCGCTCGGCGTCTGCGCCAGCTCGGGCTCGGCCTGCACCTCCGGGAGCCTTGAGCCGTCGCACGTCCTGCGCGCCATGGGCGTGCCCTTCACCTACGCCCACGGCTCGATCCGCTTCTCGCTGTCGCGCTACAACACCGTGGAAGACGTAGACCTCGTGGTCGAGAAACTGCCCGGCATCATCGCCCGCCTGCGCCAAATCTCGCCCTTCGGCCGCGCCGAAGGCGCGGCCTGCGACGCCGACGCGGGCAAGACGGACTGAGCCCGAAGCGGGGCGAGGCAGAGCGGAAGAAGGCAGGAGGCGGGGGGCGGCAACCTCCAGGGAAAGGTCTTTCTCAAAACCGCGTGGCGTCGAGGGTTACACCCGCTCAATGATATGAAGTTTTTTGGGGAAAGGGGGGTTCGGGGGGAAAACCCCTTTTGTTCACAAAAGGGGTTTTC
>JADFXV010000047.1 GCA_015233395.1 Desulfovibrionaceae bacterium
TATGACAAACAGAAGAATTCTCAGAACTTTCGCCCTGATGATCGCTTTCGTTGCGGTCATGTTCAGTGCGACCGTCACCCCGGTTCTGGCCCAAGGTCATGGCTGGGGTCGCGGACACGGCAACGGCCATGCCTATGGTCGTGGATATCGCTCTGGGTGGCGCGGGGGATACTATCCGGGCTACCAGGGATACTACGGCTACCCGGGTTACTACCCGCCGGCGCCGCCGGTCGTGTTGATGCCGCCGCCGATGTACCCGGGATTCAACATCGTTATTCCCCTCGGACGGCGTTAAGCATCCGGGGGACCGGCTTGAGGGGGCGGGGAAAATCATCTTTCCCCCGTAACCCCGGACACGAGGGGCGACTCAGGAAAGACGAGACAGATTCGTTCGCAACTGACAGACAGCCGTCCACGCGGACGCCAAAAAGGAAAGTACGTTATGACACGCAATTCGATTCAATCTTCATTGCTTGCCTGTGTAATCGGCACCGCCCTGCTGATCGCGGCCGCTTCACCCGCGGCCTGGGCGCAAAAGGCGCCGGTTCCGGACGCCGTGGCGCAGACCAAAGTGGAAAAGTCCGCCGCGGATTGGGCCGAGGCGCGCATCGCCAAGCTCCACGACAATCTCCACATCACCGCCGCCCAGGAGACCGCTTGGCAGGACGTCGCCAAGTCGATGCGTGAAAACGCCGCGTCCATGAAGGTCCATATCGAAAAATGGGCCGAAAAGTCCGCCAAAATGACCGCGCTCGAAAGCCTGAAGCTGCACGAGGAGATGGCCGAGGAGCATGCAAAGGCCCAGCGCAAGCTCTACCCTTCATTCGAGAAGCTTTACACGATCTTGTCGCCCGAACAGAAAACGATCGCCGACATGGTGTTCGCTCGCAAAGAAGACCGCAAGCACAACAAGGGCATGTAACGACGAGCGCAGCCGCGGCATGGGTCGCGGCTTTTCGCCTGAGCCAATACCAGGAGGACATCATGACAAGCAAACGAATCATCGGAAATATCGCGATGGCGATCGCCATCGTCGCCGTTGCCCTGAGTGCGACCGTTCTTTCGGCGCGAGCTGAAAACGATCGCCAGGACCGTGGGGATCACGAAGATCGCGGCGAACGCAGGCACGAAGAACGCAGACACGAGGAACGGTGGCGCGGGGACTACTATCCGGGACACCGGGAATATTACGGGGGCGGGTACTACGAGCCGACACCGCCAGTCGTGTTGATGCCGCCGCTGGTGTCCCCGGAATTCAACGTGATCATCCCCGCTCTGGCGGTAAACATCGAGACGTCTCGGCGCCCGCGCCGAACCGCTTCGACTGCATGAAAAGTACGGAGACAATCATGAGAAAGACATTGACGATAGCATTGACCTGTCTGCTGGCTCTGGGGATCGCCTTGCCGGTGTTCGCCCAGGAAAACCGCCGGGAATAAATCCGGGAGGATCAACGGGAAATCAACCGCGACCGGCGGGAAGACAACCGCGAGATGCGTAGCGAAGAGCGCGAGAAGAACAAGGAAGTGAGGGAACGCAAGAAAGAACATCGCGACCGGCAGGAAGAAAGACGGGAAGAACGGCGCGAAGAGAACAGATAGCCGTCCGAGGCGGTCAAGGCGCTGCGTGAGCGGCGTCTTGTCGCCCGAAATGGCAAGGGGATGCGGATGAAAAGAGCATTTTCATCTCTCCCAACAGGGCACCAATGTTTTATACGGAAACATCAAACAACCAGAGGCAGTCATGAAAAAGTTTCCCTTTTTATCCACATTCCTCCTGGTGGGAATTATTTTTGCCTTCTCAAGCTCATGCTTTGCCCAGGCGCCGACTGATCGTCCCGGGGCCGATGTCGATGGCAACGTGTGGATGAACTCATCCCAGGTTGAAAAAGAATCTTTTCTGTTTGGAGCCAGCAGCGCGATCGTGCTGGAATACCATGCCAGACTCAAGCATTCCGAGGAGCCGTCCCGATTGGTCCGGGGCTGGGTGGAGGCATTGAAAGATATGCCCTGGAGAGAACTGAGCCGTAGGATTGACCAGTACTACAATGACAACCCCGGGAAAATCCACCGGCACGTATTTGAGGTCATTTGGCACGAGATTATCGTACCGAATTGGAAAAAATAAGGAAATCGCCATGCAAAAAATACTTTTCTCCACTCTCATCATAGCGTTTTTGAGCGTTTCCGCCTGTACGAACATGTCCAGAACGCAGCAGGGCGCCCTCTCCGGCGGCGCCATCGGCGCCGGAGCCGGCCTCGGAATCGCCGCCATCACGGGCGGCTCCCTGGGACTGGGCGCCTTGCTTGGCGGTGGAATAGGCGCGGTGGCCGGCGGCCTCTACGGCAACGACCAGGAACGTCATGACCGCCATCGGAATTGATCGGGATGGACGGCAATTTATCTCCACGGGAGGGAACAACAATATGAAACGCCTCGTTCTCGCCACATTGGCCCTTGCCTGCCTGAGCACGGCGGCCTTCGCCTCCGGTCCGAACTCTTTCGAGTGCGTACGGCCCGACGGCACGGTCGTATGCACGGTAAACGCCCCCACGGGCGACCCGAGCGTCACCTGCAACCACGACTGCCCTGATTGCAATTTGACTTGCAAAGCCCGGCAGGTCGTCATCCAGGAAGGCAACGAACTGATCATCAATCCGGGAGCGTCCCCCGCAGTCCCCCACGGCCAGACCGGGCAGGGCGGCGTTGAAACGAAAAGGTACTGCCAGGAGCAGCATCAGCAATGCGTAGACCGGTGCCGTTCAAACCGGAACGACCGAACACAAGACGATCTCGACGCCTGCATCTCAAGTTGCGACAGCACCCTGTCCGGTTGCGGCACGAAGCCGACGCCGAACTAGGGCCTGAAGCGGGAGACAAGGATGTTGCACTCGTTGAACATATACCGAGAACAATAATTCAACCAAACGCGAGGAGGACTTATGAGACTATTTTCGTTGAAGAAAATGCGCTTTATCGTGATCATGCTGGTGGTGGCCCTAGCGGGTTCGGTCCTGCCGGCCGCCGCCATGAAATTGGTTCCGAAGGTCGACAACATCATCTTTTTTGTCGACCATTCCGGTTCCATGGCCATGACCTACCAGGGGCTCAAGAATGAATACACCAAGATTCTGTTGGCCAAGGACGCGGCCATCGAGGTCAATTACCGCATTCCCAATCTGAATTACAAAAGCGGCGTGTTCACCTTCGCTCCCTTCGAGCAGCTCAGCGCCATGGCGCCCTACAACCAGACCGCCGTGCATGATGCGCTCTCGCCCATCAACGTCAATTACCCCATTTACGGAAACTTGACCCCGATGGGCCCCGGCCTGATGAGCCTGGACCCGGTTCTTTCCGGACTTTCCGGCCGAACTGCCGTCATCCTCTTCACCGACGGCGACGACAACCTGGGCATCGATGCCGTTACCGAAGCCACCGCGCTCCAGGCCAAATACGGCAACAGACTCTGCTTTATGGTGGTCAGTCTCGCCGACAACGCCCACGGCAAGGAACAGGTGAAGAAAATCGCCGCGCTGTCCGGTTGCCATTGCATCATCGAGGTCGAAGAGCTTCTGAACAACCGCAACGCCGAAGACAATTTCCTGCGCTGCGGGCTGTACGAGGAACTGGCCGACACGAGCAGTGAAGTCGTTATCTTCCGCTCGATCTACTTCGATTTCGACAAGTCGAACATCAAGCCGGAATTCATCCCGGTTCTGGACGAGGGCGTCGCCGTCAGCAAGTCCAAGTCGAACCAGCAGGTGATCCTCGAAGGTCACACCGACTCCGTGGGCAGCGTGGAATACAACCAGGCGCTGTCCGAACGCCGGGCCAACTCGGTGAAGGCCTATTTCGTGAAGAAGGGCATCGCCTCCGACCGCATCACCACCGTGGGCTACGGCAAGTCCCGCCCGCGCGCCGACAATGCGACCGACGAAGGCCGCAGACTCAACCGCCGCGTGGAGATCAAGTTCACGCCCATGAACTAAACGCGCTCAAGCATGCAACCCGGCCGGGCGAAACCACCAGGTTTCGCCCGGCCGCAACCCCAGGCGCTGACAGCGCTCTGAACCGAGCCGGTAAGCTGACGCAAGATTTTGAAATGACAAACAACCGATCGAATCGCCTTGTCCGGAGACAGCCATGACCGTTTCTTTTCCCAAGCTGCTGATTCCCATTGCCGTTGCCGTTTCATGCCTGGCGTCTTGCGGACACGCCGGTCAAGCTGACAATTACGATCACGCCTCCCAATCTGGCGGCCGATCGCTTGCCCGCCCATCGGCGGGCAACGAATACGCCTACAATGAATACGGCGACGAACGCCGCGAAGAGCGTCGCCAGGAACGCCGCGAGGACGCTTACGACGAACACCGTGGCGACGTGGCGGCCTTCTGCAAAAACGACTGGACCAACTGCGCCAACAATTGCAACAACGTTCAAGACAAGAGTCAATACAATCTGTGCATGGTCGATTGCAACAACAACCTGAACCAATGCTTGCTCCAACGATAACCCAAAGTAGTCATATCTGCGTCCATATTCCCATGACAATCAAATTATATGTATTACAGCGAGGTTCTTCATATTTTAATTCGAAATAAAGCGAACAGGTTTAGGGCCTGCTCCATGCACATACGCCTCGTCGCGGCGCTGGCCCTGGCCTGCACGGTCCTCGTCCTTCTGGCCGCGGCCCGGCCCGGGCTCTGCGACGAGCCGGGCGAGCCCGACGTGTCCGCCCGCACGCCCGCCATCCTCACCGTCATCGAGGAGAACGACTATTTCGCGGGCACGGACAACCACTACACCAACGGCACCAAGCTCCTGTGGGTCTCCGGCGACCTGAAGCACTACGCCGACGACCAGCGCCTGCCGCGTTTCGTGCTGCCGGCTATCGGCATCCTGCCCTTTGTCAACCAGCCCGGCCAACAATACAACCTGGCCCTGGCCCTGGGCCAGAACATGTACACCCCGACCCACCTGCAGGTCAGCTCCCCGCAGCCCACCGACCGGCCCTACGCCGGTTGGACCTACGTTTCCCTGGGCCTGCACGCCAAGACCCCGGACAAGCTCGACACCTTCGAGGCGACCGTGGGCTTCGTCGGTCCCGAGTCGTACGCGGCCCAGACCCAAAACGCTTTCCACTCGCTCATAGGTGACCCGCCAAGCCTGGGCTGGAGAAACCAAATCCACGACGAACCCGGGATCATACTCACCTGGCAGCGAACCCAGAATCTCAAGCGTGTCGAGCTCGGCCACGACCTGGCCTGGGATTTTCTGCCGCACGTCAGGGCCAGCGTGGGCAACGTGGAGACCCTGGCGGCGGCCGGTTTTGAGACTCGCTTCGGCTTTAAGCTGCCCAGGGACTTCGGCACCTCGCTCATCCAGCCGGGCGGCGGCGTGAGCGAGCCCGTCGCCTCGGACGACACGAGCCCGCTTAAGAACCCCGGTTTCGGCATGCACCTCTTCGCCGGGGCCGAGGGACGGGCGGTGGCGCGCAACATCTTCCTCGACGGCAACACCTTTGAAGACAGCCCGCGCGTGTCGAAATATCCCTTCGTGGCGGACCTTTTCGGCGGCGTGGGCGTGGAGATGGGCCGGTTCAAGCTGACCTACACCCAGGTGTTCAGGACGGATGAGTTCTACGGGCAAAAAAAACCGCAATTGTTCGGCTCCATCAGCCTGGCGATGACCTTCTAGAGCCGGGGGCTCTCGAATCGAACAGGCCGTAACGGCATGAATGATATGGCATTCCAACCGATGTTCTCACTATAACCAAGGAGTACCCATGAAGCTGGATTGGAAGACCCTTATCGTCGCCACTGCGCTGGCTTTATGTCTGGTCGCAGGCGTCGTGTTGGCGCAAAACGCGCCCGTTGTCGGCAGCATCGGCGTCACCGTCGAAGAGGTCAAGGTTCTGGCCACGGGCTGGAGCATCAAGAAAGACATCCTGGGCAAAGACGTTTTCAATGAGACAAACGAGAAAGTGGGCACCATCGAGGACATCATCGTCACGCCTGAAAGAGGCATGTCTTACGCCATTGTCGGCGCCGGCGGCTTTTTGGGCATGGACAAGCACGATGTGCCCATTCCCATCAACCAGTTCAACATCAAGGACAAACGCATCGTGTGGTTCGGCGCCACCAAGGAAGCCATCAAGGCGATGCCCACGTTCCATTACGCCGACTAACCCGCATTCCGCCGAGCCCTCTCGCCGTGACGCGAGAGTGGACCTCGGAATGGAGCTCGCAGTGAAGAGGCCGACCACCGTCCTGGATATTTGCTCTTAAACTTTTACACGCCTCAGGAGGCATATCATGAAGTATCTCATCTCGACCGCACTTTTGGTTTTGGCGCTGGCCTTCACGGCGTGCACCGGTCCCCCCGGGCCGCAGGGAAATCAAGGCAACACCGGCTACACCGGGGCGACCGGAGCTCGCGGCACGCAAGGCAATCAAGGCAATACCGGCAACACCGGCTATACCGGTGAAACCGGAGCGACCGGCAGCCAAGGCAACACGGGCAACACCGGCGATACCGGCGCCACCGGAAACCAAGGCAGGACGGGCAACACCGGCGCCAAAGGGAACACCGGAAATGAAGGCGGCCCCACGACCGTCATCGTCCGCTAACTTGACCGCCTAAAGCCTCCGGAATTTCCGGGGGCCCAAATAGGCCAGACAGGGGCCTGCTCACGATACGACGCTGCGTTTCGTGAGCAGCCCCTCATATGAGGTTCGCTTTGAAGACTCCGACCGTGGCCGCGACGCTGTTTCTTTCTCTCATCATGGCCGGGACCGAGTATCGTTTCAAGGCAAAGCCCAAGCCGGACCAGGTTGGTGGCATAGAGAACGTGCCGGCCCGGCGAAAGATTGAAAGGAAGTTCACTGAAACGGCGGCAAGCGATTACATGATGAGGATGAGACAGGCGTCCTGAGCCGGGAGCGCCGACCATTGCGAAAATCCGGGAATCGGCATGCAGGAAATTGTCCAGCGGGACCGGGTCTCCCGCCGGAAATGTCTTGAACCCGCAGGAGACGACATGGCCAGAATTCTCATTGTCGAAGACAACGAAAAAAACCGCCTTCTCATTCGCGACATCCTCCACCACTACGGCCACGAGGTGCTTGAGGCCTTCAACGGCCGGGAGGGGCTGGACATGGCCCTGGAACAGCTGCCGGACCTGATCTTCATGGACATCCAGATGCCGGTCATGAGCGGCCTGGCCGCCGGGGAGGCGCTCAAGGCCGACCCCCGCACCCGCAACATCAAACTCGTCGCCCTGACCTCCTTCGCCATGAAAGGCGACCGGGAGCGGATTCTGGCCAGCGGCTTCGACGAATACATGTCCAAGCCATTGGACACGCGCAGGCTGCCGCACTTGATCACGGAACTGCTGGGAGGCGCGTGACCGTGCCCGCCCCGTTGATTTTGTGCGTCGACGACGAGAAGCACAATCGCAATCTGTTGCGGGCCGTGCTCGTCCCGCGCGGCTTCGAGGTGATCGAGGCGGCTGACGGGGCGCAGGCCTTGGAGGCCACCCGCAAACATCGCCCGGACCTGATCCTGCTCGACGTGATGATGCCGGGCATGGACGGCCATGCCGTCTGCCGGGCCATCAAGGAAGATCCGAGTACCCGGGACATCCCGGTGATCATGGTCACCTCCATGATGGCCAAGGCCGAACGCATCAAGAGCATTGAGGCCGGGGCGGAGGAGTTTCTCACCAAGCCCTTCGACAAGGCCGAGATCCTGGCCCGGGTCGCCATGCTGCTCAAGGTCAAGGATTTAAGCGACCGGCTCGGCAGCGCCTATGCCAACATAAGCCAGATCACCACCTTCGGCCGGGCCATCGCCAGGATGTACGACCCCTTCAAGTTCGATCTGCCCCGGGCGATGGACAAGGTGGTGGAACTGATCCTCGGCAGAGTTCCGGACCCGGCCAAACCCTCCCAGGTGGTGGTAGGGCTCAAGCTCGGGGGGAGATCCTGGGGCTGGTACCTTTACGAGCGCGGCGACGACAAGCTGCAGCGGACTGCGCTCAAGCTGCGCCTGGAAGTGAACATGGACCTGCCCGAAGGCAAGGCCGCCCGCGTCGTCTCTTTTTCCGGACCGGAACTTGCGGACAAGGAGATCGCCGACGTCGTCGGCAAGCTCAGGAAGAGCTCGATCCCGGTGGACAACATGCTCTGCTTCTTAAGCGACGACGTGTGCTTCATGGTCCTGAACTACAGGCGGCCGATCACCCCCTACGACGCCGACGTGATCAACGCCATCGTCGCCCACACCGTCTTTCTGAAGACCATCTACCTTCAAATGAACGAGATCTCCGACTCCTTCGACTACAGCCTGCAAGCCTTGGCCCGGGCCTCGGAGGCCAACGACGACGACACCGGCAACCACATCCACCGGGTGGGCGAATACTGCGCGCTGTTGGCCAAGGAACTGAGCATGCCCGAGAAGTTCGTCCGCTCCATCCGGGTCCAGGCTCTGACCCACGACGTGGGCAAGATCCACCTCCCCCCGCACATCCTGCAAAAGCCCGGAGCGCTTACTCCGCAGGAATGGGAAGTCATGAAACTCCATCCCCAATACGGCGCCAATATCCTGGGCGACAGCCCCCGCCTGGCCATGGCCAGCAGCATCGCGTTCAACCATCACGAACGCTTCGACGGCACCGGCTACCCCCGGGCGATTTCGGGCGAGGCCATCCCGGTGGAGGCCAGGATCCTGACCCTGGCCGACCAATACGACGCCCTGCGCAACGCACGCGTCTACAAGCCCGCCTTCGGTCACGCCAAGACCTTCGAGATCATCACCAAGGGCGACGGCCGGACCCTGCCCGGGCATTTCGACCCCCGGGTTCTGGCGGCCTTCAAGAAAATCGCCGAACGTTTCGAGCAAACCTATGACCGTCTCAGGGACAGCCCGGAATTAGCCAATGAAGCACCCATCCAAGCATAATGCCCCCCAGCCGGCCAAATCTCCCGGCGCCTGCGTCGAGGAGCTCGAGCACGAATTACGCGAAGCGCTTCTGGCGGCCAACGCCGCCAGCCAAGCCAAGAGCGATTTTTTGGCCAACATGAGCCACGAGCTGACCACGCCGCTCAACGCGGTGATCGGCTTTTCCGAAGTGCTCCTGGATCGTTTCTTCGGCGAACTCAACGACAAGCAGGAAGAGTACGTGAACACCATCCGGGATTCGGGCCTGCGGCTGCTCGCCCTGCTCACGGACATATTGCTGCTGGCCAAACTCGACGCCGGGGACGAGGCGCTGGAGCTTACCTGGGTCTCCCCGGCCGCGCTTTTGCGCGCGACCCTGGAGATGAACCGGGAGCGGGCCTTGCGCCACAGCCTCGCCATGGAACTGGAAATTACGCCGGACATGGAGCGCGAAACCGCGCTCGACGAGGTGAAGTTCCGGCAAGTCATGTTCGCCCTGCTCGGCAACGCCGTGAAGTTCACCCCGGACAACGGGCGGGTCAAGGTCTCCGGACGCCGGGTCGAGAAAAACGGCGAGCAGATCTTGGAGATGAGCGTCGTGGACTCGGGTCCGGGCATTCCCCCCGATTTCGCGCCCATCATGTTCATCCCCTTCACCCAGCTGGAGCGTCCGCAGACCAAGATGCATCAGGGCGTCGGCCTGGGGCTGGCCCTGGCCCGCCGGCTGGCCCGGCTGCAGGGCGGCGAGGTCGAACTGGCGCAGTCGCCCGACCGGGGCAGCCGACTGGTGTTCACCCTGCCCGTGCGCGACGCAGCCCATGACACAGTGGACCAAAAGCGGGAGCCGTTCCAGGGCAAACATCCGGACGCAACCTCAGGAGCGTAAGTGTTTGAAACAGCGTTTATCGCGATCGTCATGAGCCCTGTGATTCGATTGGCGCAATCAAACGGCTCTCGATTTGCCCGGCATGGCAAAAGTATGAGTTGTTTTGACCTTGATTTTTATTCTCGTTCCGCAATCCGGAGAGGTACGTCATGAAAAAACAACGCGACCCGGCCGCTTTGAACCCGAACGCCGGCAAGCCGCAGGACGGCGCCGCGCCACATCCTCAGGACTGGTTCAAAACCGAGGCCCTGCAAAGCGCGATTTTCAACAGCGCCAACTTCTCGAGCATCGCCACCGACGCCAAGGGGGTCGTCCAGATCTTCAACGTCGGCGCCGAGCGCATGCTGGGCTACTTAGCCGCCGACGTGATGAACAAGATCACCCCGGCCGACATTTCCGATCCCCAGGAAGTCATCGCTCGCGCCAAGGCGCTCAGCGAAGAACTCGGCATCCCGATCACCCCAGGCTTCGAGGCGCTGGTGTTCAAGGCTTCGCGCGGCATCGAGGACATCTACGAACTCACCTATATCCGCAAGGACGGCAGCCGCTTCCCGGCGGTGGTCTCGGTCACGGCCCTGCGCGACGACCAAGGCGCCATCATCGGCTATCTGTTGATCGGCACGGACAACACCGCGCGTAAAAAGGCGGAAGAGGCGCTGCTCAAGGCCGGAGCCTTGCAGAGCGCGATTTTCAACAGCGCCAACTTCTCGAGCATCGCCACCGACGCCAAGGGGGTCGTCCAGATCTTCAACGTCGGCGCCGAGCGCATGCTGGGCTACTTAGCCGCCGACGTGATGAACAAGATCACCCCGGCCGACATTTCCGATCCCCAGGAAGTCATCGCTCGCGCCAAGGCGCTCAGCGAAGAACTCGGCACCCCGATCACCCCAGGCTTCGAGGCGCTGGTGTTCAAGGCCTCGCGCGGCATCGAGGACATCTACGAACTCACCTATATCCGCAAGGACGGCAGCCGCTTCCCGGCGGTGGTCTCGGTCACGGCCCTGCGCGACGACCAGAACGCCATCATCGGCTATCTGCTGATCGGCACCGACAACACCGCCCGCAAGGAGGCGGAAGAGGCGCTGCTCAAGGCCGGAGCCCTGCAGAAAGCGATTTTCAACAGCGCCAACTTCTCGAGCATCGCCACCGACGCCAAGGGCGTCATCCAGATCTTCAACGTCGGCGCGGAGCGCATGCTGGGCTACTTAGCCGCCGACGTGATGAACAAGATCACCCCGGCCGACATTTCCGATCCCCAGGAAGTCATCGCTCGCGCCAAGGCGCTCAGCGAAGAACTCGGCACCCCGATCACCCCAGGCTTCGAGGCGCTGGTGTTCAAGGCCTCGCGCGGCATCGAGGACATCTACGAACTCACCTATATCCGCAAGGACGGCAGCCGTTTCCCGGCGGTGGTCTCGGTCACGGCCCTGCGCGACGACCAGGACGCCATCATCGGCTATCTGCTGATCGGCACCGACAACACCGCCCGCAAGGAGATCGAGGCCGAGCAGAAGATACTCGGCCAGAGCCTTCGCGACCATCAGTTCTACACGCGCTCCCTATTTGAATCCAACATCGATGCGCTGATGACCACCGATCCGGCCGGCATCATCACCGACGTCAACAAACAGATGGAGGCGCTCACCGATTGCACGCGCGACGAACTCATCGGCGCTCCGTTCAAAAGCTACTTCACCGATCCGGACCGGGCCGAGATGGGCATCAAGATGGTGCTGAGCAAAAAAAAGGTCACCAACTACGAACTCATCGTGCGCGCGAGGGGCGGCAAGGAAACCGCGGTGTCCTTCAACGCCACCACCTTCTACGACCGCAACAGGAAGCTGCAGGGCGTGTTCGCCGCGGCGCGCGACATCACCGAACGCCTGCTCCTGGATAAGGCGCTGCATGACCAGAACGCCGAACTGGAGAGCGCCAAGTCGGCGGCGGAAAAGGCCAACTTCACCAAATCCGAATTTCTTTCCAACATGTCCCATGAACTGCGCACCCCCCTGAACTCCATCATCGGCTTCTCCGAGGTGCTGGTGGACGGCCTGCGCGGTGATCTGACGCCGGGGCAAAAGGAGTACGTGGAGCAGGTCTTGGACAGCGGCCGCCACCTTCTCTCGCTGATCAACGACATTCTTGACCTGTCCAAGGTCGAGGCCGGACGGATGGAGCTGGACATCGAGCCTCTGGAAATCGCCACGGTCCTGCGCGACAGTCTCTCGATCGTCCTGGAGAAGGCCGCCGAGCACCGCCTGGACCTGCGTTGCGAACCCGGCAAGGATTTGGGCGTGCTCCATGCCGACGGACGCAAGGTCAAGCAGATCCTGTTCAACCTGCTCTCCAACGCGGTGAAGTTCACCCCCGAGGGCGGCTCGGTGAGACTTTCGGCCGAGGCGGTGGACAGGCCGCGGGCGGCCCGCCCCCTGCCTGCCGGCATGCGCACGGCGCTGCCGGACTCGGGTCATGACCGGTTCATCGAGATCAGCGTGACCGACAGCGGCATCGGCATTCCCGCCGAGGGGATGACCAGGCTCTTTGAACCCTTCACCCAGCTCGAGAGCAGCCTTTCGCGGACCCAGGAGGGCACCGGCCTGGGCTTGGCCATGGTCCGCATGCTGGCCGAGTTGCATGGCGGCGGCGTCGGTGTCCAAAGCGAGGAAGGCAAGGGGAGCACCTTTTTCGCCTGGCTGCCGTACGGGTTAGGCCAGTTCCCGGCCGAGGAGTCCGGGCAATCCTGGGAAGAGTCACCCGACCCAGGCGAGCAGACGCGGGCGTTTGTAGTGGAGGCAGAGGACCACTTGGCGAAGGCCGTGCTGCAACAGCTCACGGCCGAGGGGATCCACGGTCTTCGCGCAACTTCCTATATCAATGCCCTTGCCGCGGCCCGCGATTTCAAGCCCCAGGTCATGTTGCTCGACGTGCAGTCCCCCCAGGGCGACGTCTGGGAGTTTCTGGACCGCATCAAGACCGTGCCGGACCTGGCCCGGACTCCGGTGATCCTCATGTCGCTCGCCACCAACCAAAACCAGTACCTGGCCCTTGGCGTTTTCAGGGTGCTGCAAAAACCGGTCTCGCCGGAGGAGCTTGGCCAGGCCCTGCAAGCGCTCGATTTGTGGGGCGACATTGATTCTCCCCGGCGGGTACTGATCGTTGACGACGATCCCAAGGCCCTGGAGTTTTTGTCCGTGCATCTGCAAGGCCGGGGATTCGCGGTGGAGCGGGCATACGGCGGCAAGCAGGCCATAGAGTTATCGCGCAGGCTCCCGTTCGACTTGATTCTGTTGGACTTGATGATGCCTGATGTCTCGGGCTTCGACGTCGTGGAAGCGCTCAGGGCGCAGCCGGATACCGCGGCCATTCCCGTCCTGGTGATGACCGCCAAGCGTCTGACCAACGAGGAACGGTCCACGCTTACCCGGATGGGCACCCGGATCATGGAGAAGGCCTCATTCAGACCGGAGACGTTCATCGCCGAGGTGCGCCGCGCCCTGCCCATGCACCGGGCGGGCAAAGGCCTGGGCGGCGGCCCGGCATGACGCGTATTTCCCGGGCCCAGCCTCTTGGTTTCCCGCTTGCCTCTTGCCGCCGGAGTTGGAGGGATTTTTTATAAATACGATTCGTTCGAGTGGAGAAAAGACTTCGGCTTTTTTGCGCACGGGTGAACAGCCAAGGCCGGGTAGGGAGACGCCCTATGACGAATAAAAAAGGCGCGGATAAGCCTGAACCTCAAAAAGAAGCCGTCGCCCCCGTGGAAAAGTCAGGGAGCGTTTCGCCGCACGTTCCGGAATCAACTTTTCCCGTCGTCGGCATCGGCGCTTCGGCCGGTGGGTTGGCGGCTTTCGAAGCCTTCTTTTCCGGCATGCCCACGGGCGTGGGTCCGGGCATGGCCTTTGTCCTGGTGCAACATCTGGCTCCGGACCACAAAAGCATCCTCAGCGAACTCGTCAAACGGTTTACCACCATGCAGGTCTTTGAAGTCGAGGACGGGACTCAGGTCAAACCCAATTGCTGCTACGTTATCCCGTCCAACCACGACATGGCTTTTCTGGGTGGCCGACTTCAATTGATGGAACCGGCTTCGCCGCACGGCCAACGTCTGCCGATCGACTTTTTCTTTCGCTCTCTCGCCCAGGGATTGCGTGAGCGGGCCATCTGCATCGTGCTCTCGGGCACCGGCAGCGACGGCGCCCTGGGCGTTAGGGCCGTCAAGGGCGAGGGCGGCATGGTCATGGCCCAGAATCCCGAATCCACCCAGTACGACGGCATGCCGCGCAGCGCCATCGACACCGGCGTGGTGGACTATGTGCTTGAGCCCGCCGCGATGCCGGCCAGGCTCATCGCCTATGCGGCCCAGGCCTTCGGCAAACTCCCCCGGACCGTATCCGCCCAGGCGTCCAAGGCCGATAATTCCTTGAGCAAGATCTTCGTCCTGTTGCGCGCCCAGACGGGCCACGACTTTTCCCAGTACAAGCCAAGCAGCGTCCAGCGGCGCATCAAGCATCGCATGTCCGTGCACCGGATCGAAAAGCTCTCCGAGTACGTCTTGTATTTGCAGCAAACAATGCCGGAAGTGGAAGCGCTCTTTCGCGACCTTCTGATCGGCGTGACTCAATTCTTCCGCGATCCGGCCGCCTTCAAGGCGCTGGAGAATCAGGTCATCCCGAAACTCTTCGCCGGAAAGCCCGACGGCGCAATGGTCCGCGTCTGGTCGCCGGGATGCTCTACCGGCGAGGAAGCCTATTCCGTCGCCATCCTTCTGAAGGAAGGCTTTGAGGCGCAGCAGCAGGGGTTCAAGGTGCAAGTCTTCGCCACCGACATCGACAGCCGGGCGATCGCGACCGCCCGGTCCGGGACGTATCCGGCCAATATCGCCTCCGATATCGCCACCGCGCGGCTGGAGCGCTTTTTCACGGCCGAGCCAGGCGCAGGTTCCTACCGCGTCAACAAAAGCATCCGCGACATGCTGGTCTTCTCCGAGCAGAACGTGATCAAAGATCCGCCTTTTTCCAAACTCGACCTTATCGTGTGTCGCAACCTTCTCATTTATATGAACAAGGACCTGCACAAAAAGCTCATTTCCCTTTTTCACTACGCCCTGAACCCGGGCGGTTTTCTCCTGCTTGGCACCTCGGAGACGATCGGCGGGTTTGAGGATCTTTTCGCCGCGCTGGACGGCAAGTTGAAACTGTACCAGAGAAAAGACAATGTCTACGGCGCAAAGCGCCTGGCCCTGAGCCGGTTTCTTTCACCGATGGCGGGGGTTGACGCCGTGTACCCGCCGGCCGCCGAAAAGACGACCGATCCCGAAAAACTGCCGCTGCGCGTGCTGACCGAACTGGCGCTTTTACGACAGATCACCCCGGCCGGCGCGCTCGTCGACGGCCAGGGCGTCATACTCTACCTGCATGGCCGAACCGGACGGTACCTGGAACCGGCCCCGGGCGAGGCCGGCGCCAGCAATATCCTGAAGATGGCCCGCGAAGGCTTGCGCCGGGAATTGACCACCGCCCTGCACAAAGCCGATACGTCAAAAAAAATCGTGCGCCGCCCGGGCCTTCAAGTCAAAACCAACGGCGACTTCACCACGGTCAATCTGGCCATCCACCCGGTGGAGCAAGGCCCCGCCACGACACTTCAGCCGCCCCTGTTCCTGGTCATCCTGGAGGACGCGCCACCGGCCGGCCAACGACAAGCGAAGACGGCCTGCCCCCGCTCCACCTCTTTGGATGACGGTCCGGCCGCGGACGCCGCCAGGCACATCGAGGCGCTCGACCATGAACTGCGAGCCAAGGAAGAACTCCTCCTGACAACCACCGCAGAGTTGGAGACCACAGTTGAAGAACTCAAATTGTCGAACGAGAAGATGCAGGTTGTCAGCGAAGAAATGCAATCGATAAAAGAAGAATTCGAGACATCCAAGGAGGAACTGCAATCGCTCAACGAGGAACTGGCTACCGTCAACGCCGAGTTGCAAACCAAGGTGGAGGATTTGTCCCGGGCCAACAACGACATGAACAATCTTCTGGCCGGCACGGGCATCGCCACGGTTTTCGTGGATCAAGAGCTGCGCATCCTGCGCTTCACCCCCACCGCCACCCTGATCATCAACCTGATCTCGGCCGATGTGGGGCGGCCCGTGCGCCATATCGTCTCCAACCTAGTCAACTACGACCGGCTGGTGGAGGACGCGCAGGTCGTCCTGGATACCCTGGCCTCCAAAGAAATCGAGGTACAGACAACCGAGGGCAAGTGGTACACCATGAGCATCCAGCCCTACCGGACGCTTGAAAACGTGGTCGAGGGCGCGGTGATTACCTTTGTCGATATCACCGAAATAAAGAAATCTCAGGAATTGCTCAAGCAGGCCAATGACCAGCTGCACCTGGCCGTGGTCGTACGCGATTCGCACGACGCCATCGTGATGACCGATCTGGACGGGCGCATCATGGCCTGGAACCCGTCGGCCCAAAGAATATTTGGCTGGAGCGAAACCGAGGCTCTGGCCATGAACATCCGCGACCTGATCCCGGAAAAACTGCGCGGGAAAGCGTTGGACATCATCCGGCAGATCATCAAGGGTGACTTTCAGATGCCATACATCACACAACGCATCGCCAAAGATGGAAAGATTGTGGAGGTATGGCTGACCGCCACCGCCTTGGTCAATGAAACCGGCCAAGTCTACGCCATCGCCACCACGGAACGGGTCACCCAGGTGAGGAACGATTCATGAAGGACACGATGCGCCGTGAGGCCGAAGAGCGGGCCAAGGCCATGCAGACCCCAGAGCCGCACCCGCTGTCTGCCGAAGAAATGCGGCGCACGCTGCACGACCTGCGGGTGCACCAGATTGAGCTTCAGATGCAAAACGAGGAACTGCGCCAGACTCAGGCCGAGCTGGAAGCCTTGCGCGCGCGGTATTTCGACCTTTATGACCTGGCTCCGGCAGGATATCTCACCCTCGACGAACAGGGGCTGATCCTGGAGGCCAACCTCACCGCCGCGACCCTGCTGGGCGTTGCCCGGGGCGTATTGGTCAATCAGCCGTTCACCCGGTTCATTCTCAAGCAGGATCAGGACCTTTACTACCTGCACCGCGTTCAGCTCGAAGGCACCGGCACGCCGAGGGCATGCGAGCTGCGGCTGGTGAAAATGGGCGGCGCGGCGTTCTGGGCGCGCCTGGAAGCCATGGCGGCGTGGGACGCTCATGGCGCCGTCGTGCATCGCGTCGTGCTGATCGACATCAGCGCAAGCAAAAAAGCTGAAGATGAGAAACGAGAGAAAGAAACGCAATTAACCTCTCTGAGCGACAATCTCATAAACGGCATGGTCTATCAGCTTGACACGGGCGAGGAAGGGCTGCAGCGCCGTTTCACCTTTGTCAGCGCCGGAGTCGAACGGCTGCACGGCATTACGGTGAAGGGGGCGGTGAACGACGCGAGAACCATATATGGCCAGATCGTCGAGGAGGATCGCCACCTGATCGCATCGCGTGAAGCCCTTTCTTTGGCCACCATGTCTCCGTACAAGGCCGAGGTGCGGGTCCAGATGCCTTCTGGAACATTGAGATGGCGTTTTCTGACTTGCGCCCCCAGAAGATTGCCCAATAACCACCTGGTCTGGGACTGCGTTGAAATAGACATCACCGAGCTGATGGAAGCGAAGAAGCAAGCCGAGGCCGCCAATAAGGCCAAGTCCGAATTCCTGGCCAATATGAGCCACGAGATCCGCACCCCCCTCGCCGGCCTGATCGGCATGCTGAAGATGTTGCAGACCACCGAGTTAAATGAGGAGCAACGGGAATACGCGAGCATGTCCATCCGCGCCGGCGACAGGTTGACTCGTTTGCTTGGAGATATCCTCGATCTGTCTTGGATCGATTCGGGAAGAATGCCTGTCGCCCGGCGGAAATTTCAGTTGGACGGCATTTTGTCCGCCATATCGGAAACATTTAGGCCACTTTCCCAGGAAAAGAACCTTCCCCTCACCATCCGGGTTGACGCAAAGACTCCAATGGCCGTGGAGGGTGACGAGGTGAGGTTGCGGCAGATCTTGTTCAATTTCGTGGGCAACGCCATGAAATTCACCGAGGCAGGGGAAATCACGGTCGAGGTTTCGTCCTTGCCCCCCCCGTCCGCGGATATGACCAGGCTGCTCTTTGCGGTCAGCGACACGGGCATCGGCATTGCCGACGACAAGATAGGCCAGGTGTGCGACGCCTTCACCCAGGCCAGTGAAGGCTTATCCCGCGTGTATCAGGGGGCCGGGCTGGGTCTGGCCATATCCAAACGCTTGGCGGAACTCATGGGCGGGAGCATCACCATCGAGAGCGAGGAAGGCCTCGGAACCACCATCTACCTTTCTCTGCCCCTGTTTTTACCTGGGCAAGCCCAAGCCGGCATGAAATGTCCCGTTCCGGCCGCGAATTTACCCGGGTAAGCGGGCCGGTTGGATTGCAATGTACCGGTTGCCCCCCCACGCAAAGGCGGCATTGCGCCTTCGGCGCTCACTCGACTGCCCACGCGCGCCGTCTTGCCCGCCCCCCCCTTCCCACCGCTTACATTTTCTCCTATCATGGCCCAAAGTCGGCAATCCTGCCCTACGCGGCCTTACCGGGGCCTTACGAGCATGATCATGCGAAAAAAGACGGGTAAATATTCCGAGGATTCCAGCTTGCGCAGCCAAGCGGAATGGATACTTTTCGAACTGGACGCAAGCCCCCAGCCGGCGGATTCGGAGCCGAACACACTCAAGTTGCTCCACGAGCTCCAGGTCCACCAAGTCGAGCTGGAGATGCAAAACGAGGAATTGCGCCAGACCCGCGACAGCCTTGAGGCCGTCCTGGCTCAATATACAGAATTATATGACTTTTCTCCGGTAGGCTATTTCACCCTGGACGGCGGCGGGAAAATCCTGCGGACCAATTTCGCCGGTGCGAAGCTGCTGGGAATCGAACGTTCCGTCGTGGCGGGCAGAGAATTCAGGCTGTTCGCTTCCGCCCAGGACAAAGACGGCTGGACCGGCTTCTTCAATCAAATTCTCACGGCCCAAACCAAGCTGACGCGCGAATTGTCCCTGGAGACGCAGCAGGGCCGCCTTCATGTGTTGGCCGAGGGCCTGGGGGATGGAAGCGGGCTCGAGTGCTGGCTGGCCTTGGTAGACATCACCAAGCGCAAGCACGCCGAGGAGAAGGCGCGCAAATCGCAACAGCACGTCATGAATATCCTTGAAAATACGACGGACGCCTTTTTCGAGACCGATCGGAAGTTCACCGTCACCTACATGAACCGCAAGGCGGAAAAACCCTTATTCACCACCCGCGAGAAACTGCTTGGGAAAAACCTATGGGAGGCGTTCCCCGAAGCTGTGGGCGGCGTTTTTCACCAGCAGTACCATCGCGCCCTGGAACTGCAAAAGCCGGTGAGCTTCGAAGCCTATTACCCGCCCTTCGCCATGTGGTACGAATGCCATGCCTATCCCACCCCGGTGAGCCTTTCGGTATATTTCCGCGACATCACCGAGCGTAAAAATCTGGAAGACTCCCTGCGAATCAGCGAACAACGCTACCGCGACATCGTTGAGATGCAAAACGAGCTGGTCTGCCGTTATCTTTCGGATGGACGCCTGACCTTCGTCAACGAGGCCTACCTGCGCTATTATGGCCTCAAGCGCGAACTGACGCTCGGGAGCAACTTCGTCCCGCGCATCCCCAGGGAAGATCAGGACGCCATTAGGGCGGCCCTCAAGTCCCTGACGCCGCTGGCCTCCTCGGTGGATTTGACGCACCGCATCATGACCGCGGAAGGCGAGATCCGTTGGCAAAAGTGGACGCACCGCGCTTTGTTCTCGCCTGAAGGGGAAGTGCTGGAATACCAAGCTGTCGGCGATGACATCACCGAGCGCATGCGCGCCGAGGAGCTGCGGGATCAGATCGAGCGCATCATACGGCACGACCTTCGGACTCCGGCTTGCAACGCGATAGGCATCGCCAGGATGCTCCGCGATGAAATGAACCTGACCGGGGAACAGCGCGATCTTCTCGGCCTTATTGAACATGCCGGGCAAAATATGCTCGATACCCTGGACAGTTCCTTGGACCTCTACAAGATCGAGACCGGGCAATACCGCAGCGAGCCGGAGGTGTTCGACAGCGTGTCCATGCTCAGGGGCATAATCGGGGCCCTGACGAAGAAAGCCCAGTTCGCCGAAAACCGCCTGGAGCTTTTCGTAAACCGCCACTCTCACAATCCGGATTCGCCTTGTCTTTGTCTGGGCGAACCCAAGCTGTTGCGCACGGCCCTGCAAAACTTACTGGTCAACGCCCTGGAGGCGTCGCCGCCCGACGCCGAAGTCGTCGTGGAATTGTCTTTGGACACGGACTGCCGCATCGAGATAATAAACCAGGGCGCGGTTCCGCAGGACATCCGGGCCAGTTTCTTCGACAAGTATGTGACCAAGGGCAAGAAGACCGGGCACGGCCTTGGCACCTATTCGGCCAAGCTGATGGTCAATGCGCAGGGCGGCATCATCGAACTGGACACATCCAAGAAAGGCCGGACCAGCGTGACCGTCCGAGTGCCGGTACATCAAGCCCAGGCGGTTCAATCCGGCGGCCCGCAGGCCAAGACCGTGGCTGCCGGTCCCGGCCTGGCTATCCTGCTGGTCGAAGACGACAAGGTGGCGCAGGCGTATCTACGCTACCTGCTGGAGGAAGACGGCCATCAAGTCAAAATGGCTTCAGACGGGGCAACGGCTCTGTCTATCCTGGCTGAACGGCAATTCGACCTGGTGCTTATGGATGTGGAAATGCCCGTCATGGACGGCGCGGAAGCGACCCGGCGCATCAGGGCTTCCGGCGCGCCCCAGGCAGGCGTTCCGGTCATCGCCATGACCGCGGGCGTCATGGCCGGGGACAGGGAGAAGTGCCTGGCCGCCGGGATGAACGACTACATCGCCAAGCCGGTGGAGCTGGAAGCGCTCAGGGAAGTTACCCGGAGGGTTCTGGGCGCCGGGCCCACCCAGTAGACCAACCGTCGCGTCCATGGATGGACGCCCGGATAATTCCTTTCTTATCCCTTGGCCATGGCCTGTAACCACGTTTCACTCCGGCAAGAGGGCCGTCTCATCCATGAAAAAGTCCACCAAGCCCGTCTCCCCGGGCAAGGCCGCATCCAAACCGGCCGCCGGCAACCCAGGCCGGCATCCCAAGGGATTTCCCGTCGTCGGCATCGGCGCCTCGGCCGGCGGCCTGGAGGCGCTGGAACTCTTTTTATCGGCCGTACCGGATAACAGCGGCCTAGCTTACGTCGTGGTCCAGCACCTGGACCCGACCCAGAAAGGAGTCATGGCCGAGCTTTTGCAGCGTCTCACCAGGATGCCCGTGGCGCAGGCCAAGGACCGGATGCAAATCCAGCCCGACCATGTTTACGTTATCCCGCCGAACAAGAACATCAGCATCATCCACGGCAAGCTGCACCTGTTCGTCCCGGTCGAGGCCAGGGGGCTGCGCCTGCCTATCGATTTCTTCTTCCGTTCCCTGGCCGAGGACCAGGGGAAATCCGGCATCGGCGTCATCCTCTCGGGCATGGGCTCCGACGGCATGCTGGGGCTTCGGGCCATCAAGGAAAAAGGCGGCGCCGGCTTCGCGCAGGACCCGGCCACGGCGAAATTCGACAGCATGCCCCGCAGCTCGATCGATGCGGGGCTTGCTGATGTGGTGGCCCAGGCCGGTGAACTGCCCGAAAAAATCCTCTCTTTCCTGCACAATCCCCGCCTTCCGGCCGAGGCCTCGGTGATCTTGGACACCAAATCCCAAAGCTCCCTGGAAAAGGTGTACATCCTGCTTCGGTCAAGGACGGGCCAAGACTTCTCCCAATACAAGAAAAGCACCATCTACCGGCGTATCGAACGGCGCATGGGCCTGCACCGGATCGACAAGATCGCCACCTATGTGCGCTATCTGCAAGAGACCCCCCAAGAGGCCGAACTCCTCTCCAAGGAACTGCTCATCGGCGTGACCAGCTTCTTCCGCGATCCGGCGACCTGGGAGCAATTAAAGACGGAGTGCCTCCCGGCTCTCTTCTCCGCCTACCCGGGCGGAGGGGTGCTCAGGGCCTGGGCGACGGGCTGCTCCACCGGCGAGGAAGCCTATTCCCTGGCCATCGTCTTCCAGGAGGCGCTCGACCTGATCCAGCCGTCCGGCCAATTCGCCTTGCAGATTTTCGCCACCGACCTGGACACAGACGCCATCGCCAAGGCCAGAAGCGGTCTTTACCCGCCCAACATTTCCGCCGACGTCTCGCCTGAGCGCCTGCGCCGGTTCTTCGCGCAGGGGGAAAACGGCTTCAGAGTGTGCAAAGAGATCCGCGACAGCGTTGTCTTCGCCCCGCAAAACCTGATCATGGAAGCGCCTTTCACCAAGCTCGACATCCTGATCTGCCGCAACCTGCTCATCTATCTCGAACCCGTCCTGCAAAAAAAGCTCTTGCCCCTCTTCCACTATTCCCTGAAACCCGGCGGCATCCTGTTCCTTGGCAGTTCGGAAACCATCGGCGCGTTCACCGATCTTTTCGCGCCGACGGACGGCAAAACCCGCCTCTACCGGCGGCTGGATTCCAAAAATCGAAAACAGATCATCGAGTTCCCGTCCGCGTTCAGCCGCGCCGCGCCGGAGAAGTCTGCGGCGGCGTCCGGCGACCATGCGGCCAAGATTCCCGGCCCGAGCCTGCAGGCGACCATGGACCGCGTTCTGTTGCAAGAATATTGCCCGGCGGCGGTTCTGACCAATAGCGAAGGCGATATCCTGTATATCAACGGGCATACCGGCAAGTACCTCGAACCGGCGGCCGGCAAGGCCAATCTGAACATTTTCGCAATGGCCCGGGAGGGCCTGAGTTCCGAACTGTCCAGCGCCTTTACGTTGGCTCTGCGGCAAAACGGCCCGGTTGGCCTGGCGGGAGTTCGCCTCGGCGTCAACGGCAAGACGCAGGTGATCGACCTCGTCGTCAAGCCGCTTGGCGAATTAGCGTCCCTGAAAAACATCGTCCTGGTCGTCTTCAAGGACGTGACCGAACTTGCCGTGACCGCCTTGTCCAAGCCAACGCCCCGGACCAAAGCCGGCCAAGAAGCGATAAGTAAAATACAAGGCGAACTGCAACTCGCCAGGGAAGAACTGCAACTCACCCGTGAAGAAATGAACGCCTCCCAAGAGGAGCTCAAATCGACCAATGAGGAGCTTCAGTCAACCAACGAAGAGCTTCAGTCCACCAACGAGGAGTTGACTACGTCCAAAGAAGAATTGCAGTCAATGAACGAAGAGCTGCAAACAGTCAATATCGAGATGCAATCTAAGATGGACGAACTCTCGCATTCCAACAACGATTTGAAGAATCTGCTCAACAGCACCGACATCGCCACCTTGTTCCTTGACGAAGAACTCAACGTGCGGCGCTTCACCCCCCAGACCGTCAAGGTCGTCAAACTCATCGCCAGCGACGTGGGGCGGCCCGTCTCCGACATCGTCACCGACCTGATTTATCCGGATATGACCCTGGACGCGCAAGGGGTGCTGGCCACCCTGGCTTTCGTGGAAAAACCGGTCATAACCCGGGACGGCCGCTGGTTTCTGGTGCGCATCATGCCCTACCGCACCATCGACAACCGCATCGACGGCCTGGTGATGACCTTCGCGGACATCAGCGTGGCCAAACAGCTGGAAGAGTCGCTGCGGCAAAACGAACGGCGCATGCAAGATCTTTTCATGAACATGCCCAGCGCCTTCGCGCTGATCGAGCCGGTTCTAGGCGCCGCGGGCAACCACGAAGGCAGCCGGTTCGTCTTCGTCAACAAGGCCTTTGAGGGCCTGGCCGGGGTGCGAAGCCGGGATATCCAGGGACGGACCATGCGGGAAAAGTTTCCCAAGGCGGATACATCCCTGGTCGAGGGGCTGGCGCGGACGCTCGAGACCGGGACCGAGCAAAGTTTTGCGGCCCGCTTCGAGCCGGACGGGCAATTGGTTGCCTGCAAAACCTACCTGCCCGGCGAAAGCCCGAACCGTATTTGCTTCATGTGCGAAAAAATATCTGGGTAAAGGACGCTTGGCCCTTGGGAGGGAAGACTTCTATCGCTGCGCGGCCTGTGGCCGGTTTCCCCGCCGGTTGCCACCTATTCTAAAAATTCCAAGCTGATACGGAGGTGAGGATATGAAACTCTTCCAAACGAAAATATGGAGTTGGTCCGACCTTTGGCTTTTCAAGTGGGGCGTGTTCCTCTTCGGCATCATCGCCGGGGCCTGCTTCCATGATTTCGTCATTGAGAATGTCTGGGTGGTTCTTGCAATAGCCATTGTCCTGGTCATCAAGCCAACCCTGCACTACTTCAAGGATTAACGCTCCGGCCGATCTCCCGCTGCCCTCAATCCGTCTGAACGGGCCTCAACAGGAAGTGGACCATGGAGAATGACGCCCTGAAGGGGACGATCCTGATCGTGGATGACAATCCTTCAAACATCCAATTGCTCGGCGACGTATTGGAGCAGGACCACGTCATCAAGACGGCCCAGAACGGCCCCGACGCCCTGAAGATCGCGCTTTCCGATCAACCGGACCTCATACTCCTGGACGTCATGATGCCCGGCATGGACGGTTATCAGGTCTGCTCCGAACTCAAGGCCTCTCCGGAGACGAGCGATATCCCGGTCATCTTTCTCACCGTTCTCAACGAGGAGAAAAATGAGGCTTTCGGCCTGAAACTGGGGGCCATCGATTATATCGTCAAACCCACCAGCGCGAACATCATCCGGGCCAGGGTCAAGAACCACATCGAACTCAAACGGTATCGGGACATGCTCAAAGACCTGGGCCAAATCGACGGCCTGACCGGAATTCCCAACAGACGTTTCTTTGAAATAGTTCTCAACAAGGAATGGCGAAGAGCGGAAAGGGAAAAGCATCCTCTGTCCGTCATCATGATCGACATCGACAACTTCAAGGCCTTCAACGATTCCAATGGGCACCTGGCCGGAGACGACTGCCTGCGCGCGGTGGCCCAAGCCATAGCCCATGTGCTCAAGCGTCCAGGAGACATCGCCGCCCGGTGGGGCGGCGAGGAATTCGCCTGCGTGCTGCCGAATATCGACGCCAAGTCGGCGCAGCTCATGGCCGAGGCCATCCTGGTGGCCGTCAGGGACCTGGCGATTGCGCATCCGTCGTCCCCAGTGGCCAAGGTCGTAACCATCAGTCTGGGGACGGCCTCGCAAGTCGATTTTTCTCGTGGCTCCACCGCGAGCTTGATGGAGGAGGCGGACAAGAATCTCTATACCGCCAAATCACTGGGGCGCAACCGTGTGGCGGCGCAGCCGGGCATGTCCTCACCGGAAACAATGCCTGCCTGACCTCATTTCGCAACAGACCAAGGGCGTCCGGGAGCAGTGCCACCTGTTGGCCTGGCATGCTCACGCCCTCTCCCGGCCCCAGTACGCGTGGCGGGAACGCTCTAGTCGCCCCCCATCAGAGACGCGCGTTGCACCTGGAAAAGATCGCAGCCCCGGTTTTTGGTCAAATATGACCTTACGCTCAAATATGA
>JADFXV010000048.1 GCA_015233395.1 Desulfovibrionaceae bacterium
TCGGCAACGCCGGGAATCTTCTTGCGCTCGTTCATGACCGCCTCCATCGTTGAAGATGGAGATAAATTAACATAAATTACAGCAAGTTGAAAGACAAATTATGCTGTTTTGCCGTGCAGGGGTCTCTAATAAGGCGACGTACGAAACGACAGAGAATACGGCTCAAATCCATGGACCTGAACTCCAGGAAAATGATGCAAAAAACGTAACGTGGTATTTCCTATCTCCATTCCACCGTCTATAGCCACTTTGATTGTCTGTTTATTTATATAGTCAAAATACAGTTCGTCGAACTTCAAATGAAAATCGATTATTTCGTTCATTGAATTTTCATAGCCATCGCGAGTAAAAAAGAAATCCGGCAGCAGCTCAAGAAATCGTTTGTCCCTATCGCGATGAAAAATGGGAGAAATATCCGCCAGTCCAGAAGAAAACCACTCAAAATCCGATTCTTTCAAAGAAAAATCTCTGGTCTCGTGAACGAGAAACAGATCAGGCATATACACATCAAATGATGTACTGCTTAACACCGTATGGCATATTTCAGGTGCATGGTGTGATGCAATGATAATTTTAACATCTTGAGAAAATAATGCCGTCTGCTTTAGTTGAGAAAGAGAATATACCGTATATTCATTAAAAAAACCTTCCTTATATGAATCAACAAAACCCAATATTTCGATGTCTGGACGTTTATTCGTCAAAAGACTGAGCATCTTGCCGCCGCGTCCGCCGGCGCCGTATATCAGCACCGTGCAATGAGGCGGTAAATCTCGAACCGAGGAAAAATTATATATATTCACATGACATCCTTTGCCGCAATTGCAATGTACGCAAATTATCGCCAAATAATTTGACGAGTTGGCGCGTCGCCCTCGGGTGATGGCCTCCCGCCCCTGCTCAACCCTCGCCCCCGGCCCGGCAATTATTTTTGAGGTAGGCCGGATAATCCCCGGCGAAATCGCAATTGCCCGAGTGGGTGAAACGGCTGAGCACGTCGGCGTGGATTTCGCCGCCAAGGTCCGTCCAGCGTTTGCAGAAGGCGTAGTCCTCGGGCAGGTACTCGTTGTTCTCGCGATCGATGAGCGTGTCGAAAAAAGCCCAGTTGTCGCCTTCCTCGCCGTCCGCGTTGACGTGGGATTTGCCGTAACGCAGCTCCGGGTACGCTTCGGCCATCCGCGTCAGCACCCGGCGCTTGATCAGCATAAATCCCGCCGGAGCGTACCGGACCGGGACAAAGCCCTGATCCACCTCGCAGCCGCCTTTGAGTTTGACCGTATATTGAAGCGACGCGGACACGGCGTCCCCGCCGGAGAGTTCCCGGGGCAGGCTGCGCAGCCTGTCCACGTCCAGATGCTTCACCGGGTAGACGCCGCAGACGACGTCCTTGTCAAAACGCAGGTAGCGCACCGCCGCTTCCGGCGGAAAACCGAGGTCGGCGTCGATGAACAGCAAATGGGAGAATTCCCGGCGGCGCAGAAAGGCGCCCGCGATGCAATTTCGGGCATAGGGAATCAGGCTTTGGTAGGCCAGAAATTGCATGCCGGTCCCTACTCCCTCCCGCCTGCAGACATCGAGCGTCCCAAGCAGGGAATCCAGGTAGTTTATGGTCACGCAGCCGTTATAGCTGGGAGTGCCGATCAGGATCATCGCCTTGGGCCTCCTGACAGTCTGTTGAAAAACGCCGGCCCGAGCATACCCCCCTTGGCGCCGCGCATAAAGCGAAAAACGCGCCCCGACCTCTCCCGGACCCTCCCTGCCGGGCCCCGAAAGAGCTTTTCATCGCGGCTGCTTCGGGGTAAGCGGCCATGGTGGAAAACATCTCGCCAAAGGACGCGCCATGATGCACCTCGACGGCGGCGAAGGACCGCGGTCCTCCCCTCTTGAGGGCGCGCAGGGCGAAAAACGCTGGGCTGCCCTGGCCTCGGTCGTAGCGGCCCTGGCCCTGACCGCGATGAAAATCGTGGTGGGGCTGGCCACCAACAGCCTGGGCATCCTGTCCGAGGCGGCGCACAGCGCCCTCGACCTGGTCGCCGCCGCCGTGACCTATTTCGCCGTGCGCATCTCCGACCTCCCGCCCGACAAGCGCCATCCTTACGGCCACGGCAAGGTGGAAAACCTGGCCGCCCTGGCCGAGACGAGCCTTTTGCTCGGAACCTGCCTCTGGATTCTGTACGAAGCAGGTAACCGGCTATTCTTTCATCCGGAAGATGTCGAAATCTCGATCTGGAGCTTTCTGGTCATCGCCGTGTCCATCGCCGTCGACATCGGCCGCTCGCGGATGCTCTCGCGCGCGGCGAAAAAACATCACAGCCAGGCGCTCGAAGCGGACGCCCTGCATTTTTCCACGGACGTCTGGTCCTCGGCCGTGGTCGGCATTGGACTCGCGGCCGTGTGGGCCGCCGGCGCCGCAGCCCCGGGATCGCCCTGGCGCGGCTACCTGATCAAGGCCGACGCGGCGGCGGCGGTGATCGTCGGGGCGCTCGTGATCTCGGTTAGCATCCGGCTCGGCCGCAGAGCGGTGGACGCCCTGCTCGACGGCAGCCAGACGGATCAAAGCGAAGCCATCGAGCGGGCCGTGAGCCGCGTGCCCGGGGTGGCCAAGGTGTCGCATCTGCGCCTGCGGCAAAGCGGACCGGCCGCCTTCGTGGACATGACCCTGGTCGTGCGCGAGGATCTGAGCCTGGAAGAGGCGCACGCCATCTCGGACGCGGCCGAACAGGCGGTGCTGGACCAGCTCGCGCACGCCGACATCGTCGTGCATATCGAACCCATGCCCATGGCCGACGGCCAAAGCGGCCTGGTGGACGCGGTCAGGGCCCTGGCCGCGCGGCTTGGTCTGTCGGTCCACGCCGTCATGGCCCATCAACTGCGAGACGAAATCCATCTCGACGCCCACCTGGAAGTCCCGGGCCGGCTGACCCTGCAACAGGCCCACGCGGCGGCCACGGAGTTCGAACAGGCCGCGCAACGCGAACTTCCCGGCGTCGCCTCGGTGGCCACGCATATCGAACCCGCGGGCGAAGGCCAGGCCAAACGCCAAAACCGGCGCATAAACGCCAAGGCGATCCGCGAACTCGTCCTGGCGCTGCCCCAATCGGTCCCGGAAATCCACGATTGCCACAAGATCGTCATGCGCGAAAACGCCCGGGGACCATCGGTGAGCTTCCATTGCCGCATGGACGGACAAACGCCGATCGCCACGGCGCACGAAATGACCGCCAACCTGGAACGGCTGCTGCGCTCGCGCGCGCCGGCGCTGTGGCGCGTCACCATCCATATCGAACCCGGCCGCGCCGAGGCTGAGTAGAGAGCTAGGCGAGGGGCTCCGCCCCCTGCACCCCCGCCGGGGGCGATGATCGCCCCCGGACCCCCACGGTAAGGGGCGCGGTCGCACCCCCTGACGCGGGGGTCCGGGGGGCATCATGCCCCCCGGTGGGGTTTCCAAAGGGGCAAAGCCCCTTTGGCCGCCGGAGGCGTTTTTTCCCCAGGAGGGTATCCATGCGGGCTATCTTATTGACAAGTTTTGGCGCGGACGGCCGGTACGAGCTGAGTGAGATCGACCGGCCCGAGGCGCGTCCCGGGTGTGTGCTCATCCGGGTGGCGGCCGCCGGCTTGAATCCGGTGGATTCCAAGATTCGCCGTTACAAACCGTTTTTCGCGCCGTCCCTTCCGGCGGTGCCGGGCATGGACGTGTCCGGCGTGGTCGTGGAGGCCGGCCGTGGGGTGGACGATTTCGCGCCCGGCGACGAGGTTTACGGTTGCGCGGGCGGGCTGCTCGACCTGCCCGGCTCGCTGGCCGAATACATGGTCGCCGACAGCAGGCTGATCGCCAAGAAATCCACGGCCCTGTCCATGCGGGAGGCGGCGGCCATGCCGCTTGCGACCATTGCCGCCTGGGAGGGGCTTTTCGACCGGGGCGGGCTTTTGCCCGAGCACCAGGCGCTCATCCACGCGGGCGCGGGGGGAGTCGGACATTTGGCCGTGCAATTGGCGGCGATTCGCGACGCCCGGGTCGCGGCCACGGTCTCGACCGAGGCCAAAGCTGCCTTGGCGCGCTCTTTCGGCGCGGGCGAGGTAATCCATTACAAAAGCGAACCGGTCGGCGACTATGTCGCCCGGTTGACCGGCGGGCGCGGATTCGACCTGGTTTTCGACACCGTCGGCGGCGCCAATCTGGACCTCTCGCTTACGGCGGCCAGGCTTGGCGGCCTGGTCGTGTCCACGGCCACGCGGGAGTCGCACGACCTGACCATTCTCCACGAAAAGGGCCTGACCTTGTCGGTGGTTTTCATGCTCATCCCGATGATTTACGGTCTTGGCCGCAAGCGCCACGGCGAAATTCTGGCCGAGGCGGCCTGGTATTCCGATTCCGGGCGGCTTAGGCCCAACCTGGACTCCCGTTCGTTTTCGCTTGAGCGGACGGCCGCAGCCTACCGGCTGCTCGACAGCGGCCAGGCCACGGGAAAAATCGTGGTGGACATCGCCACGCAGTGACCTTTGCGGAAATTGGGCCTTGCTTTCTTTCGCGCCGGGTTACAAAATGGCGTCAAGAGGGTGGCAATGCACTGGTACGACAAGTTGGGCAATCGCGTCGATCTGTCCTGGCCCGAGGGATCTGGCCCCGGCCCCGGTCTTTTCGACGAATCGAAGGTCAGATTCTGGGCGCTGAGCCGGCAAGACGGGTACTTTATCCCGGTTCGGACGGGCATCGACGACGCCTATATTTTCTGGGATTTGTTCACGGACATGGCCGGCTGGCTGGAAAAGCATTTTTCGACCATGTTCGCCCGCATCGACACGGCTTGGCCGCCGTACGGCGGCGAGCCCCCGGGCTGGCGCGACGACCGGAGCTTGGCCAGAATTTATTACACCTATCACCCCGAACTCGCCCTGGCCGACGTGCGCGAGGCGATCTGGGACTATCTGCGCAAATGCCGGGTCGATCTGGCCTACAAAATGGGGCTCATGCTGCGCTAGACTCCCTTTTGTCCCGATACCGCCGCGAGTGTGCGCCGGTCAACCGAAGCGGTCCATGATCTCCTTGGCCTCGGTCAGATTCGCATCCATCCCGAAGGCGCGCTGGGCGTAGTCGAAGGCCAGGTCGTTTTTTCGCCAGTTGACATAGAACTTGCTGATGTTGAGGTAGGTCTGCGGATGCGGGCCGAACACCTTGACGACGTTCAGGTAGGCCTCTTCGGTCGCCTCGTTGTTGCCCATGGCCAGGCAGGCGTCGATATAGGATTTATACGGGGCCGGGTCCCGGGGGAAAGTCGCCATGGCGGTGCGCAACACCTCCGCGGCGTCGCTCGGATATCCGGCGTCGAGCATGAGTTTTCCGGCCTCGGCGAGCACGCCTGGCTGGGAGGCGAACTGTTCGGCGGCGCGCTTGAGCAGAACCTTGCCCTTGGCGGCCTGGCCCGCAGCCAAAAATTCCTTGCCCTTGGCCAAAAGATCGTCGAGCCTGGCCTGGCGTTCCGCCTGCGCGGCCTTGTTCGCCTCGTCCTCGACGGCGAGCATTTTGAGCCTGAACGCCGTGAGCTTGTTCAAAATCTTGCCGTCCAGGCCGGGCCTGAACTTGATGTAGGGCTTCTCGGTGTAATCGATCGATTTCAAAAATTCGATCGCCTGGAAATTGTTGCTGAATTCGTCGCAATATTCGCTCATCTGCGGTTCGATGACGCTTTTGTCGGCGCCGGCCATGGGGGCGGCGACCTTGGCGGTCAGGGCCGCAATGAAGGCTTCGACGGATTTGAGCAGGTCGCCCCGGGCGAGGTAAATCTTGGCCCTGGCGACATCGGCCTTGATGAGTTTGGCGTTTTCAACGGCCTGTTCGTAGCTGACAGCTGCCATGGACGCTCCCTTGTGTGACGCGCGGACGGCCGGCGCTGGCAAAGCGGCCCGGGCCGCCGCCGCTCATCGCCCGGACTTGAGCGATTCGATTTCTTTGCGCAGATCGATGTTGTCCGCATTCATGGTCCGCAGCCGCTCGGCCAAGATCTGGGCGATGGCCCGAAACAGGATGTTCTGGCACATGAGGGTCTGCTGCTCGGTGCCGGCGTTTTCGAAAAACGACGCCGCGATCGACATGCACAGGCTCTTGCCGCCCGAAACGATCGAGGCGCTGCGCACCGAGCCGTCGATGATGCTCATCTCGCCGAAAATGTCGCCGGTATTGTTGAACTCGCCGATATTGACCCCGTTTTTCACCACGTAAACATTGCCGGTGATCAAAAAAAACAGGGTCTGGTCGTTCTGGCCTTCCTCGATGATCGTGTCCCCAAGGTCGTACCGGCGAATCCGGGTAAAGGCCAACACCTGACGCAGCTGCTCCTTGTCGAACATCTTGAGCATGGGCATGCGGGCGAGCAGGGAAATGATTTTATCTTCGTCGCTGGCCGCTTCAGCCATGGCGCACCACCCTTTTGCCTCGTGAAATGATCCCCGCGCGGCTTCGACGGTCTCTCGACGCCGTTTGGGGGAAAATCGCCGCGCCGGAAAACAAAAAAACCGGCATGCTCATGACGTCCGCAAAAACGCCCGCGAACAAGCCGCATCACGCTCCGGGCAACCGTCAATCCCAATTATCAGATTATTGCGCCGCTCCCGCCATGTCAATATGGCGGACGCCCCCCCGATCCCACGGTTCAATCGCCCAAGACCGGGATATTTTTGTTGTACACCGTGCCCTGGAAGACGGCGATGGTCTCACCGGCTTCGTCGGCCACGGTCACGACATACGCGCCGAGCTTGCCGCCCTTCGCCGCCTCCGAGGCGGTCGCGGTCAAAACGCCGGCCCGGCCGGGCTTGATGAAGGAAATACTCGCGCCGATGGCCAGCGACAATTGATTGCGACTGTTGCAGGCCGCGGCCAAAGCGAAATCGGCCAAGGCGAAAATCGTCCCGCCATGGGCGATGCCGGCCGCGTTCATATGCATGTCCTGAAGACGAACCCGCGCAACCGCCCGGCCCGGACCGATCTCGACGATCTCCAAACCCAACTGCGCGGCCAACCGGTCGCCACGCGTCAAAAACTCCCTGATCCTCTCCATTGCAACTCCCCATCGCCGGATTGCCCAAAACCGGGCGACGCACTGTGACAAAACTCGGACCAAAGGGAAAGCCCCCGGGGGGAAGGGGCTTCGCCATCCTTCATCGGGGCTCCGCCCCGAACCCCGCCGGGGGGCATGATGCCCCCCGGACCCCCGCGTCAGGGGCTCAGCTGAGCCCCTTGCCATGGGGGTCCGGGGGCGATTATCGCCCCCGGCGGGGCCTGGGGCGGAGCCCCAGCTTCTCTCGTCAACTTGACAGGAAGGCGGCGGCGCTGCAAATCTGGTGATAGCGGGGGCGCAATGGGATACGCCGAAAAAATCTGGGCAAGCATCGAGGCCATCCGGACCGCGCGTCCGTTTGTTTTGAGCGTGACCAACAACGTGGTCACCAATCTGACGGCCAACGTCCTGCTCGCTCTCGGGGCATCGCCGGCCATGACCCACGCCGCTCCCGACGCGGCCGAGCTGGCCGGTCTGGCCGGGGCCGTGGTGCTCAACATGGGCACGCCGCAGCAGGCTTATGTCGAGAGCATGCTTGCGGCGGGCAGGGCGGCCAACGCCGCCGGCGTTCCGGTGATTTTCGATCCCGTGGCCGCGGGCGCAAGCGCTTATCGCGCCCAGGTGGCGTTGGAATTGCTCGCCGCAGTGGACATGGCGGTCGTGCGCGGCAACGCCTCGGAGATTTTGTTTCTGGCGGGGGGCGTCTCGAACGCCAGGGGCGTGGACGCCCGCGACGAGGCGGCGGCGGCCGTGGACGGGGCCAGGCGGTTGGCCGAAAAGCTTTCCTGCGTGGTCTGCGTGAGCGGGGCGGTGGATTACGTGACCGGCGGCGCAAGCGTGCTGGCCGTGGCGGGCGGCGTAGCCATGATGACGCGAGTCACCGGGCTTGGCTGCGCGGCGACGGCGCTCACCGGGGCTTTCGCCGCCGTCTCGGGCGACATGCTCGAGGCTTCGGCCTTCGCCATGGCCGCGATGGGCGTCGCCGGGGAGATCGCCTTTGAGGGTTCGCCCGGTCCCGGGACGTTTGCGGTGCGCTTTCTCGACGCCTTGTACGGCCTGGACCTGGCCGGCATCGAGGGCCGGCTGCGGCTGAGCGTTCAATGACGCGCGGCGGCCTGCCTTGGCGGGGAATTGCATGAGGCCGTCGCCGCGCTTGGGCGTCTATCTGGTCACGGACCGGGGCTTATGCCTGGGCCGCGATCTGCTCGACGTGATCCGCGAGGCCGTGGCAGGCTCAGCGGGCGTGGTGCAGTTGCGCGAAAAAAATCTGGCCACGCGCGCTTTTATCGAGCTGGCCGTGGCCGTCAAGGAGCTTTTGGCCCCGCTTGGCGTCCCCTTGTTGATCAACGACCGCGTGGACGTGGCCCTGGCCTCGGACGCGGACGGGGTGCATCTGGGCCAGGACGACATGCCGGCCGCCTTGGCCAGGCGGCTGATCGGCGCGGACAAGCTGCTCGGGCTCTCGGTGCATACGCCTCAAGAGGCGGCGGCCTGCGGCGCGGACGTGGACTATCTCGGCGCGGGGCCGATTTTCGCCACGGCCACCAAGCCCGACGCCAAGGCCCCGATCGGGCTGGACGGGCTGGCGCGCATCCGCTTGGCGACTGATCTTCCCCTGGTCGGCATCGGCGGCGTCGACGCCGGGAACGCGGCCGGGGTTGTCCGCGCCGGAGCCTGCGGCGTGGCCGTGGTCTCGGCGATTTGTTCGGCCGCCTCGCCGCGAGAGGCGGCGGCGGCGCTTGCGCTGGCCGTGCGCCCGGCGGGCTGAAAAAGACCGGCCGCGCCGCACTGGCCGCGCCAACCGCACCAACGCCAAGAAGACGCCCGTGAAACAAATGCAGTCTGCCAAGCCTCTGGCGCAGCCGCTTTTCGCGCCCGTCAGCCGCGCGGAGATGGAGGCGCTGGGCTGGGAAGCGCTCGACGTTCTGCTGGTTTCCGGCGACGCCTACGTGGACCATCCGTCCTTCGGCGCGGCCCTGCTGGCGCGCTGGCTGATCCATCACGGCTTTCGCACCGGGATTGTGTCCCAGCCGCGCTGGGACACTGCGGCCGATCTGGAGCGTATGGGGCGCCCGCGCCTTTTTTGCGGCGTCGCCGCTGGGGCGCTTGATTCCATGCTGGCCCACTACACCGCCTTCCGTAAAAAACGCAGCGACGACGCCTATACCCCGGGCGGGAAGGCCGGAGCGCGGCCGAACCGGGCGGCGACGGTCTACGCCAACCTGGCCAAGCGGGCCTTTCCCGGCTTGCCGGTGGTTCTCGGCGGCATCGAAGCATCGCTACGGCGCGTTTCGCACTACGACTTCTGGTCGGACAGCCTGCGCCGTTCGATCCTGCTCGACTCAAAAGCCGCGGCCGTGCTCTACGGCATGGCCGAGCCCGGCATCCTGGCCCTGGCCCGGGCTTTGGACGCGGACGGCCCCGGCCGAAGCGGGCTTGGCCGTCTCCTGGCGGGCGTTCCGGGCGCGGTTTTCGCTGCGAGCCCGGGCGACCCAGCCCTTACGGCTGCGGTCGTCGAGCTGCCCTCCCACGAGGACATTCTCGCCGAGCCGGGGCTGCTCATCGAGGCCACGCTCGCGCTCGAACGCCAGGCGCACCAGAACGGCGCCTACGCCGCGCAGTCCTCGGGCGCACGCCGGGTGATCCTGACCCCGCCCGGGCCGGGGCTGGCCGGCGCGGACCTGGACGCGCTCTACGGCCTGCCGTTTTCGCGCAAGCCCCATCCGTCATATACGCAGCCCATCCCGGCGGCGGCGATGATCGCGACCAGCATCAACACCCACCGGGGCTGCGCCGGGGGCTGCTCCTTTTGCACCCTGGCTTTGCATCAGGGGCGATTGATCCGTTCGCGAGGCAAGGCCTCGATCCTGGCCGAGGCGGCGACGCTGGCCAGGGACAATCCGGGCGTGTCCATAAGCGACGTGGGCGGGCCCAGCGCCAACATGTGGGGGGCGGCCTGCCGGGGCGAGCCCGGCCGGTGCGCGCGCTCAAGCTGCCTGGTTCCGTCGGTGTGCCGGGATTTCGCCTTGGACCGGGGGGCCTTCGTGGCCTTGCTGCGCGAGACGGCCGCCTTGCCGGGAGTAAAGAACGTGCGCGTGGCCAGCGGCTGGCGCATGGATCTGGCCTTGGCCGATTTGCCGTCCCTGTCCGCGCTGATCCGCGATTTCGTCGGCGGCCAGGTCAAGGTCGCTCCGGAGCATATCGCCGCGCATGTTTTGCGCCTGATGCGCAAGCCGGAGTTCGCGGTCTTCGAGGAGTTCCTGCGCGTCTTTACCCGGGAGTCGCGGGAGGCGGGCAAGCGGCAATTCGTCGTGCCCTACCTGATGAGCGCCGCGCCCGGCTGCACCGAGCGCGACATGCGCGACCTGGCGGATTGGCTCGGTGCGCGCGGCTGGAAGCCGAGCCAAGCGCAATGCTTCATCCCCCTGCCCGGCACGGCGGCGGCGGCCATGTTTTACGCCAGAGCCGATCTGGCGGGCGTGGCTCTCCATGTCGCCACAAGCGACGCCGAGCGCCTGCGCCAGCACGCCGCGCTCATCCCGTCCACGGGCCGGTCGCCGAGCCGGCCGGCAAGTCCGGCAAACCCGGCCGAGTCCGCGCGCGGCAAGGGCGGGCGCGGCGGGAAAAAATAGCCGCCAGGCGTTATCCGGTTCGCGCGGCCTGGTTGCCGCTCGGTCCGGCTACGTCGCTGTTTGATCGCGTCGCTGCTTGGTTGCGACGAGCCCCGGGCGCGGAGGCCGTTTTGACAAACCACGCGCGTGGGTCTAAAAATTTCACCATGAACGGACCACGCCCCACGCCGCCTCCCGGCCCGGCGACGCAGCGGCTTTCCCCGGCCGCCGCCAGTCCCGCGCCCGGGCGGTTCATCCTTCTGGCCCTATTGGCCGCGCTCGCTTGCGCCTGCCTGGCGGCCCCGGCCTTCGCGGCGGTTCCCCGGGTCGCGGGCGAAGCCAAACCCGCCTCGATTTCCGTGATTCTCGACGACAACTATCCCCCCTACATCTTCCGGGGCCAGGACGGCCGTATTCAGGGCTACCTGGCCGACGAATGGGGGCTGTGGTCCGAAAAGACGGGGGTCAAGGCGGAACTCACGGCCACCGGCTGGGACAAGGCGCAGCGGATCATGGCCGAGGGCGGGGCCGACGTCATCGACACCATCTTTTACAACGAAAACCGGGCGAATCTTTACGATTTCACCAAGGCCTACGCCACCTTGCACGTTCCGGTTTTTTACCACAAGAGTCTTGGCGGCATCACGGACACGGACTCTCTCAAGGGCTTTTCCGTGGCCGTGAAATCCGGCGACGCCTGCATCGACGAGCTGAAGCGGCGCGGAATCTTCACTTTGAAAGAATACGGAAGCTACGAGGACATCATCAAGGCCGCCGCATCCGGCGAAATCAAGGTCTTCACCATCGACGAGCCTCCGGCGCTGTATTATTTATATAAATATGGCCTGGAAAACGAGTACCGCTTCGGGTTCACCTTATACAGCGGCGAGTTCCACCGGGCGGTGAAAAAGGGCCGCGCCGAACTTTTGGCCCTGGTCGAAGCGGGCTTTGCCCGGATCACGCCCGCCGAACGCGAAGCCCTCGAAAAGAAATGGCTCGGCTCGCCGCTGGCGGATTCCCGGAGCATGCGCATCCTGGGCTACGTCCTCGGGCTGGTCGCCGCCGCCGTCGCGGCGCTCGTTTTTTTCAATTTCGCCTTGCGGCGCGGGGTGCGGGCCAAAACCGCCGAGCTGGACGCCCTCATGCGCGAGCTCGCCAAAAGCGAAGAGCGCTACCGCCTGCTCTTCGAGATGGAGTCCGACGCCATCCTGCTGATGACCAACCCTCGGGCGAGATCCTGGAAGCCAATCAGGCCGCCTGCGACATGCACGGCTATACGGTCGAGGAAATGCGCCGCCTCACGGTGATGGACCTGTCCGCCGAAGTGGGGGAGACCGCGAAGGCCGTCCAGGAAAAGATGGAAAACGTGCCTTTTCGCTGGCACCGGCGCAAGGACGGCTCAATCTTTCCGGCTGAAATCACGAGCAGGCACTTCGAACTGCGGGGGCGGTCGCTGCGCATCTCCGCGCTGCGCGACATCACGGAACGCAAAATGGCCGAGAACGCCCTGCTGGAAAGCCGCAAGCTCCTGGGACACGTCCTGAATTCGATTCCCCAGGCGGTGTTCTGGAAGGATCCGGGCAGCGTCTATCTGGGTTGCAACGAAGTGTTCGCCAGGGACGCCGGCCTTGGGGATCCAACGGGCGTCGTCGGCAAGACCGACTTCGAGCTGCCCTGGCCGCCGGGCGCCGCGAGGGCTTACGTCGCCGACGACCTCGAGGTCGCAAGCCAGGGCAAGGCCAAGGAACGCATCGTCGAACAGGTCCAAAAAGCCAGCGGCCAGACCATCTGGGTGGAGACGACCAAGAAGCCGCTGACGGACGAGGCCGGCCGCGTCTTCGGCGTGCTCGGCGTCTACACGGACATCACCAGGCGCAAGCTCTACGAGGAAAAAATCGAAAACTCCCTGCGCGAAAAAGAGGTCCTGCTCAAGGAAGTCCACCACCGGGTCAAGAACAATCTGCAGATCCTCTCCAGCCTGATCAATCTCCAGGCCAAGACCCTGGACGGCAAAGCCGAAACCGGCGCCTTTCTGGTCATGCAGAACCGGGTGCGTTCGATCTCGCTCGTTCACGAAAGCCTGTACCGCAGCCCGGACTTAAGCGCCGTGGGAATGCGGGACTATCTGCCCAATCTGGCCAAGCAGATCGCCGCGGCCTACGGCGAAACGGCCAAAAACATCCGCCTCGATATCGACGTGGACGACATCGCGCTGGGCGTGGACAAGGGAATTCCGCTCGGGCTTCTCGCCACCGAACTCGTGACCAACGCCCTCAAGCACGCCTTCCCGCCGGGGACGCAGGGCGCCGTGCTGGTGGCGCTCAAGCAAACTCCGAGCGGCTTCCTGCTCGTGGTCGAGGACAACGGCGCCGGCCTGCCGGACGGCTTTGACATCAACGCCTCGGACACGCTCGGGGTCCAGCTCTTAAGCGCCCTGGCCGCTCAGCTCCACGGCGAGCTGCGGATATCCGGAAACAAAACGACGCGGTTCGAGGTGGAATTTCCGCAATAACGCCCGCCTGCTCGCGGTCCGGACGGGAAGAAGCGCGGCCGGACGCCGCGCTACTGCGGGGCGCGGATGTCGAGCGTGGGGCACAGGCCCCGGAAAGCGCCCTTGGGAAAAGGCTGGATGATGTTGTAGGCGATGTCCTGGCCCTTTTGGGCGTGGCCTCTGTTTCCCGAAGCCCCGTCGAAATAGGCGCCGTTGGCTTCCAGGATGTGCTCGATGCGGTCGGCGAACTCGGCGACGAAGGCCCCGCCGTCGCCGGTGAAGGTCATGTCCCCGATGCGCGCTTCCCCCGAAATTTTGCGCAATTCCTCAATGGGCGCGCTCTGCCTGGGAATGTCGCTTTGCCGTTCGATAAAGCCCCAGACAATGTGTTCGGGCGGGATGACGATCGGCTCTTTGGCGTCGATGATGGTGTGCGGGACGACGATCGAATTCTTGCCCACGACGATCGGATTGCCGTTTGAGCCGTTGAGAAAGGAATTAAAGCCCACGAAGACCTTTTGGCCGAGCTTGGCGTGGATGACGTTGGCCCCGTGGGCGGTGATGTTGCGGCCTTCGAGTTCGGAATCGATGATGAAGCAGCTTTCCTGGGCGTTGGACCCCCCTCCCATGCGCGCCTTGGACAGATAGGCGCGCTGCGCCACCAGAACGTTTTCGCCGATGCTCGACTCCGCGTCCACGGCGGCGTAGGGGCTCACGAACGAACCCGTGGGCGCGCCCGCCCCCTTGCCCAAAGGCACGAATTTGAACGCCTCCTGGAAGCCCTGCTTGAAGCGGTCCGAGAGCACCATGAATATCCCCCGGGGAACCTTGCCCGGAACGTACTGGATGTAGCGGGCGAGCACCTCGGCGGGATACTGGTAATGGAACTCGTAGCGCTCCGGCGACTTGACCTGGATATGGCCGGCCGGGACGGACGCGTGCCTGATTTCCTTGGCGTTGACATAGGCGTAGGGGCCGAGCACGCAGTCGTGGGCCGTGGTCTGGTCGAGGGTGGCGAACGGCCCCAGAAACACGCCCCGCACCGAGGAGCCGTGGATGTTGGAAAAATGCATGGCCACGGTGTTGTAAATGTGAAAGAGTTCCGGGTTCTCCGGATCATGGGAATTGCTGTGCACCAGGGTCTTGACCAGGAAGGAATTTTTGATGTGGATTTTCTCGTCGTCCTGGAGGGCGAGCACTCGGCCGCCGGCTCCCATCTTGCCGCCCTTGACGCGCAGTTCGTCGCCGCGGATGTCGCTTTTATACAGGATGCTGCGCTCCACCGTGCACATGCCGACGAAATAGCTCCCGGCCAGCACCGACTGGTGGAAATAAAAATGCAGGGGATAGTGCGGAGACAGGCCGTAAAAGGCGTAAAATTTAGCCAGTTTTTCCAGCGGCACGCAGTTTTGCACATGCTCGTCCACGGCGAAGTCGTGTTCGCGCAGATTGACTGAAACCATGTCGGCGACCCCGTCGATCAGCGCTTGAATCTGCCTCATGCGGCTCTCCCTTGTCCCCGGACTGCGGCTTCCGGGGAGACCGGCGTCTTGCGGCTCAAATTGCGGCCTGGCCCTGGATGTCTTCGCCGCGCGCTTCCTTGATCAGGTGCGTGAGTTCCTGCAAGTCGCAGGGTTTGAAAAGATAATCAAAGGCCCCAAGCCCCATGCCCTCCACGGCCGATTCCACCGTGGCGTGGGCGGTGAGCAGGATGACCCGCACGGCCGGATGCAAGCGGCGGATCTCGCCCAAGGCGGTGATCCCATCCATGCCGGGCATCTTGATGTCCAGGAGCACCACGTCGATGCCCGGGTCCGCGGCCAGCTCGGCCAGGGCCTGCCTCCCCCCCGGAGCCATCGCCGTGGCGAAGCCTTGCAGGCCCAGGCGCTTAGCCATAACCTCCAGGTAGGCCGGTTCGTCGTCCACGAGCAGAACTTTGCGCGAACCCATTGCTTCCCTCCGCTTTATCCCGTAATTTTCAGCAGGCCGCCGGTGTTCGCGGCCAAACCAAGCCCAGCAAAGCGAGCGTCCCATGGCCAAGGCAACGGTGCTCGTCGTCGACGACGAACGCGACTTCGCCGAACTGCTCGCCGAGCGGCTCGCCGTCCGCGACTTCGAGGCCCACGTCGCCCACGACGGCGAACAGGCCATGGCCTTTCTGGACGGGACCGACGTGGACGTTGTCCTGCTCGACGTCGGCCTGCCGGGGAAAAACGGTATCGACGTCCTTGGCGATGTCAAGTCCCTGCGCCCCTTCACCCAGGTGGTCATGCTCACCGGGCAGTCCAGCCTGGCCACGGCCGTGGCCGGCATGAAGCTCGGGGCCTTCGACTACCTGCTCAAGCCCGCCGACATCGGCCAGATCGCCGGGGTCGTCATGCAGGCCAAGGCGCGCAAGCAAAGCGCCCAGGAAAGCCTGCGCATGATGGACACGGAAAAGATGGCCTCGCTCGGTGTGCTCGCCGAGGGCGTAGCCCATGAAATCAACAATCCGGTCAACATCATGGTCCAGGAAGCGGGCTGGATCGAAGACCTCTTAAGCGAGGAAGACCCGGCCCAGGTCAAGTCGCTTGACGACGTCTTGCGCTCGCTCGCCCAGATCGCCGCCCAGGGACGGCGCTGCCGCGAAATCACCCACAAGCTCTTAAGCGTCTGCGGCAAGATCGACCCCAGGCCAAAAGACGTGAATCCGGGCGAACTGGTCACGGCGGCCCAACTCAAATTCGCCGAACGCGCGCGGGCCGCCGGCGCGGACGTTGTCCTGGAAATCGAAGCGGACCTGCCGCTCATGCGCCTGCCGCCGGCCCCGCTTGAGCAGGCGCTCGACAATCTCATCGACAACGCCCTGGACGCCCTGGAAGCGCAAGAACCCGGCCGCGCAACGATCCATCTGAGCGCGAAAGTCGTAGGCGATAACCTCGAAATCACCGTGCGCGACTCGGGCCCGGGCATCGACCCGCAAGTCATGCCGCGCATCTTCGAGCCTTTCTTTTCCACCAAGGAGGTCGGCCGAGGCGCGGGGCTGGGCTTGTCCATCGCCTACAGCATCGCCGCCAGCCTCGGCGGCCGGCTGACCGCCCAGAGCGCCCCCGGCCAGGGCGCGGCCTTTGCGCTGCGCCTGCCGCTGCCGCAAGCGGCGCGGTAGACGCCGTCGCGGGGGGGCCAAGGGGCGGACCCGTTTACCGGGCCGGGGCGATGTGCAGGGCTTTGCCGGCCTCGGTCACGTTCGCGGTCAGGCGCAGATCGCGGCACAAGGCGGCGATCTGTGGAGCCGAAGCGAAATCGCGCGGAAAAGCGCCGCCGGCGATCCGGACCGTCACGGTGAATTCTCCCCCGCCCCCGGCCACGGCCAGACTCGCTTCGCCGCCGTCCGGCTGGCAGGCGACGGCCCCCTCCAGGCAGGCGAACAGCAGGCGCACGAAGCCGAATTGATCGCCGTCGAAATCGCCGGCCTCGTCCGCGGCGCAGACCGTAAGGCGCACCCTGGCCCGGTCGGCGAAGCGGGCGAAAAGCGTCCCGCACAATGCGGCCAGGCAGGCCGGCGTCGCGCTCTCGCGCTGCGCGCCCAGGGTGTGGGCCAAGGCGGAAAGACCGGCGGTGATCGCCCCGGCCCGGGCGACGTGGCGTTTGACGCCCTCGGCCACGGCCGCCAGGCGCGCCGGATCGAGAGGGCGGCCGTTTTGCATCATCCAGGCAAGATCGGCCACCAGCCCGCCCTGCTCGCCGAGCACGGCCAGGCAGTTGTTGAGGTCGTGGGCCGCCGCGGCGGCCACCTTGGCGATAAAGACCGCCCCGTCCGTATTATCGTCGTCGCTTGACTGCATAACCGCCTCTCATGCGGGCGAAAGATGGCGCATGGTCTCGATCAAATCGTCAATTTTGGCCGGTTTGACCAGATAACAGACCCTGGAGGCGCCGGTGTCGTTGCACTGGCGCACCTCGGTATGGCCGGAAAGCATGATGAACGGCATTCCGGGGTGGTCGGCGGCCAGGATTTCGAGCGTCTCAAGACCCGACAGGCCGGGCATCTTCATGTCCAAGACGACCAGATCGTAGCGCTTCTCGCGGCATTTGGCCACGGCCGCCTTGCCGCTGGTGACGAAATCGGCCGTAAATCCCCGCAATTCCAGACGCTCGGCAATGGCCGAAACCAGTTCTTCCTCGTCGTCAACCAGCAAGACGTTCACGGCGCTCTCCTTTTCATGCCCGGACGACCGGCAGGATGACGGTGAAACTCGTTCCGTGTCCCACTTGGCTGCGCACGTCGATTTTCCCGCCAAGCTTCTGGACGATGCCGTAGGTGATGGACAGGCCAAGGCCGGTGCCCTTCTCCTTTTTGGTCGAGAAAAACGGGTCGAAGATCTTTTCCAGGTTTTCCTTGGGGATGCCGCAACCGGTGTCGCTGATGGTCACGGCCACGCGGTCCGCCTGCTGGGGCTTGAGGATGATCTCCAGGCGGCCGCCGTCGTTCATGGCCGCGAAAGCGTTGTTGACGATGTTTAAGAACACCTGCTGCAACTGCCCCCTGTCGCTTTCGATCGGGGGCAGCTCCGGGTCGGCTTGGACGCTCACCGCGATGTTGCGGTACTGCGCCTCCTTGCCGAGAAATTCAAGCACCTCGCCGATCAGCTCGTCCAGATGGATCGATTCGAGCTTGACGTCGATGTGCCGCGCGAAGCCGAGCAGACGGTGGGTGATGGCGCTGCAGCGCTCGACCGAACGCAGGACCGAATCGATGCAGGAGACGAACTTGTCGCGTTTCGGGAAGTCTCCGGCCGTGGCCATCAGATCGCTCATGAACCCGGCTTTTTCGTTGATGATGGCCAGGGGATTGTTGATCTCATGGGCCACGCCGGCGGCCAGGCGCCCGATGGAGGCCATGCGGTTGGTGTGTTCGACATTGTGCAGGGTGGCCGCCCGGCGCAGGTCCGCTTCGTAGATTTTATTGACCAGGTATGTGGCCACGGCCAGAATCACGGTCATGATGTAGAGCACGCTGCCCACGGAAAAACCGATGATGCCGTTGCCCATGGTGGACAGGTTGCCCAGCATGGCGTCTTTTCCCTTGACCAGCACGAAGACGAAGGGCGAATTCTCGATGTAGGCGTAGCCCATGAAAAACTTCTCGCCCCGCAGGTCGGGGACCTCGATGACCTCGCTGTGCTCGGCCGGAGGCGGCACGGGCAGGTCCAGCTTGGCCAGGACGTCGCCGTGATGGCGCGAAGGGGTTTGCAGCACCCCTTCGGTATTGATGACGAAAGCGTCGGAGGTGGGCTTGACGTCGATGGAGGCGATCAGCCCGGCGAACAGCCCCACGTCGAAGCTCGAGCGCAGGATGAAAAAACTGCCGTCCTCGAGTTCTCTTTTCACCGCGATCACGAAATGGGGCGCATGGCGAAACCCGGTGAACACGTCGCTGACGTAGACGCCGGTTGTCGCCATGTCCTTGAACCAGCGCTCTTCGTGGTAGTCCCGGCCGGTCAAATCGTAAGGCCCGGCGTAGCTTTTCTGGACGCCCTCGGAATCGATCAGGCCCAGATCCACAAACCCGCCGAAGGTGTTCTTCAGATTGGCGAAGATGCGGCGCAACTGCTTGGGATCGCGCAGCTCGGCCTGGGATTTGTCCTGGACGATAAAGGACAGGGCCGCCTTGTGGTCTTCCAGAAAGGAGCGCAACTGGCGGCGGGTGTTGGAGACCAGCCGGGTGAAAGGATAATTGATCTCGGCCCCGAGCGCGGTCTGATACTGGTTGTAATTGAACACCGCCAGGATGAGCAGGGGAATGATCGTGACCAGGGCCGTGCCGAAGGCCGTGAGCATCCAGATCTTGCGGTAGTTGAAGAGCTGGTTGGCCGCGGTGGCCGCCTCCCCGGTCAAGAACATCGGGCGCAGGCGATCCCACAACTCGCGCATCCTGACCATGGCCTGCATTTTGTTTCGCCTCCGCCGCTTGCGCGCCCCGGCTAACTCCGGCCGCGCACCTTTTCATAGGCCTGACGCATGGTGTCGGAGAGCTTTTCGATGTCCACCGGCTTTTGCAGGTAGGCGAAGGCCCCCGCATCCATGCAGGCCAAGCGGTCCTTTTCCGAACCGTGCCCGGTCAGGATGATGACTTCGATGCTGGGATGCTCGCGCTTGACCCGGCGCAGGACCTCCATGCCGTCGATGCCCGGCATCTTCAGGTCGAGCACCATGACGTCGGGCTCCTCGTCGCGCAAGAATTCCAGGGCCTGCTCGCCGTCGAAGACCACGGTCGAGCCCATGTCGCGCATCTGCAGGCGGTCGGACAGAGTCTGGACGAACTCGCGCTCGTCGTCCACCAGGAGCACCTTGGAGGGCAATTCGAAATTGACCGGCCGGTAGACGTCGGCCTGGTAGAAATCCGCCCCGACCTTGGTTTCGACCGTCGACACCCCGGGCACTTTCGCGGCGATCCGCTTGAGTTCCTCTTCGAGTTTGGCCAAAAGCAGCACATGCTTGTTGATGGTCACGTAAACGACGCCGCGCTTGGCCGCGACGCCGACGGTGTGGCCCTTCTCGGCCAGGGCGGCCTCGACCCGGGCGGCCAGGATGAAATCGTCCACCGCGGCGAGCGATTCGCTCGTGGGCGCGACCACGATCTTGGACAGATTGTCCACCACGATGGCCGCGGCCTCGTCCACGCCCATCTTGTCCATGGGCAAGAGGATGTCGTGGAGCTCCGGGTTCCAGGGATCGCGCTTGGTGAGGTATTCGGCCCACAGGATGCGCGCTTCGTCGTCCTTGTGCAGGGCGCGCAGGGCGTCTTTCTCCGAGCCGCCCTTGTCCGCCAGATACTGCCGGACCCGGAATTTGACGTCCGCGGTCACGGCCACCTTCATCACGTGGCTGATCGTCTTGCCCACCAGCAGGCCGCAAAAGCCGTCCAGGACCAGGGGATCGGCCTTGAGGCGCTCGCCGAGGGCGATCTTGAGATAGGCCACGGCCTTTTCGCGCTCGTGGCTGAATTTGTTGAACACCGAGGTTTTCTCGTAAATGGCCCGGGCGATTTTGTCCGCGCCGAGTCCCGAGAGGGCGGCGGCGCGTTCGATGAGCGGGCCGTCGCCGGCCTTCTCGGCGCCCAGGGCGCGGCAGACGGCGTCGATCACCTGGCCGGACAGGCAGTAGGTGGCGGTGAAGAAGCTGGCTATGGACATGGCGTATCTCCCTTATCGCGCGGCCTAGGCAACAGGCAGCGGGCAGACATTGACGAGCGGGCAGTTTTCCTCGGCCGAATCCGCATGGGTCTTGGGATGCAGGGCGCAGACCGCGGCCGCTTCGTCGGCGAAGATGTGGTCCGCGCCGATCTTGGCCAGCAGGTGGGTGCGCTTCATGACTTCCATGATGTTTTCCTTCACCCCGCTTAAGAACACGTCCACCCCAGCGCCCCGCGCCCGGTCGATGGACAACGACAGCGCGTCCTCGCCCGAAGCGTCCATGTCGTGCAGCCCCCGGCAGTCGAGCAGGATGGCGCGCAGCTGCGGCATGTGCAAAAGCCGCTCGATGAACTGGTCCTCAAGATAGGAGGCGTTGGCGAAGAACAGCGCCCCGTCGAAACGGATAAAGGCGATGTGCTTGCATTCCCCGAGCTTGTAGCGCTTGGCGTCGCGGTAGAAGCGGTCCGGCGCCAGCGACAGGGTGTCGATCTTGGGACGCATGCTCTTGTACAGATAGACCGCGAGCGACAGGCCGACGCCGGTCATGATGCCCTTGTCCAGATGCGGGGCGAAGTACAAGGTCAAGACGATGCACACCAGCGCGATCACCCCGTCGTACCACTGGGCCTTGAAGGCGTGCACGATACCGGCGACGTTGATCAGCCCGAACACGGCCATCATGATGACCGCCGCCAGCACGGACTGGGGCAGATGGTAGAGGGTCGGAGTGAGGAAGAGCAGGGTCACGACCACGCTCAGACTGGTGAAGACGCTGGAGAATCCCGACACGGCCCCGGCCTGGAGGTTGACCGCCGAGCGGGAAAAAGAGCCGGAGACGGGATAGCTCTTGGTGAACGCGCCCAGGATGTTGGCGATGCCCTGGCCGATCAGCTCCTGGTTGGGGTCGAGCTGCTGGCCGGTCTTGGCGGCCATGCCCTTGGCGATGGAGATGGCCTCCATGAAACCGAGCATCGAGATGAGCAGCGCCATGGGCAAAAGCTCAAGCACGGCGGCTGTGTCGAACTTCGGCATGGCGAAGCTCGGCAGGCCCTTGGGCACCACGCCGACCACCTCGCCGCCGCCCATGACGCGCACGGCGGCCGTGTCGAGCGGCCGGTTGCCGACCTTGATGCGCCAGGTGCGGCCGTCGGTTTGCACGCCTTGCGGAACCTGGCCCTGTTCGTAGAAATCGATCCCGCCGCCCTCGCGCGGCGCTCCGGCGAGCAAAATACCCCGGATATGCTCGCGGACGAGATGCTGGGTCTCCTTGAGCTCGTCCGACTGAAAGCCCGCGACCACGATTTCGTGCTGCAAATCGAAGAGTTCCTCGCTCTTGCCCTTTTCCTTGAGTTCGCGCTCCTTGATGAGCATATCCGTGCGCTTCGCGGAGAGCTTGGGAATCTCGGCCGAGGCCTTGTTGAAGGTCGCCAGGGACCGCGCGATCTCCTCGGAATGGATGTCCTCGATCTTGGCCTTGGCGTCGTGCTCAAAGCCGATGAAATACGAGACGGCCGTGGTCACGGCCACGGCCACGAGCACGTTGGGGATGCGCCGGTTGATCTTGCGCAGGGTGTACATGATCGCGAAAGCGGCCAGCCCCATGAGCAGGGACGGCCAGTGCAGGAAATGGACGGCGCTTTTGAAAACCAGCCAGGTGGTTTGGTACTGGTGCTCGGCGGCGTCCACGTTCACCCCGAAGAGGTTGGCGAGCTGCGAGCAGACGATGACGATGGCGCCGGCGCTGGTGAAGCCGTTGACCACCGGGTGGGAGAGGAAATTGACCACCAGCCCAAGGCGCAGAAGCCCGAGCGAAAGCTGCACCAGGCCGACCATCAGCGCCAGCAGGATGGCGTAAAAAATGAACGCGTCGCTGCCCACCTGGGCCAGGGGCAGAAGCGAAACCCCGGTCATCAGCGAGACCACGGCCACCGGGCCGGTGGCCAACTGCCGGCTGGAGCCGAACAGCGAACCCAAAATAGGCGGCAAAAACGCGGCGTACAGCCCGTAATAAGGCGGCAGGTTGGCCAACTGGGCATAGGCCATGGACTGCGGGATGAGCACCAGCGCCACGGTCAGCCCGGCCACCGCGTCCAGCCGGAGCGATTCTCCGTTGTACCCCTTAAACCAGGACAAAAATGGAAACACCTTGGAAAGCATCAGCCACCTCGCCTATTTTGATAGTATCTTCCTACAAGATAAAAGCAGCTCGGGATAGACCGCAGCTGCGGGAAACAGGTTGAAGATCCGGAAACGCACCATGCTGCTGAGCATGCCGAAAATCACCAGGGCCACCTTGTCTTCGGGCAGGTCGTCGATGCTGCCGTCGGCCTTGCCGAGGACGATGGCCTCGGTCAAAAAATCCAAAAAACAGGTGTAGACGGCCTCAAGATCGGACCGCGCCTCCTCGTTGATGTTGGCCAATTGATAGGGATAATTGCGGAAAAGCAGCATGAATTCCGTTTCCATCGCCGCCGTCAGCGCGAGGTAGAAGCGGATCACGTTCTCGGCCCGCTCCAGGCCGGTGGCGAACCGGCCCTTGGCGGCGTTGTCCCTGAACTCGGCCAGGATGCGCTCCTTGATCCGGCGCAGGATGATGACGAGGATCTCTTCCTTGTTCTTGAAATGATAGAAAATGGTGCCGTCGGCCGCCCCGGTGGCCCTGGAAATGTCGGCGATGGAGGTGTCCTGGTAGCCTTTGACGGCGAAAAGGTGGGTTGCGGCGTCCAGGATGTCGTCGCGTTTGGACATGCGGGGCTTCCTCCATCCCGAGCGAGCGCTCGGTACAGAAAAACCGAGTAGCCGCCCGGGAGGACGCTGTCAAGCGCAAAATGAAATAAATTGCGGTTTCTTGACGCCTCCGGCGGCCAAAGGGCCGCGCCCTCTGGAATCACTCACGATTTTTGTTGACGACGGAGAGTACGGCGCGCAAACGCCGCCCGGCCGGACCCGGCCATACCCGGGAAAACGCCGCCGCGTCGCTCAATGCGCGGAAAGGCTTGGCACGACCCGCCGAATCGGATAAAGACGGCATATCGGCCGAAGCGCCCTCTTGGCGCGACCCCGGCCAGAGCCTACCGGAGGATTCCCATGAACGAAAAAGCCATGGCGCTCGCCTCGTTCGCCGGCGATTCGCTTGCTCTCGGGGCGCACTGGATTTACGACGCCAAAGTCCTGGCCGAGACCTTCGGCCGCGTCGAGGAACTGAGAAAACCGCTGCCGAACTCCTACCATCCGACCAAGGACGCGGGAGAATTCACCCATTACGGCGACCAGACATACGTCCTGCTGGAATCGCTGGCCGCCAAAAAAGCCTTCGACCTCGACGACTTCGCCGCCCGCTGGCGAGCGCTTTTCGACGGATACGCCGGCTACCTGGACAACGCCACAAAAAACACGCTGAGCCAGTTCGCCGCCGGCTGGGGGCCGGCCGAATCCGGCAGCCGGTCCACCGACCTGGCGGGCGCGGCCCGCATCGCCCCGCTGGTGTATCTCTACCGCAACGACCTGGACTCCCTGCTGCGCTCCGCCAGCTTGCAGACCCAGATGACCCACAATACGCCCCAGGTGGTCGAGGCCGCCCGCTTCCTGGCCCGGGCCGCAACCGCCCTGCTCGACGGCGCGGACATCCGCGAGGCCTTTTCGCTGGCCAAGGCGAGCGCGGGCGACGCCCAACTGGCCTCGCTCGTCGACCTCGGCCTGGCCGCCGCCGGAAAGGACACCGTCAGCACCGTGGCCGCCTTCGGCCAGTCCTGCCATCTGGACCACGCCTTCCCGAGCGTCATCCAAATCGCCGCCAGTTACGAAAACGACCTCAAGGGCGCCCTTGTCGCCTCGGTCATGGCCGGGGGCGACTCCGCCGCGCGCAACCTGGCGCTGGGCATGCTGCTCGGCGCCAGGCTCGGCATGCGGGCCGTCCCCGAAACCTGGCTTGCCGCCCTGAAACGCCGCGCGGACATCGAGACCCTGCTCGCCGGGCTGGACTAGCCGCATCGCGCCCATGAGGCTAACCGGCGTCCGCTGGGAATTGGGCGAATTGGACGAATGCGCCGCCGAAGACGCAGGCCAGGCGTTTCAGGCCCGCGCGGCCGCCATTCGCGAGCGCGCAAGCGCCCTGCGGCGCGCCCATGAAGGCGAAATCGCCGCCTTGGACGCGAGCGGACTGCGCGGGCTGCTCGACGAACGCGGCGGCCTGGCGGACGCGCTCGGCAGGCTTGAGAGCCTGGCCAGGCTTCGTTTCGCCGCCGGCGCCGGC
>JADFXV010000049.1 GCA_015233395.1 Desulfovibrionaceae bacterium
GCCCAGGTCCAGCTCGTCTCCCAGACCCAAGGCGAAGCCTGTCCGGTCCCGGCCCAAGGCAAGTCCGGCCCGGCGCGCGAAGGCGCGGTGCCGAATCTGGTCGGGTTGCCGCTGCGCCAGGCGGTCGGCATCCTGGCGCAAAAAGGCCTGATGCCGGCGCTCAAGGGACAGGGTTTGACGGTCACCAAACAAAGCCCGGAGCCGGGGCAACCCTGGCCCGGAACCGACAACGGCCAGCCTGTCACCTTGTGGCTGGCCAGGCAATCATAGGACGCGGCCGTGGACGCAGCGCTGAAAAATCTCACCCGGCTCGCCGGCCAGGGCGTAAGCGTCCGCGACGACTCGCGGACCGTGGGCCCGGGCGACATCTTCGTCGCCGTGGGCGAGGCCGGAGCGCGCCATATTCCGCAAGCCGTGGAGGCCGGGGCCGCTTATGTGGTGCATGACGCGGGCGACGCAACATTCTTTGGCGGCCAAATCCAGGCAGTGAAGACGCAAGACGCGCGCGCGGCCCTCGGCGAACTGGCCAAGGCCCGCTTCGGCGCCAACCGGCGCGGCCTCAAACTCATCGGCCTCACCGGCACCAACGGCAAGACCACGACGGCCTATCTCCTGGAGCGCCTCTTTTTCGCGCTCGGCCGGCGCGCCGGCGTCATCGGCACGGTCGGCTACCGCTGGCCCGGCCACGACGAACGCGCGCCCCTGACCACCCCCGGCTGCCTGCGCCTGCATGAATTGCTGGCCCAAATGGCCGAGGCCGGAACCGAAGTCGCGATCATGGAGGTCTCCTCCCACGCCCTGGCCCAGAAGCGCGTGGCCGGGCTGGCCTTCGACGCGGTCGCCCTGACCAACGTCACCCAGGACCACCTCGACTACCACGGCGACATGGAAGCCTACTTCGCCGCCAAGGCCTCGCTGTTCACCGGCTATCCCGGCCCGGACAAGCCGGCGGCGATCAACTGCGACGATCCCTACGGCCGCAGGCTCCTGGCCGATCTGCCCGGGGCCATGGCCTACGGTCTTTCCGACCCACCGGCCGGGTGCGTCAAGATGCTGCGCGGGCGCATCGTCAAGAGCAGCATCAAAGGGCTGGCTTTGGAGACGAGTTTCGGGCGCGAGCGCTGGACCGTGGTCAGCCCCCTGATCGGGGCGCACAACGCCGCCAATCTGCTCACCGCCCAGGCCGTGGGCCTGCTGATGGGCCTGGCCCCTTCCGATCTGACGGAGCTCTCCGGCGCCGCCGGCGCGCCGGGCAGGCTTGAGCGGATCAAGAACCACCGGGGCCTGGACGTTTTCGTGGACTACGCCCACACCCCGGACGCGCTTCAAAGCGTGCTGGCGGCCCTAAAACCCCTGACCCAGGGACGGCTGATCGTGGTTTTCGGCTGCGGCGGCGACCGCGACAGGACCAAGCGTCCGCTCATGGGCGCGGCCGTGGCCGCTGTCGCCGATCTGGCCGTGCTGACCTCGGACAATCCCCGCTTCGAGGAGCCGGAGGCGATCATCGAGGACGTCATCGAAGGTCTTGGCGCCTGCAAGAATCTGATCGTCGAAACCGATCGCAAGGCGGCCATCGCCATGGCCCTGGAAGCGGCCCGGCCGGGCGACGCGGTGCTGGTCGCGGGCAAGGGACACGAAGATTACCAGGAAATACAGGGAGTGCGCTCGCCGTTTGACGACGGGGCCGTGATCCGGGAGATTCTGGCATGCTGATGACCCTGGCCGCCATAGCGCGCGCCGTGGGCGCGCGGCCTGCCGGTCTCGCAGACCCGGACCGGCTCGTGCGCGGCGCGGGCATGGATTCGCGCGCCGTCGCGCCCGGTTCGCTGTTCGCCTGCATCCGGGGCGAGCGCGCCGACGGCCACGATTTCGCGGCCGCGGCGGTGCGCGCCGGAGCCGCCGTAGTGCTCGCCGAGCGCGAATTGCCCGAACTCGCGGGCAAAGCGCCGGTTCTGGTCGTCGAAAGCGCTGCGGCCGCGCTTGGCCGCCTGGCTTCCGCCTGGCGGGAGAAGGCCGGCGCCAGGGTGGTGGCCGTGACCGGTACGGCCGGCAAGACGAGCGTCAAGGAAATGATCCTGGCCATTTTGGGCCTGCGCTTCGCCGTCGCCGGCACCAAGGGAAATTACAACAACCAGCTCGGCCTGCCGCTGTCGATGCTGGCCTGTCCGGAAACGGCCAAAATCTGGGTGCTTGAACTCGGCGTCAGCCGGCCGGGCGACATGGAGGAACTCGGGCGCATCGCCAGGCCCGATCTGGCCGTGATCGTCAACATCGGCCCGGCCCATCTCGACGGGCTCGTCGACCTGGCCGGGGTGGCCAGGGCCAAGGCCGCCCTGGCCGGACTGATCGCCCCGGGGGGCAAAGTGCTGGCCAGCCGCGATTATCCGGAACTTTGGGACGCGGTGACGCGCCTGCATCCAAACGCCGTCGCTTTTTCCGCCGCCGATCCCTCGGCGCGCTTTTTCGCCGCCTACCTGGGGGCCAATTGCACCGGCAGCCGCTTCAGGGTGCGCCTTAACGGGGACGAAGGCCAGTTGAAACTGCCTTTTTGCGGCGAGCACGCCGCCGAAAACCTGGCCGCCGCCTCGGGCGCGGCCCTGCTCATGGGAGTAAAAGCGGGCGACGTCGAGGCCGGCCTGGCCGCCCTGACGATCCCGGGAGGGCGGTTTCGGCCGATCTGCGCCGGGGAACTGACCTTCATCGACGACACGTACAACGCCAATCCCCTGTCCATGGCCCGCTCCATCGCAGCCGCAGCCGAGCGCGCCGCGGGCGGTCCGCTCGTGCTGGTGCTCGGCGAAATGCGCGAACTCGGGGCCGAGGCGGCCGCGCGCCACCGGGAACTGGGCGCGGCGATCGCCGGGAGCGACTGCCTGGCGGTCTATTTCCACGGCGAACATTCCGGGGAACTCGCCGCCGGTCTGGCCGAAGCCGGATACCGGGGCGCGTTCGCGCCGGTCGGCAGTCCCGCCGAGTTCGCCGGGCTTTTCGCCGGGCTTGGCCTGACCAGGGGCGTGGTGCTGTTCAAGGGCTCGCGGTCGCTTGGCATGGAAAAGTTTCTGGCCGCCGTGGCGGAAATGGCGACGAGGGAGCGCGCATGATCTACGGCCTGCTCGTCCCCCTGACCAATTTCGCGAGCGTTTTCAACGTATTTCGCTACATCACCTTCCGTTCGATCTACGCCTTTCTCACGGCCCTTCTGATCTGCATTCTGCTCGGTCCCCGGGTCATCGCCTGGCTGACCAAAATCAAGTGCGGGCAGCACATCAACGAGGACGTGGCCGCCCACCGCTGCAAGGCCGGCACGCCGACCATGGGCGGGCTGATCATCGGCCTGGCGGTGGTGATCTCGGTGCTGCTCTGGGGCGATCTGGGCGACTATCAGATCTGGCTTTCGCTTTTCGTTTTCGTGGGTTTCGGCGCGGTCGGCTTTGTCGACGACTATCTCAAGGTGGTCAAGAAGCATAACAAAGGGCTTTCGGCCAGGGCCAAATTCTGCGGCCAGGTTCTGGTGGCCACGGCGGCGGCCGCCCTGCTCCTGCTCGACGTCAATTACTCCACCCAGCTTTCGCTGCCGTTCTTCAAGCATATCCAGCCGGATCTGGGCTGGTGGTATCTGCCGTTTGCGGTTCTGGTCATGATCGCAGCGAGCAACGCGGTGAACCTGACCGACGGCCTCGACGGCCTGGCCATCGGCCCCATGGTCGTGGCCGCCGGCATGTTTTCGCTGTTCACCTATGTCGCCGGGCACATCCAGATCGCCCGCTACCTGCAGGTGATGTACGTGCCGGGAGTCGGCGAGGTGACGGTGGTCTGCGGCGCGCTGGTCGGGGCCGGGCTCGGTTTTTTGTGGTTCAACGCCTATCCGGCCCAGGTGTTCATGGGCGACGTGGGCTCGTTGTCGCTCGGCGGCGTGCTCGGCTTCATTGCCGTGCTCTGCAAACAGGAGCTTCTTCTGGTCCTGGTCGGCGGCCTGTACGTCATCGAGACCCTTTCGGTCATCCTCCAGGTGGGTTTCTTCAAGATGAGCGGCGGCAAGCGGATCTTCCGCATGGCCCCCCTGCACCACCATTTCGAACTCAAGGGCGTGCCGGAATCGAAGATCATCATCCGATTCTGGATTTTATCGATCCTGTTCGCTTTCGTGGCTCTGTCCACGCTCAAATTGCGGTAGGGGAAAAAAGTGCGCAGTCCAGCGAACCATACCGGCGTCAAGGGCCTTGCGGCCGTGGTCCTGGGCGCGGGCGCTTCCGGCCTGGCCGCCGCCCGGCTGCTGGCGTCGCGCGGGGCGCGGGTCAGGCTGCTGGACGTCAATCCCGGGGCCGTGGACGCCGCTCTCGAAAGCGAGCTGACGGCGCTGGGCATCGCCGTGCGCCTGGGCGAGCACACGGCCGAGGATTTTCAAGGCGCGCGCCTGGTGGCGATCAGCCCGGGCATCCCGGCCGCGAAACTCGCCCATCTGATGCCCGCCGGCGCCGAACTCGTCAGCGAACTGGAGCTGGCCTCGCGCTTCACGAGCGAGCCTATCCTGGCCATCACCGGCACCAACGGCAAGACCACCACCACCATGCTCGCCTCGGCGATCCTTGCGGCGGCCGGGAAAAAAGTCTTCACCGGCGGCAACATCGGCACGCCGCTGAGCGAGCATGTGCTGCGCGGCGAAAAAGCCGACGCGCTGGTCCTGGAAGTGAGTTCCTTTCAGTTGCAAAACATTTCCACCTTCCGTCCCCAGGCTGCGGCGCTGCTCAATTTTTCCGCCAACCACCTGGATTACCACGCGGACATGGCCGAGTACCTGGCGGCCAAATTGCGGCTCTTCGTCAACCAGACTCCGGATGATCTGGCGGTCGCGCCCGAAGACATGCGCGAGGTTTTGTCGAAGACCCCGTTCACCCGGGCGCGCACGGTGTATTTCGCGCCTCGGGGCCGTTTTGAGGCGCCGGGCCTGCCGGGCGTCCACAACCAGGCGAACATGGAGGCCGCGTACGCCTTGTGCGCCCATTTCGGCGTGGACGAAAAGACCGCCGGCCAAGCCATGGCCTCGTTTGTTCCGGCCGGGCACCGCCTGGAGCGGGTGGGCGAGAAGGGCGGGGTTCTATTCATCGACGATTCCAAGGCGACCACGGTCGAGGCCCTGCGCGCGGCGATCGAAAGCTGCGACCGGCCGGTGCGGCTGCTCGCGGGCGGGGTGTTCAAGGGCGGCGACCTGGAAGGGCTTACCCCCTTGCTGCGCGCGCGGGTCAAGTCGGCCGGGCTGTTTGGCGCCTCGCGCGAGATTTTCGAGGCCGCCTGGGCCGGCGCGTTGCCGCTTTTCTGGGAGCCCACGCTCGAAGGCGCGGTCAAACGGCTTTACGGCCAGGCAAAGCCCGGCGAGACCATGCTGCTTTCCCCGGCCACGGCCAGTTTCGATCTGTACAGCGGCTACAAGGCCAGGGGCGACGATTTCAAGCGCATTTTCCGGGAATTGCCGGAGCGGGCCGGGGAGGACAAGCGATGAGAAGCGCCGCCGCCGTCGCCGACGCGGGATTTTCCCAGGCCTCGGGCCGGTCCGCCAAGGCGCGCTACGACTACTGGCTGCTCATGGCCGCCCTGCTCATGGCCGGCCTGGGACTGGTCATGGTCTTTTCCGCCAGCGGGGTCATGGCCGAGAAGGTCATGAATTACAAATACTATTTCTTCAAGAAGCAGGCCTTTTTTTCGCTCGTCGGGCTTTCGGCCATGGCCGTGTTCGCCTTCATGCCGCGCAAGACCATGTATTCGCCGATCTACCTGTGGCTGGCGGTGATCGTCGGCCTGCTCGTGCTCACCCTCGTGCCGCCTTTTTCGGTCAAGGCCGGGGGCGCGCGGCGCTGGCTGCATCTGGGGCCGATCGCCTTGCAGCCCCTGGAATTCGCCAAGGTGGCGCTGGTCTTCTATCTCGCCTATTTCTTCAGCCAGAAGCAGGACCTGATCAAATCCTTCAGCGTGGGATTTATCCCGCCGGTCATGGTGACCGGCTTTTTGTGCCTGATCCTGGTCGTCCAACCCGATCTCGGCGGCGCGGTCTTTTTGGGGCTGCTTTTTTTCTTCATGAGCCTGGTCGGCGGGGCGCGCCTTCTGTATCTGGCCACCTCGGCGCTGTTCGGCCTGGCGGCCGTGACCTTGCTCGTGATCCAGTCGCCTTACCGGCTCTCGCGCTGGCTGGCCTTTCTCGATCCCTTCAAGGACCCGCAAAAGGTCGGCTACCAGCTGGTCCAGTCCTTCTACGCCTTCGGCGCGGGCCAGATCACCGGCGCGGGTTTCGGGGCAGGAAAGCAAAAGCTCTTTTTCCTGCCCGAAGCCCACAACGATTTCATCATGGCCGTGATCGGCGAGGAACTCGGCTTTGTCGGCGTCTCGGTGGTCCTGATCTGCATCGCCGTGATCCTGTTTCGCGGTTTCAAGATCGCGCTCGCCCAGGACGACCTGCGCGACCGGTTCACGGCCTATGGCATGACCCTGGTCCTGGCCCTCGGCTTTCTGCTCAACTTGGCCGTGGTCATGGGCTGCGTGCCGCCCAAGGGCGTGGCCATGCCCTTTTTGAGCTACGGCGGATCGAGCCTGATCGGCAGCTTCCTGTGCGTCGGCGTGCTGCTCAACCTCTCGCGCGGGAGGGTCTCGTGAGCGCGCAAACCGGCGTGATCCTGGCGGCCGGCGGCACCGGCGGCCACATCTTTCCGGCCTTGTCCGTGGCCGAGGCCCTGCGCGAAATAAGCGCCGCCACGCGCATCCTGTTCGTCGGCGGCCAGGGGCCCGAGGGCGGCCTGGCGAAAAAGGCCGGGCTCGAATTCACCGCCCTGCCGGTGGCCGGGATCATCGGACGCGGCGCGGCCGGGGCCGTGGCGCTCTTGCAGATGGGCGCAGCGCTTTTCACCGCGCTTGGCGTCGTGCGCGCCTTCAAGCCAAGCGTGGTCGCCGGTTTCGGCGGCTACGCCGCCGTCTGTCCCACCCTGGCGGCGGCCCTGCTCGGCGTGCCCTGCGCCGTCCAGGAGCAAAATTGCGTTCCCGGCCGGGCCAACCGCCTGCTCGGCAGATTCGTGGACGCGGTCTTCACCGCCTACCCCGACGAGACCCGGGCCTTCAGCGCGCGCAAGGTCGAACGCACGGGCAATCCGGTGCGCAAGGATATTTTGGGGCTGGCGAAAAACCCGGCCCTGGACAAGGGCGGCTTAAACCTGCTTGTCCTTGGCGGAAGCCAGGGCGCGCGCGCGGTCAACGACCTGGTCCTGGCCGCCTGGCCGAGCCTGGAAAAGGCCGGGGTGAGCCTGTGGCACCAGACCGGCGGCGCCGACCTGGAAAGAATGCGAGCCGGCTACGGCGGCGGCAAAAACGTCGCGGCCCGCGTCACCGGCTTCATCGACGACATGGCCTTCGCCTTCGACTGGGCGGATCTGGTGCTGGCCAGGTCCGGGGCCTCGACCCTGGCGGAGCTGGCCGTGGCCGGAAAGCCGTCGCTGCTCGTGCCCTTTCCCTTCGCTGCCCACGATCATCAACTGGGCAACGCCCGGTATCTGGAACAAGCGGGCGCGGCCCTGACCCTGGAACAGAAGAATTGCACGCCGGACGTGCTCGCCGCGGCCGTGCTGCGACTCTTTGCAAACCGGGAGCAATTGTCGCGCATGGGCGCGGCGGCCAAGGCGCAGGCCAGGCCGGGCGCCGCCAGGGATATCGCCGAGCGGCTGCTCGGCCTGGCCGGAAAGGCTGCGGGGAGCGCGCAATGACAAGCCAAACCAGAGAACAGGCGGTCGCGGGCAAGATGCGCACCAAGATCCGCAACATCCACATGGTGGGCATCGGCGGCTCGGGCATGAACGGCATCGCCGAGGTGCTCCTGAACCGGGGCTACAACGTATCGGGCTCGGACCTGTCGCTGTCTCCCGCCGTCAAGCGGCTTAAAACCATGGGCGCGAACATCTTCATCGGCCACGGCCGCGAAAACGTGGGCGCGGCCGACGTCGTGGTCAAGTCCACGGCCATCGCCGCCGGCAATCCCGAGCTGGTCGAGGCCAGGCAGCGGGCGATCCCGATCATCCCGCGCGCCGAGATGCTCGCCGAGCTCATGCGCCTGCGCACCGGCATCGCCGTGGCCGGAACCCACGGCAAGACCACCACCACCTCGCTGCTCGCGGCCATCTTCACCGAAGCCGGGCTCGACCCGACCGTCATCATCGGCGGCCGGCTCAACAGCTACGGGGCCAACGCGCTGCTCGGCGAGGGCGAATACCTGATCGCCGAGGCCGACGAATCCGACGGCTCCTTTCTGTGCCTGTCCCCGATCATGACCGTGGTCACCAACGTGGACGCCGACCATCTGGATTTCTATCCGGACCTGGCCGCCATCGACAAAAGCTTCACCAAGTTTTTGAACAGCGTTCCCTTCTACGGCGTGGATGTGGTCTGCGGCGACGATCCGGGCGTGGCCAGGCTCTTGCCGCAAATCAACCGGCCCTGCCTGACTTACGGATTCGGCGAGAAAAACCGCCTTCGCGGGGTTGTCGTGTCCAGCGGCGAAGTGAGCGTCTTTAAGGTTTTTCTGGACAACAAGCCCTGGGGCGAGGTGACGCTTAACCATCCCGGCCGCCACAACGTGCTCAACGCCCTGGGCGCCATCGGCGTGGCCGTCGAGGCCGATCTGCCCCGCGAGGCGGTCCTGGCCGGACTGGCCAAGTTCGCCGGAGTGGGCAGGCGCTTCGAGCGCAAGGGCGAGGCCGGCGGCGTGACCGTGATCGACGACTACGGCCACCATCCGGCCGAGATCGCCGCCACCGTCCGCACGGCCGCTGCCTGTTTCCCCGGCAGGCGGCTGGTCATGGTCTTCCAGCCGCACCGCTTCACCCGCACCAAGGCGCTTTTCGGCGAATTCTGCCGCGCCTTCGACGAGGTGGACGTTCTTCTTTTGACCGAGATCTATCCGGCCTCGGAAGCCCCCATTCCGGGTGTTTCCGGCGAAAGCCTGGCCCAGGGCATCCGTCAGGTGGGCAAGGCCAAGGTGAGCTATTTCGCGGATTTTGACGCCGTGGTCGCGGCCCTGCCCGGGGTCCTGCGCGAGGGCGACGTGCTCATCACCATGGGCGCGGGCAACGTCTGGCAAGTCGGAACGCGCTACCTGGCGGGGGAATAACGTGGCCATTGTCGTACTGGACGGACCCATGATGAGCGAGCGGACCAGCCTGCGCTGCGGGGGCAAGACCATTGCCGAACTCATCCTGGAGCGCCCCGAAGACGCCCACGACCTGGAGGCGGCCCTGGAGGAGTACGGCGGACGCCCGCTGACGCTCGGCCGGGGCAGCAACATTCTGGCCGCCGACGGCCAGCTCGGCCTGGTCGTGGTCAGCCTGCCCAGGCAAGGCAAGGAATTGATCACCCGCGAGACGCTTAGCGGCAAGGTCCGGGTCCGGGTCGCCGGCGGCGTCGGCCTGCAAAAAGTGATCGCCTGGTGCCTGCGCCACGGCCTGTCCGGCCTGGAGGGGCTGGCCGGGATCCCTGGCAGCGTCGGCGGCGCCGTGGCCCAGAACGCCGGCTCGTACGGTTGCGAGATGGCCGGAGTGCTGACCGGCCTGGTGGTCTGGTCGCCGGAAAGCGGACTCAGGCGCATCGTTCCCGGCGAATACACGACCGGCTACCGAAGTTTCGCCCTGCGCGACCGCGCCGAGTTTTTCATCGTCTTCGAGGCCGAGCTGGAACTGTCGAAAACTTCGCCCGAGGCGGCCATGCGGGCTTTCACCGAAGCCATCGAAAAAAAGAAGGCCTCCCAGCCGCTCGATAAGCCCACGGCGGGCTGCATTTTCAAGAATCCGCAAGGGGAAAGCGCCGGCAAACTGATGGACCGGGCCGGGCTGAAGGGACTGCGCAAGGGCGACATGGCTTTTTCCGAACTCCACGCCAATTTCATGGTCAATCTGGGCCGGGGAACCGCGTCTCAGGCCGCCGAGCTCATTGCTGCCGCCAGGGAGGCGGTGAAAGGCGCCTGCGGCCTGGAGTTGGAACTGGAAGTGAGGACGGTGGGGTGAGCGTCGCCGTGAGAATCTTACCTGGACTTACCCGTTCCTCCGGGCGCGCGAAAAACAGCCGCTCTCCCGGTTACACCCCCAAGGGGGGCAAGCAGGGGACGATCGAGAAGTCGTTGGCCAAGACAGGCCGCAACAAGGGCGCGCGCTATGAGCGCCCGGTGCGTAAGCGCGGCGTCCGGCGCGACGGGCCGCCCGTTTGGGCCACTCTCGCCAAGCTGATTACGCTCGGGCTGATCGCCGTGTCGCTCGCGGCCGTGTCCGTGGGGCTGCTCGCCGGGTACCGCTGGATCACCAGCCTCAATTATTTCGCGGTGCAGGGGATCGAAATTACCGGCATCGAACGGCTCAAGGCCCCGCAGGTGCTGGCCCTGGCCGGAATCGAGGAAGGACAGAACATTTTGGCCATCAACATCGGCAAGGTCGAAGCGGCGCTCTCGCGCCATCCCTGGGTGGGGGCCGTGTCGGTGCGCCGGATCTTGCCGCGGCAGATCAAGATCGCCATCGGCGAGCGCGCCCCGACCTACTGGATGCAGTACCAGGACAATCTCTACTACGCCGACGCCGACGGCCGCATTATCGACAAGATCGAAGCGGATAAGTTCGAATCCCTGCCGCAGCTCGAAGTCGAGGCGGGCATGGAAAAGCATCTGGGCCTGTTGCGCGAGCTTGCGCGCGTGGGCGCGGAGGGCGGCCTGCCGTTTTCCATGGACAAGGTGGCCTGGTTGCGCCTGTCCTGGGGCAGCGGCCTGGAAGTGCGCCTGCTCGACCGCGATCTCACGGTCTGCCTGGCGGTGGATAATTTCCGGCAAAGCGTGAGCCGGCTTTCCATCGTCTGGGCGGACCTCGTCCGGCGCGGCGAGCTCGACCAGTCGCGGGTCGTAAGCTCGCTTTCGGACAAGGTCTGGGTGGAGAAGAAAGGGAACTGAGGAAATTTTCCGGCCAAGGCCGGGATCGCGATACCGATGCACGGCGCGGCGCAGGTCGCGGCACAGCGTAACATAAACCGCGGGGGAGCGGGATGGCTAAATCAGAACTGGTAGTCGGACTGGACATCGGCACCACCAAAATCTGCGCCGTGGTGGGCGAACTGTCGCCCGAGGGCGTGGACGTGGTGGGCATCGGCACGAGTCCCTCGACGGGACTGCGCAAGGGAGTGGTGGTCAACATCGAGCAGACCGTGACCTCGATCAAGAAGGCCATCGAGGAAGCCGAACTCATGGCAGGCTGCGAGATCCGCTCGGTGTACGCCGGCATCGCCGGCAGCCACATCAAGGGCTTCAACAGCCACGGGGTGATCGCCGTCAAGGGCGGCGAGGTCGGACCCAAGGATGTGGAGCGGGCCATCGACGCGGCCAAGGCCGTGGCCATACCGCTGGACCGCGAGGTCATCCACATCCTGCCCCAGGAATTCATCGTCGACGACCAGCGCGGCATCGCCGATCCGCTGGGCATGGCCGGGGTGCGCCTGGAAGTGAAGGTCCACATCGTCACCGGCGCGGTCACGAGCGCCCAGAACATCATCCGCTCCTGCCACCGCTCGGGCCTGGACGTGGCCGACATCGTGCTCGAAGCCCTGGCTTCCTCCAAGGCCGTGCTCACCGACGAGGAGCGCGAGATCGGCGTGGCTCTGGTGGATCTCGGCGGCGGCACCACCGACCTGGCCGTGTTCTCCAACGATTCGATCAAGCACACGGCGGTGCTGGCGCTCGGCGGCACGAACCTGACCAACGACATCGCCTTTGGCCTGCGCACGCCCATGGCCAGCGCGGAAAAAATAAAGATCAAGTACGGCTGCGCCCTGGCCGACCTGGTCAGGCCCGATGAGATCATCGAGGTGGCCAGCGTCGGCGGGCGCGACGCCAGGCGCCTGTCGCGCCAGGTGCTGGCCGAGATCTGCGAACCGAGGGCCGAGGAAATGCTCGCCTTGGTGGACCAGGAGCTCATCCGTTCGGGCTTTAAGAACCTGATCGCCGCCGGAGTGGTTCTGACCGGCGGCACGGCGCTGCTGGCGGGGATTCAGGATCTGGGCGAGCAGATTTTCAACCTGCCCACGCGCATCGGCTTTCCCATGCGGGTGGGGGGGCTGCGCGACGTGGTCAACAGTCCCAAGTTCGCCACGGCGGTGGGACTGCTCATGTACGGAGCGGAAAAGGAAGGCGTGGAAAAGCGGTTTCGCATTCGCGACGAGAACGTGTTCAACCGCATCCTCGGCAGGATGCGCAAATGGTTCGTGGACGTGACGTAAAACGGTTCGGGGAAATTGCCTAAAGGACGAGAGCGCAAGGGGGAGATCAGACATGGACTACTTAGAAATCGAGGAAGGCTCCAACGCGAGAATCAAGGTCGTGGGCGTTGGAGGGGGCGGGGGCAACGCGGTCGACAACATGATTTTTTCGTCGCTCCGGGGGGTGACGTTCATCGCCGCCAACACGGACGTGCAGGCCTTGAACAAATCCAAGGCCGATTTCAAGCTCCAGCTCGGCGAGCAATTGACCAAGGGCCTGGGCGCCGGCGCCGAACCGGACAAGGGTCGCGACGCCGCGCTGGAAAGCGTCGACGCCATCCGCGAAGCGATCGGCGAATGCGAGATGGTCTTCGTCACCGCCGGCATGGGCGGCGGCACGGGCACGGGCGCGGCGCCGGTCATCGCCCAGGTGGCCAAGGAAATGGGCGCGCTGACCGTGGGCGTGGTCACCAAGCCGTTCTATTTCGAGGGCCGCCGCCGCCTGTCCCAGGCCGACCGGGGCGTGGCCGCCATGCGCGAGGTGGTCGATTCGATCATCACCATTCCCAACGACCGTCTCCTGGCGCTGGCCTCCAAAAAGGCCTCGTTCCTGGAGATGCTCAAGAAGGCCGACGAAGTCCTGTTCTGGGCGGTCAAGGGCATCTCGGACCTGATTATGGTTCCGGGCCTGATCAATCTGGACTTCGCCGACGTGAAGGCGGTCATGGGCGAGATGGGCCTGGCCATGATGGGCGTGGGCAGCGCCCGGGGCGAATCGCGCGCCAAAGAGGCCGCCACCAAGGCCGTCACCTGTCCGCTGCTCGAAGACGTGACCATCGACGGCGCCAAGGGCGTGCTCATGAACATCACCTGCGGCCCGGACCTGACCATCGAGGAGGTGGACGTCGCCGCCAACGCCATCACCCAGGCCGTGCATCCGGAGTGCAAGATCTTCTTCGGCACGGTCTTCGACGACAACGCCGGCGATGAAATGCGCATCACCGTCATCGCCACCGGCATCGAAAAGGACGGCGCGCGCCAGACCCCGCCGCGAGTGGAGGCGCAGCCCAAGCAGGAGGCCGCCAAAAAGCCCGAACCGGCCCCGGTGAGCATGATCCGGCCGCGTCCGACTCTCGGCCCCCAGGGCATGGTCCAGACGCCGCGCTCCGCAAAGGCCGTCGCCCGGGCGAACAGGGACTTGCAGATGCCGCCCTACCTGTACAACCAGCATGAAAAAAACACCGGGGAGCCGCAACCGGTCAAGTCCGTCAAGACCCAGGCCGGAAACGGAGAGGAATTCATCTTCGACGAAGAGGATTTCGAGATACCGTCGTTCATCCGCATGCAGGCGGATTGACGCCAAGGGGGGTAGTCCCATGTCCTGCGCCACACTCGACGACGAATGCGTGCATCCCGGCGTGATCCTGGCCGAGGATTTTCTCGATCCCCTCGGGCTTTCGCCCGAGGCGCTCAGCCGGGAAACCGGCCTGGACGAGCAGTTCCTGGTGGAAATCATCGACGGGCGCCGTCCCATCGACGCGGCGACGGCAAAACGCCTGGCCGCCTATTTCCACGTCGGCTCGGAGTTCTGGATGGAATTGCAATACGGGTATGAACTCGAAGCGACCCCGGGAGAGCGCCGATAGCGACGCGGCGCCAAGGGAAACCGGCTGGGCGCGAAGAAAGGAAAAGGCCCGAGGAATTCGGGGGCAGGCTGCCGGTCGCGCTCGTCTTTCCGGGCGAGGCGAGCCTGGCCTTGTCCACCCTGGGCTGGCAGGCGGTCTACCGGCTGCTTTCCGGCCACCCCGGCCTGGCCGTGGAGCGTTTTTATGTCGCCCCGGAGGCGACGCGGCTTGAAAGCGAGGAATCGGGCCGCGACATCGGACTTTTTCCGGTGGTGGCCTTCTCGATCAACTTTGAACTCGACCTGCTGCCTTTGGCGCGGGCGCTCAAAATCGCCAGTCTCCTCCTCCCCGAACGCCGGCGGCCCGCCTTCCCACTCGTCCTGGGAGGCGGGCCGCTGGCCTTTCTCAACCCCGCGCCTTTGGCGCGGGCGCTGGATCTGATCTTCTGCGGCGAGGCCGGAAAAGAATTTTTGGAGCTCATGCTCGCCGTTAAGGAGAAAATACAGTCCGGCGCGGATAAGCCTGCCTTGCTCGCTTCCGTGGCCGCCCGGCCAGGAGTCTATGTCCCGGGACAAAGTCCCCTGCCGGTGCGGCGCGTCGTTACAATCGGCGCGCCGGGCGCTCTGCCGGACCCGGCGGCCTCGGTGTTCGTGAGTTCGCGGGCGCAGTTCGCGGACATGTTCCTGATCGAAGCCAATCGAGGCTGCCCGCACGCCTGCCGCTTCTGCGCCGCGGGTTTCGTCTACCGGCCGCCCAGACAGGCGAGCCTTGAGCAAATCAAGAACGCCATCCTGGAAGCCGCGCCCCGCAAGATCGGCTTGGTCGGCACCGCCCTGACCGATTGGCCGGAGCTGCCGGTCCTGCTTGCCTGGCTTGGCGAACGCAAAATCAAATACGGCCTGTCCTCGCTGCGCGCCGACGGCCTGACCGAAAAACTGCTCGCCATCCTGCGCCGCTCGGGCCTGCGCACCGTCACGCTCGCCCTGGAAGGGGCGAGCCAAAGACTGCGCGACGCCGCCAACAAACACCTGAGCGAGGAAACGTTCCTGCGGGCGGTGCGCCTGTGCGCCGAGCACGGCGTCGATCATCTCAAAATCTATCTGATCGTCGGTTGGCCGGGTGAGACCGGGGCCGACTACGACGAATTCGCCCCGCTGGCCGCGCGCGTCGCCGAAGTCGCGCGCCTGGCGGGCGGGGGCAAAAAATCCATCCGCCACGTCACCGTGGCCGTCAGCTCGCTTGTGCCCAAGCCCTTCACTCCCCTGGAATTCGCGCCCATGGCCACGCAGGCGCAACTGGAAACCGCCATCGAGCGCGTCCAGGCCGCAGCCGCCAAGATCAAGGGAATGCGCGTCACGCACGATTCGCCGCTGGCCGCCCGCGTCCAGGGGCTCATCAGCCGGGGCGGGGAGGACGCTTTCGAACTGGCCGCGCTCGCGCTCGAAAACGGCGGCTCCTGGCGCAAGGCCCTGGCCGCCTGGGCCGGCGACAAGACCTTCATCGACCGAGAATTCCCCGAGGACCGGCCCTTCCCCTGGGAGGTCATCGACACCGGCGTCAGCCGCGCCCACCTCCTCCGCGAATGGCGGCGCTACAAGGAGCGCCTGGCGACGCCCGCCTGCGCGCCCGCCGACTGCGCCGGTTGCGGAGCGTGCGGAATGGACGTATTCGTAAAGGGGCGCGGGACGGGCGGATGATCGTCTGGGAAAATGTCCGTTTCAGACTTACGTTCGTAACACGAGGTTGGCAGGCGACGTCATTTGTGCGTGACCGTATCGATTTTTTCACAGGCAAGAAAACAAGGGAAGGAGGCAAGAATGTCGCATCTGAATTGGAGCAAGAAGATCGTTCTGGCGGCCGTGGTTTCGCTTCTGGCGGCCGGCGCGGTCGGTGTGGCGAGCGCGCAGGAAACGCAGTGGCAGGAGAATCATTCCCGGCGCGAGCAGGTCAACAAGCGGCTGGAGAATCAAAACAAGCGGATCAGAAAGGAAGTCAAGGAAGGGGAGATCACCCCGGAGCAGGCCAGAAAACTGCATAAGCAGGACCGCAAGATCCGCGAAGAAGAAAAGGCCATGGCCAGGAAGCACGGCGGCCACATCACCAAGGCGGAACAAAAAAAGCTCAACCGCCAGGAAAACCGCGTGAGCAAGGAAATCGGCCAGTAACGAGGGACTTGAGTGGTTTTTTAGCGCCTCCGGCGGCCAAAGGGCTGCGCCCTTTGGAATCCCTCATTATTGTAATGAGTTGTTCCGCTGAAAACGCCGCCCGGCCACCCGGACGGCGTTTTTTCGTTATACAACGATCACCCGACGCGGGGGTCCGGGGGGGCGCTTGCCCCCCCGCCAGGGGCACCAGGGGCGCCGGGGGCTGCGCCCCCGGCATCTTCCTCCCTACACCCTGACCGGCAATGTGGCGGTCAGGATGGAGATGAGCGCTGCCTGGGTCTTGTCGACTTCCGGATCGGTGAGGGTCTTGTCCTTGGCGCGGTAGGTCAGCCGCAGGGTCAGGTTGCGTTGCGCGGCGCCTTCCGGGGTGAACAGGTCGGCCAGGATCACCTCTTCGAGATCCTTGGGATTGATGGACCAGACCGCCTCGATGACCGTTTGGGCGCCGATATCCTGGGCGGCGATCACGGTCAGGTCGCGGCGCACCGGCGGGAATTTGGGCAGCGCGGCGAACGCGTTGCGCCTGGCCGCAAGCAGGGCGCACAGGGCGTCGGCGTCAAGCTCCGCGCACCAGACGTCCTTGCGGGCGTGGTAGGCTCTGGCCACCTCGGGCAGGATGCGGCCGAGCTGGCCCAGATCCCGACCGGCGAGCGTGACATTGACGCAGGGCGAAAGCCAGGGATGTTCGGCGGCCCGCTCAAACGCCGGGGCGGGAAGGCCAAGCGAAGCGAAAAGATGTTCGGCCAGGCCCTTGAGGTCGAGATAATCGGCGTCTTCGCGCGGGTTCGGCCAGGGGGCGGCGAAGCGTTCGCCGGTCAGCACGATGCCAAGGCGGCCGGATTCCCTGGCCGTGGTCGGCGAGGCGGCGTCTTTGGCGAAGACCTTGGCCAGCTCGAAAAGCCGCAGCGACGCGTTGCCCTGGGCGATGTTGTTTTTCATCGCCAAAAGCAGCCCCGGGGCGAGCGCCGGACGCATGACGTTCTGGTCCTCGGAGAGCGGGTTGGCCACCGGGATGCGCGGCGCGCTCTCAACGGCGAACAGGTCCAGGTCCTTGTCGCCGACAAAGCTGTAGCCGATGGTCTCGCGCAGGCCAGCTCCCTTGGCCCAGGCCCGAAGCCGCGCCCACAGGAGAAATTCCGAGGCCGCCGCCGTGGCCGTGGACAGATCCTTGGCCACCTTGGGCAATTTGGCCGGGATGCGGTCCAGGCCGTACACCCGGCCGACTTCCTCGATCAGGTCGATTTCGCGCGTGAGATCCAGGCGGTAGGGCGGCGCGGCCACGGCGAGCGCGTCCTTGGCCGCCTCGACCCGGCAGCCGAGCGAGGTCAGCGTCTTGCGGCAGAACTCGTCCGTCAGCTCCAAACCGAGAATCCGGCGGGCGCGCTTAGGCCGCAACGACAGTTTGGTTTCCGTCCAGGGCGAGGCGGTCGCCGAGGCGATGCCCGTCAGCACGCGGCCGCCCGAGGTTTCGGCGATCAGCCCGGCGCAGCGATTGAGCGCCGTGAGGCTTCCTGGCTGGTCCACGCCGCGCTCGAAACGGTACGAGGCTTCGCTGGACAGGCCCAGGCGGCGGGCGGTCTTGCGGATCACCGCCGGGTTGAAGACAGCGCATTCGAGCAGCACGTCGCGGCTGGCGTCGTTGATTTCCGAATTGGCGCCGCCCATGACCCCGGCCAGGGCCACGGGTTTGACGCCGTCGCAAATCAGGGCGTCGCTCGCGGTCAGGACGCGCTCTACGCCGTCGAGCGTGGTGAAGCGCTGGCCCTCGGCGGCGCGCGACACCCGGATCACCCCGCCCTCGATCAGGGCCAGGTCGAAGGCGTGCTGCGGCTGGCCAAGCTCCATAAGCACGTAGTTGGTGCAATCGACCACGTTGCTGATGGCGCGAACTCCCACCGCGAGCAGCCGCAAGCGCATCCAGAGCGGGCTTTCGCCGATGGCCGCGCCGTGGATGACGCGCGCCTGGTAGACCGGACACAGATCCGGCTCGGGCAGCTCGATGCGGATGAGCGAGCCCGCGTCGGGGCCGTGCTCGCTCACGGCCGCGCGCGGCGACGCCAGCGGCAGCCCGAACGCCGTGGCCGTTTCCCGGGCCAGGCCCAGGTGGCTCAAGCAGTCGGCCCGGTTGGGCGTGACGCTCACTTCGAGCACCGCCTCGTCGAGAGAAAGCGCCTGGGCGATCTTTTGGCCAGGGCGGACGCCGTCCGGCAGAAGCATGATCCCGGAGCTCTTTTCGGCAAAACCAAGCTCGGTCTCCGAGCAGATCATGCCGCACGACTCGACGCCGCGAATGGCGCTTTTCTTGATCGTAAGCCCGTTGGGCAGGGTGGTTCCGATCAAAGCCACGGGCACGGTCTGGCCGGCGGCCACATTGGCCGCTCCGCAAACGATTCGCAAAACTTCCGGCCCGCCGACGTCGACGGCGCAGACCGATAGCTTGTCCGCCTCGGGATGCTTTTCGCGCGTGAGCACCCGGCCCGCGACCACGTCCTTAATGCCGTCGAAAGGACGCTTGATATCCTCGACCTCAAGACCGAGCATGGTCAACCGGTCGGCCAAAACCTGGGCCTCGCCCTCAAACGGTGTGAACTCGCGCAGCCAGTTGAGACTCAAAAGCATAACGCCTCCGCCGCGTCAGCGGCGTGTGGAGGGAAGAGAATCCGGGGAAAACCCCCTTTTGTGAACAAAAGGGGGTTTTCCCCGGACCCCTTTCCCCCAAAAAACTTTAAAGTTTTTGGGAGGAGGGGGTTCGGGGGAGGAACCCTTTGTTCACAAAGGGCTCCTCCCCCGATTCCTCCCCTATTGCCCTAGGCAAATTGTGCAAGGAAGCGGACGTCGTTTTCGAAGAACAGCCGCAGGTCGCCGATGCCGTATTTGAGCATGGCCACGCGTTCGACGCCGAGTCCGAAGGCGAAGCCGCTGTATTCTTCGGGGTCCAGGTTCACGGCGGCAAGCACGTTGGGATCGATCATGCCGCAGCCGAGAATTTCGACCCAGCCCGTGCCTTTGCACACCCGGCAGGTGTCCGTCCCCGCGTGTCCCGAGCCGGCGCAGATCACGCAGGAGATGTCGGCCTCGGCGCTTGGTTCGGTGAAGGGGAAAAAGCTCGGCCGAAAGCGCACCCGCGTATCCCGGCCGAAGATGGCGTGCAGAAAATAGGTGAGCACGCCTCGCAGATCGGCCATGCTGACCTCGCGATCGACCAGGAAGCCTTCGATCTGGTGGAACATGGGCGAGTGGGTGAGGTCGGAATCGCGGCGGTAGACCTTGCCCGGGGCCACGGCCGCGACCGGCGGCGCGGTCGACTCCAGGGTCCGGATCTGCAGGGGCGAGGTGTGCGTGCGCAGGAGCGTCGCGTCGGTGATGTAGAGCGTGTCCTGCATGTCCCGGGCCGGATGTTCGGGCGGGAAATTGAGCGCCTCGAAATTGTAGAAATCGGTTTCGATCTCCGGGCCGGTGACCACGTCAAAGCCCAGTTCGCGAAAAACCGTGCAGATTTCGCCGGTGACGATCGTGATCGGATGCAGGCTGCCGGCCGCCGGCGCGCGGCCGGGCAGGGTGGCGTCGAAGGCGGCGAGCATGGCCGTCTCGGCCTGGCGGGCAAGCGCGTCCTGGCGCTTGAGATACAGCGCCCCGAGCGTATCCTTGACCTTGTTGGCCGCGGCCCCGGCCTGGCGGCGCTCTTCGGGCTCAAGCCCGGGCAGCCGGGACATGACCGCGGCCAGGCGCCCCTTGCGGCCGAGGAATTCGACCCGCAGGGCTTCCAGGGCCTCAAACGAGGAAGCCTGGCCAAGGAGCGATTCGCACTCCCCTACCAGGCCCTCGATTTCAGTCGCGAGGGTATGGCCCCCGGACATCAGACGCTCACTTTCGCCTTGGCCATCGCGGCAAGCGCGGCGAAGCTCTCCTTGCCGGTCAGCGCCAGTTCGGCCAAAACCTTGCGGTTGAGCTCGACGCCGGCCAGGGACAGGCCGCGCATGAACACGCTGTAGGACAACCCGTGCTCTCGGGCGGCGGCGTTGATGCGCATGATCCACAGCTTGCGGAACTCGCGCTTTTTGACCTTGCGGTCGCGGTAGGCATACGCCCAGGACCGCTCGACCGTCTCGCGCGCGGTCTCGTACAACACGCTGCGCGCGCCGCGAAAACCCTTGGCCAGATCCAGATATTTCTTGTGCCGCCGATGCGCGGCGAATCCGCGTTTGACCCGCATGGGATGCTCCTTTGGGAGGGGAGTGGAGGGGAGATCGGGGAAGGACCTTTTTAAAAAAAGGTCCTTCCCCGAACCCCATCCCCAAAAATTTTAAAAGTTATGTGTCGTCTTTCACCGAAATAATTTTCTCGCCGCGTCCAGCCCTTACAAAGTTTTTTGAAGGGGGGTTCGGGAGGGAACTTTTGTTCACAAAAGTTCCCTCCCGATCTTCTCCCCTTCCAAAATTCTTTACGCGTACGGCAGCAGGTGGCGGACGGCTTTTTCGTTGGATTTATCGACGATGGCGCCTTGTCCGAGGCCGCGTTTGCGTTTGGGTCCTTTTTTGGTCAGGATATGGCGCAGGTTTTGTTTGCGGCGTTTGAACTTTCCGCTGCCGGTGACGGTGAAGCGTTTGGCGGCGCTGCGGTTGGTTTTGAGTTTGGGCATCTGGTCCTCCGGTTATTCGACCGCTTCGGGAGCGAGTTCTTCCTTGGCTCCGTCGGCTGGTTTGATCTTTTTGACGCCCGGGGCGAGCATCATGTTCATGGTGCGGCCTTCGAAGCGCGGCTCCTGTTCCATTTTGGTCGCCTCTCCCAGGTCGGAGACGATGCGCGCCAGCATATTGGCGCCCCGGTCCTTGTGGACGACTTCGCGTCCCCTGAAAAACACCGAGACCTTGACGCGGTCTCCCTCTTCGAGAAAGCGGCGGATATGTTTGAGCTTGGTCTGGAAATCGTGCTCATCGGTTTTCGGGCGGACCTTGATCTCCTTGATCTGGATCACGGTCTGCTTTTTGCGCGCTTCCTGCTGCTTTTTTTGCTGCTGGTACTTGAACTTTCCGAAGTCCATGATCCGGCAGACCGGAGGTTCGGCGTTCGGCGCCACTTCGACCAGGTCCAGGCCTCGTTCCATGGCGATGGCCAGGGCGTCCAGGGTGGTGATGATTCCCAGCTGTTCGCCGTCGTCGGCGATGACCCGCACCTCTCGGGCGCGAATCTGGCGGTTTCGCCTGGGCTCAATGGCAGCAGTTATAGCTCAATCCTCCGCGTTTGAAGGGTTCTTCGCAATCGGCTCGGATCAGGGCGATGGTCTCGTCGATACTCATAAGGCCCAGTTCCTTGCCGCCGCGTTGGCGCACATTGACGCCGCCGTCTTCGGATTCCTTGTCCCCCACCACCAGCAGGTAGGGTATTTTTTCAAGTTGCGCCTCGCGCACCTTGTAACCGAGCTTTTCGTTGCGCGTGTCCGCCTCGGTCCTGATTCCGGCCTGGGTGAGCCGGTCAAGCACATGGGCGGCGTGGGCGTCGTGGGCCTCGGTCACGGTCAGTATCCTGGCCTGGACCGGCGTGAGCCAGGTCGGAAACACCCCTGCGGCGTGCTCGATGAGCACGCCGAGAAAGCGTTCCACCGCGCCGAGGATGACCCGGTGCAGCATGACCGGCCTGCGGCGCGAACCGTCTTGGTCCACATAGACCAGATCGAAGCGTTCCGGCAAGGTGAAATCGCATTGGATCGTGGCGCATTGCCACCGGCGCTCTAAGGCATCTTTGAGCTTGATGTCAATCTTGGGTCCGTAAAACGCGCCGTCGCCCTCGTTGATTTCGTAGGGCATATGCAGCGCCGAAAGGGCCTCGGTCAGGGCGCGCGTCGCCCGGTCCCAGTCCTCGTCGGAGCCGATGGATTTCACGGGCCGAGTCGAGAGTTCGGCCTCGAATTCAAAGCCGAACAGGCCGAGCACGTCCTTGACGAAGGTGATGACCGAGGTGATTTCGGCGAGCAGCTGGTCCGGCCGGCACAGGATGTGGGCGTCGTCCTGGGTGAACTGGCGCACGCGCAAGAGCCCGTGGAGCACGCCGGATTTTTCGTGGCGGTGGACCACGCCGAGTTCGAAGTAGCGCAGCGGCAGGTCGCGGTAGCTGCGCAGGCGCGATTTGTAGATCAGCATGTGGGCCAGGCAGTTCATGGGTTTGACGCCGTAGGCCTGCTCGTCGATCTCGGTGAAATACATGTTTTCGCGGTAGTTGTCGTAGTGGCCGGAGCGTTCCCACATTTCGCGTTTGAGGATCTGCGGGCCGCGCACGAGGCTGTAGCCGCGCTTCAAATGCTCCTTGCGCTCGAAATCTTCCAGGATGGTGCGCACCAGTTCGCCCTTGGGGTGCCAGATGGCCATGCCCGGGCCGGCCTCTTCGCTGAAGCTGAAGAGGTCGAGCGCCACGCCGAGTTTGCGGTGGTCGCGCTTTTTGGCCTCTTCCAGGCGGGCGAGGTATTTCTTGAGGTCGCCCGCGTCGCCGAAGGCCGTGCCGTAGATGCGCTGGAGCATGGGCCGTTTTTCGTCGCCGCGCCAGTAGGCGCCGGCCACGGAGAGCAGCTTGAAGGCCGTGAGAAATCCGGTGGCCGGGATGTGCGGCCCGCGGCACAGGTCGGTGAACCCTCCCTGGGTGTAGAGCGAGACGGACGCAGCCGGGATGTCTTCGATGATTTCGAGCTTGTAGTGTTCGCCCAGGCCGGCAAACAGCGCCTTGGCCTCGTCCTTGGAGACCTGGCGGCAGGCGAAGGGGTGGTTGGCCCGGGCGATGCGGGTCATTTCGGCCTCGATGGCGGCGAGGTCGTCCGGGGTGAATGGCCGCTCGTAGGCAAAATCGTAGTAGAAGCCGTGTTCGATGGCCGGCCCGATGGTCACCTGGGCCGTGGGAAAGAGTTTCTTGACCGCCTCGGCCATGATGTGCGCGGCCGAATGGCGGATGATTTCGAGCCCTTCCTGGCTGTCGGCCGGGACAGGGGCGAGTTCGGCGCAGTCGTCCGGCAGGGTTGCGGAAAGGTCGAGCAGGGCGGCCCCGCAGCGGGCGGCCACCGCGTTCTTGAAGCGCTTGCCGCTTAAGGCCTGCGCCAAAGCGCCCGCCACGGTGGAACCCGGGGCGGCTTCGACGACGTTGTCTTCAACCCTGACCTGCACGTGAATCACTCCGTAATGACGAAGGGAGGCGCGAGCGCCTCCCCATTGAGTCCGTGGTTGGACCGGGGAGATTTGAACTCCCGACCCCTTGCGTGTCAAGCAAGTGCTCTCCCCCTGAGCTACGGTCCAGCAAAGGGAGGATTAATTGGCCGAGATCGAGGGAGAAGTCAAGGGGAATCTCGGGGGCCAGGGGAGATTTATTTATTGGCAGTTGTGTTGGCTCGTGTTGGCGCAGGGGGTCGGGGAGGCAGGAGAGTGGGGAGAGCCACGTTTTGGGGAGGCCGGGAAGGTGACCCATGCGAGGCGGTGGAGTGATTGAGGGAAAAAATGCAACCGGAGCGATCATGCTTGAATGGGGCGCCTGGGAGTTTCGCAATGCCAGGATGAAGGGCAAGGCGCTTCGGGTTGTCCGCTGCGTCGGGTTTGGAGTTCAACTACCGGAGGAATGTCTGGCTCATATTAAAAAATTTTCCGAGCTGTTTTTCATCGGCCTCCTCGATCAGCTGGGAAAGAATTTCCCGCTGCTTATCAGTTGGCATCTTGAACTCCTCCAGATTGAACAGCTCGGCTATCGGGAGTCCCAAGGCATTGGCTAAATTTTCGACGCTCGTGAGCGACGGATTGCGCCGTCCTCGTTCTATTTCGCCAACATATTGGATGGATAGCCCCGAGAGAACCGCCAATTGTTCTTGAGTCATTTTGTGGATTCTGCGCAACGCTTTTATTTTTCTGCCGAAAACATCAAGAATAGTGCTCATAAGTCTCCAAGTCCAAAAAATTCTCTCGCCAACTCCGTTGATCATGAGGACCAAGGAAGCTCCGGCTATCCCCGCCTTATAAGTTGCCGGCGACAATGACCTGCCCCCAGTTTATGTACCAACCCCAATGTTAGTCACTGAAGCATAACGGGCTGGGGCTGGACTGAGGGCCATCCTCCCCCCGGGGGGAGGATGGCCGCCGGTGCCGGTGGTCGGTACCCCA
>JADFXV010000004.1:0-35000 GCA_015233395.1 Desulfovibrionaceae bacterium
GCGGGCCCGGCAAAGCCCCTGGCCGCGCCCGAAGGCGCGGCCAGCGCCGCGCCCTGGCCGAACCGCCGCGCCGTATAGGCATTGGCGTAGGCCACGCCGCGCCGGTGGACCGGATCGTGCGCCCAGAATTCCCTGGCGGCCGCGCCGCGGCCAAAATATCCGCCCCTGACGAACGGAACGGCCAGTCCGTAATTGACGCCGACGGCGAAGGCGGGCCAGTCGAAGAATGACCAGCCGACGATTGCCGGGCCGACATAAAAACCGGCGCTGAATCCCAGGCCGAAGGATGCGCCGATCCCGGGGAACCAGACATAGGGCGGATAGGCCGGATACCACCACGGTCCGTAGACGACCAGCGGATTGTAATACGGCACGTAGACCACGCCGGGTTGGGCCGGTTCGATGACGACGGCCGTATCGCGGACCTCGACCCGCTCTTTGGCGGAGTCCGCCAGGGTTCCTTGTTGCCGGGCCTTGCGCCGCAGTTCCTGGATGACGTCCATGACGTCGCGTTGTTGCGCCAGAAACGCGTTGCCGAGCCTGGTCGTGCGCGCGAGGTTGGCGTCCATTTCCGCCAGCACCGGGGGATAATGGCAAAGCGACTTGACGCTTGGGTCCCAGTCCTGGCTTTGCAGCGCCGCGTCCAGGGCGTCTGGCTTGAGGCGAGGATGCTTGCGCAGCCAGCGGTCGGCCTCGACGATTTCAAGCGGATAGGTCGAGGCCATGAGCACTTGCGACAGCAACGGATCCGGGTACAGGGCGATGGGAGCGAGCAATTGAGTCAACTCTTCCCGCGACGCCATCCTCTGCGCGCCTTGCTCCGCCGGGGGCGGCTCGCCCGGCGTCTGGGCGGATGTCCGGAGCGCGGGCAGCAGGGCCGCCAGCGCGATGAAGACAGGCAACACGATCCGAAGTTTTCTCATGACGATCTCCCCTGGATCAAGCCCGCGCCCCGCGAGGGACGCCCGGCTCGCCGCCTTTGCCGGCGGTTGAACGGAAAAATCCGATCGTGCGCAGCATAACCCGATTTTTCCGCGCGATGTCAATGGAAAATATTCCGCCCCGGCAGGGAGCGCTGCCCCCTACACCTCCGGCAGGGGGCGCTGCCCCCTGCACCCCCGCCGGGGGGGATGATCCCCCCCGGACCCCCTCGGCAATGGGCTCAGCCGAGCCCCTTGCCATGGGGGTCTGGGGGCGATTATCGCCCCCAGCGGGGGTCTGGGGCGGAGCCCCAGACGGCCCGGGGCTAGGTGGGCAGCGCGGTCAGGCGGCCGTCGTCGAGCAGGTAGAGTTTGTTGCAGGTGCGGGCCAGGAAGTCGCGGTCGTGGGAGACCACGGCGAAGGTCGGGACGTTGCCAAGCAGCATGGCCTCGAAGCGGTCGGCGTGGTCGTCGTCCAGGCCGGTGCTTGGTTCGTCGAGCAGGACCGCGCGCGGCTCCATGGCCAGCACTCCGGCCAGGGCGGTCAGTCTTTTTTCTCCTCCGGAGAGCTGGTGGACGAGCCGGCGCTCGAAGCCGCCAAGGCCCAGGGCCTCCAGGGCGCCGGTCACCTTTTGTTTGACCAGCTCCCGGTCCAGTCCCAGGTTGAGGGGACCGAAGGCCACGTCTTCGAACACGGTCGGGCAGAATAGCTGGTCGTCGGAATCCTGGAACACGAAGCCGATTTGGCGTCTGGCCGCTAGGAAATCCTTTTCGCTGACGAGCGGCTTGTCGAAGCAGCTCAGTTCGCCGCGCGTTGGCCGAAGCAGTCCCATGGCCAGCCGGAACAGGGTCGATTTTCCCGCGCCGTTGCGGCCGACGATGCCGGCCCGATCGCCCTGGCTCAGGCGAAAATCCAGGCCGCGCAGGATCTGCGGGCCGCCGGGGTAGGCGAAGTCGACGCCCGAGAGGCTTACGATATCCATTGCGGCCGCCTGGCGTCGAGGATCAGGACGGCGGCCAGGGCGAAAAGCACGGCCAGGCCGAAGGCGGTGTCGCGCCGGCGCCAGTGGAAATGGTCGAGCAGCCAGAACGTGCCGGTGAAGCCCCGGCAGAGCATGGCCGCGTAGACCCTCTCCGCCCGGTCCCAGGCCCGGACCAGGATCATGCCCACGAGATAGCCCAGGCTTTTGTATGTGTGCCTGTCAAAGCGCGGGGTGAAGCAGCGCGCGCGCATGGCCGCGCGCAACCGGGTGTATTCGCCGTGGATGACGTGGACGTAGCGGTGGAACAGGAAAAACACGGCCACCAGCTTGGCGGGCAGGCGCAGGTGGGCCATGGCGTGGAGCACGCGGTCGAGCCGGGTCGAGCCTAGGCAGCCGAGCAGGCAGGTGAAGACGGCGTTGATCTTGAGCGTCACCAGGACGGCCACGGCCAGGGCCTCGGGGTGGTGGGCGAAGTGCGGCCCGCCGGGCCCGAACTCGACGCGCCACAGCAGAAACACCCACATGAAGGCGGTAAAGACGTTGACCGCGACGGCGCGCCCGAGCGCGGTCCGTAAGGTCACGCCCGAGAGCGCGACGAGGCTCAGGCCGAGCGCGCACATCAAGGCGGCCCCGGTCGCGGTGCGGCAGGCGGCCGTGGCCAGGCTCATGGCGAGCGCGGCCAAAAGCTTCACGCGCGGATCGAGTTGGCTCAGCGGCCCCCGGCCGAGCGCCGGGTCGAGCGGGGACGCCTTGGCCGCGCCCCCGGCGGCCCTCAGCGCTGCCGGGGCGTGCCGATGGCCGTGGCCATGGGCGTGTCCGGGGCTATGCCGGCGCTCGGGCTCGGGCGTGGTCAGGGCGGGGCTTTGCTCAAAACGGCGCATGCATGCTCCTTGGCTTTTCATGTTACGGTAATACGACATCCGTGTCCATCGTGGCGGGCGCCGCCTGCCGGTGTAGATTTTATGCCCTGCGTAATAATAATTTAGACTTAGTAGTACGAAGCCGGGCGCGGCGGCCGGTTTGCACTCCAGTTGACGCATCGGCTTATGCGTCAACTGGTAAGGCCTTGGGGAATTGCGCCGGGCCTGAAATACCGGTGGGTTGATTCGATTCTCCGGGAGGCGCCCAATCATGCCGGACGGCTGGAGGCGTCCGCGCAGGCGGGCGCCAATCCGTCAATTGAATCCGGTTTTTCGAGGCGCCGGGGCGCGGGGAAATGTGACACATTATTCGCCGGATCGGCAAAGAAATCGGCGGGCTCTTGTTGGGAAAATGTAACCGTATAGAAACAAGACAAAAAAAATCCTTTTTTGCGTCCCGAAAAAAAGGCCGCAAAAACACCTGACTTCACGCGTTGCAAGAAATTGAGGCTAGCGACGCGCGCCAGAGCTGCACTTCGGAAAGGGCATACCCTTTCCGCTCGGCAAACGGGAAAACGAATCAGGATTTTTTCCTATCTCGGATCGGCCTGCGTCAACGATCCAAGTCCCTCCGGTCCGCGATCGCTAGTGGGCGGGGAAGCCGAAAAAACTTCGCGGACGTAGCTTCCCCATACACTGTTTCGCAGCCCCGCGTCCACGCTTTTCCATATTTTTTTATCAGCGGAAACGTTTTCAACGACAACGCCCCCGGCGCGGGTCCGGGGAAAGCCCCGGTGAATGGGGGTTATCCCCTCGGCAGGGTCCCAAGGGACAACGCCCCTTGGCCGCCGCAGGCCTTCTTCCCGCTGCGGTATCCCGGGCCTCGCCCGGCTCTTTTCATTGCCGGGCAACCCGGTTATGACCCCGGCCCATGCGGCAGCCACCGGGAACCTTCACCATCAGCCACGCCAGCGGGGCCGCCCGGCGCGGGGTGCTGCACACGGCTCACGGGGCGCTCGACACGCCGGCGTTCATGCCGGTCGGCACCCAGGCCACGGTCAAAAGCCTTGGCCCGGACGACATCGCGGCCACCGGCGCGCAAATCATTTTGGGCAACACCTATCACTTGCGCCTGCGCCCGGGCGACGAACTGATCGCGCGGCGCGGCGGCCTGCACACATTCATGGCCTGGGACCGGCCGATTTTGACCGACTCAGGCGGATTTCAGGTGTTCAGCCTGTCGGGACTGCGCAAGCTGACCCCGGACGGGGTGGAATTCGCCTCGCATATCGACGGCTCGCGCCATTTCTTCAGCCCCGAAAGCGTGATCGCCATCCAGCGCAATCTGGGCAGCGACGTCATGATGGTCCTGGACGAATGCCCGCCCTACGGCGCGGACGCCGCCTATACCGAAAAATCCCTGGAACTGACCACCGCCTGGGCCAAACGCTCGCGACTGGCCTACCCGAAAGACGCGGGAGACCAACTCGTGTTCGGCATCGTGCAGGGCGGATTTTTTCCCGAACTGCGCGCGAGGAGCGCGCACGAGATCTGCTCGATCGACTTCGACGGGATCGCCGTGGGAGGACTGAGCGTCGGGGAATCGACGGAAAAAATGTACGACATCCTAACCGGCGTGGCGCCGCTTTTGCCGCAAGGCAAGCCGCACTACCTCATGGGCGTGGGCAAACCCCAGGATATCGTGACCGCGATCGGCCTGGGCGTGGACATGTTCGACTGCGTCCTGCCCACGCGCAACGCGCGCAACGGGACGCTGTTCACCTGGAACGGACAGTGCAACATCAAAAAATCCGAAAATAAAGAAGACGACGCGCCCATCGACCCGAACTGCCCATGCTACGCCTGCACAACCTTCTCCCGGGCCTACCTGCGACACCTCTACATGGCCAAAGAACTGCTCGCCTATCGCCTCAACACCCTGCATAACCTGACCTTCTATCAACAACTCATGAGCCGGGCGCGCACGGCCATCGAACAAAACCGCTACGCCGCCTTCGCCGCCGCCGTTTTGCCCGCCCTGAGACGGGAAGAAGGGGAGTAAGAGAGCAGGGGGCTCCGCCCCCTGCACCCCCGCCCTCCGGGGGCCAAGGGGCTCCGCCCCTTGGATCCCCGCCGGGGGGGATGATCCCCCCCGGACCCCCTCGTCCAGGGGCGCGGCTGGGCCACTTGCCATGGGGGTCTGGGGGCGATTATCGCCCCCAGCGGGGTTCGGGGCGGAGCCCCGAGGAAAATGGGGGGCAGGAAGGGTTGTCAGATCAGGGGGAGTTGCAGGGACTGGTCGTCGGCGCCGGTGAGCAGGACTTTGTCTTGGCCGTCGCGTTCGGCGACGAACACGTCCACGCGTCCGGCTTTCGGCACGCTCACCCGTTTGCCGACGTAATCGGCCTGGATCGGCAGTTCCCGGCCGCCCCGGTCGATCAGGGCCAGAAATTCCACCTTGCGCGGCCGGCCGTAGTCCAGGATCGCCTCCAGGGCGGCGCGCACCGTGCGGCCGGTGAACAGGACGTCGTCCACCAGGATGATATTCAGGTCGCGGATGTCGAAGGGGATGTCGGTTTGTTCCAGGCTCGGCTGGACCGAGAGTTTGGTCCAGTCGTCCCGGTAGAGGTTGATGTCGAGTTTGCCGAGCGGCACCGTGCGGCCCAGGCGTTCGCTGAAGACGAGCGTGAGGCGTTGGGCCAGTTCCGCGCCCCGGCGCTGCACCCCGATCAGCGCCAGCGGGCTGTCCGGACCGTGCCGCTCAAGCACCTCGAAGGCCAGCCGCTCAAGCGTGCGCCCCATCTGCTCGGGGGTCATGATGATTTTATGGCTTTCCATTGAAAACAGTCATCCCTTTATATCGTAAAAAAGACCATCCTACAAATTCGCTCCGCGCCCGGCAAGCAAAAATTCGCCCACCCGCCGGCTTCCCAATCCCCGCCGCCAATGCTATCTGGCGCGCGGGGGGCGCTGCCCCCCGCACCCCGCGCGCCGTGCCCTCCGGGGGCCAAGGGGCTTTGCCCCTTGGATCCCCGCCGGGGGCGATGATCGCCCCCGGACCCCCACGTCAGGGGCACGGTCGTGTCCCCTGACGAGGGGGTCCGGGGGGCATCATGCCCCCCGGCGGAGGAGTCCAGAGGAGGCGGAGCCTCCTTTGGCGGGGTCCAGGGGCGCTGCCCCTGGCGAGGAAAGGGAGCGAGCCGTTTATGGCGCGATTGGGGCGGTTTGTCGCGGCCGTAGGGGCCGTGTTGCTGGTTTTGTGGTGCGCCGTTTCGGCTTTGGCCGGGGCGGGGGAGACGCTTGTGGTTCGGGAGCGTCTGGGGCGCGTGGACGTCGCGAATTTGCTTTTCAACGCCCAGTTCGGCCGGCCCATGCGGACGGTTCCCATTGCCGCCGCCGGGGCGCTTGACCCGGGTTTTCGCGAGCAGCTCGCCTTTTATCTGTATTTCCTGCAGGGCCGGGAAGTGGATTTGTATCTCCGGGACGGGGCGATCGTGGGGGCGGGTCTGCCTGGCGGGCGACCGTTTCTGGGAATCGCGGACGGCGCGCCGGTGGCCGCAGCCGCGCCGCAAACTCCGGAGGAGATCGCGGGCGAGCTTACGGCCCGGGGCGAGCGCGCCTGGCGGGAGCGTCCGGAGGCGGCCGCTTTTTTTGAGGCCAGGGGGCTCTTGGCCGGTGATATCGGCAAGAGGCCGGAAGAGATCGAGGCCGGGCGCGGCGTTTCGTTGGCCGCCGGCGGCGCGGCGGTTTATCGCGAGAAGCCCGCTTCGCTTGAGGGAACCTTGATTTCCGCGGACCTTGACTCCTTAGGCCGGGTGCAGGCCGTGGCCGGCTATCTCGCGTCCGTTCCCGGGCGCGACATGACCGGCTATCCGGCGGCGCGGGCGATCGCCGTTCTGATCGGCCCGGCCGACGCCGTCTCCGTTCTCTGCGGCGGCGAGCTCGTCATGCGGTATTTCGTCGCCTCCGGGGGACGCTATCTCGAATATTCCCTGGATTTGCGCCCGTCATGCGGCCGGCCGGAGACGGGCAAGGATTATTTCGGCTTTGAGATCGTGGGGCGGATCGTGGACGTGGGCGAGGCGATCGGGAACGCCGAGGCGGCCGCGCGCCGCTAGCTCAAGACCTGCGGCGGCGCTGCGGCCGCACGCGACGGGTCCGGGGCTGCGCCCTTGACAAAAAGAACATACCGGTCGAGAAAAAAACGTCTGATAGCCGGGTCGTGCCCGAAAGGAAACAGTTATGAGCGCGACAGACGCCTCCAGTACTTTTCTTCTCTTTGGCGACGTGCATTTCGATCCCTTCGCCGACCCTTCTCTTGTCAAGTCTCTGGCCGCCTCGCCCGAGTCCGCCTGGAAGGGGCTTTTCGCCTCGTCGAAAATGACCGCCTATCCGGCCTACGGCAGCGACAGCAACTACGCTCTGTTCGAATCGGCCCTGAACAGCATGGCCGCGACGGCGGGCAACGTTGCGACCATCATCTATCCCGGCGATCTCTTGTGCCATAATTTCGACCAGACCTACGCCGCCCTGACCGGCGATGCGAGCCAGGCCGGGGTGAATTCCTTCATCCAAAAAACCGTGCAATTCTTCGCCCAGGAAGTGGAGGCCCGATTTCCGAACGCCACGGTGATCATGGCCGACGGCAACAGCGACACCGCCCTGGTCGCTTTCGGTTCGCGGCCCGGCGACCCGTATTTGTCGTTTACGGCGCCGATCATATCCCAGGCCTTTTTCAAAAACTCCGCGGACCAGGCGGCCTTTACCTCGGGCTGGTCCGCGGCCGGGTATTACTCCGTGGAGCCCGCCGGCCCCACGGGGCTTAAGTACATCGTGCTCAATGACAATCTCTGGGCTCCGTTGCCGTACGGCGATCCCGTCGCCGGACAGGCGGAAATGTCCTGGTTCTCGTCGCAGCTGGCCGACGCGGCCATACATGACCAACAGGTGTGCGTGGTCGCCCACATTCCGGTCGGAGCCGATCCCCAGACCGTGGCCAGCAACTACGCGCAGACCGGGGTGGCCGCCTACTCGGGATACCTGGCCGATGCCTTCAACAGCGCCTTCACGTCGCTGGAATTGCAATACAGCTCGACCATCGCGGCCAACTTCGTCGGGCACATGCACAACGACGACTTCAGGCTCATAAGCTCCGGCGACTATCCCGGCGCGGCCGAACTCATGCGCATCACCCCCTCGATTTCACCGGTCTTCGGCAACAATCCCGGGTATCAGATCTACAGCTACAATCCCCAGAATGATTCCCTGCTCGATGAGACGACCTACACCCTGAACCTCCAATCGAACGCGCCGGCCTGGGGCAAGGAATACGACTACGCCCAGACCTACGGGCAAAGCCTGGCTGCGCCCCAGGACTGGGCCGCCACGTACGCCGGCATTCTGAACAACCCGGTCTCCCTGGCCGCCTACGCCAATAATAAATTCCAAGGCGCCCCGCAAAGCGCCATCACGGCCGCAACCGCCCCGTTCTACCAGGCCGCGATCGGCTATGCCACGCCCGCCGCCTACAACGCCGCCGTCGCCGGATTGCTGGCGGGGTAGGGGCGATAGTCCGGCGCGGTTGCGCCCGGCCCCAATGCGGCCGATGCGGCCTGACGCGCCGAGCCTGACGCGAGGACCAACCTTTCCCCGAGACGCGCGATGCCCTGCGGCCCGGAGAACGACGCCGGAGAATCCCGCCTATGTCTGTCATGAGAACCATGGGAATCGGGCAAGCCGTTTTCGGCGTTTGGCGCAACGATCGAATTGCAAGGAGAAAGGAGGCGTGCATGCCGGTTTGTGAGGCGAGTTCGGAGAGAAACGTTTTGCTTTGCGCCATCGCCCTGGTGTTTTTTTTGTCGTGCGCGCCCGCTTGGGCGCAGCAGGCGATATCGACGCCGATCCTGTCGTCCGCCCCGAATTTCAGAGATGTCGCGGGCATCTCGGCGAGCAACGGAGGAACCGGCTTCGTCAATCCGACCGCCAATAACGGCTGGATGCGCACCGGCGTGTTTTATCGTTCCAGCGCCCTGACGCTCTCCGGCGCGGATTTGGCGACCGTCTCCAGGTTCGGCATCGGCCGGGATATCGATTTGAGAACCCCGGCGGAGATCGCCGCGGCGCCCGATGTGGTTCCGCCTGGAACGACGTACACCAACGTCAACATCTTCGGCGTGCAGAGTCCGCCGCCGAGCCCCCCGGGCGTTCCCTCCCAGGACGCCGTGCTCAACACGGGCCAGAGCGGCTACCGGATGTTTGTCACCGATCCGGCCATGCGGGCGGGATTTGGCGCGGTCCTGACCACCCTGGCCCACGACCCCGGCCCCGATCTGTTCCACTGCTCGGACGGCAAGGACCGCACGGGATGGACGGCGGCCCTGCTGGAGACCATCGCCGGCGTATCGCCCGCGACCCTCATGAAGGACTATCTGGCCTCCAACAGCTATCGGGCCGGGGACATCAATGCCCAGGCCGCGGCCATTTTGGCGGTGGCGCCGGGACTGGCGGGCAGGAATTTCAACGCGATGTTCGGGGTCGATCCCAGCTATCTCCAGGCCGCGCTCGACCAGGCAGCCGCTTCCTACGGGTCGATGCAGGCCTATCTGACCCAGGGGCTGGGGCTTAGCCAGGCGGACATCTACGTCCTGCGCGCCAAGATGGTCGACTACCCGGTCTTGCCCGGCCAATCCGCGTTGACCGGCAACGCCGCTTCCGGCGCGGCGTTTCTGAACGCCCTGCAGAACTCGCCGTTATCGGGCCATTACACCGCGTACAATTACTATCTGCAGTCGGCCGTGGACCAGGGCTCGCTCGGGGGCGTCCAGACGCAGGCCGGCGGCCAGGTGCACGCCGACGCCGCCGCGTATCTTTTGCGCCAACCGCAGTGGATCGACGAGGCGCTCGCGCCCTACGCCACCGCCCAGGGTCTTGGCGCCGGCCAGAGCCGCGTCTGGCTGGCGGGTCTGGGAGGCGAATTCTGGACCCAGGGTCGCGCGGGCTTTGCCGGCAGCTCGGAGTACAGCGCCGGCTCGGTCATGGGGGCGACGTACCGGCCAAGCGACCAGGCCAGCGCCGACATCGGCGTGGGCTACGATTGGGGTTCGGTCGCCAGCGCCGGCGCTTGCGCCACTCTCAACACGGTTCTGGCCACGCTCGGCGTCCGGTACGGGTTTACAAGCCTGGAAGCCGGCCCGTACCTGCTTGCGCGCGCGACCGCCGGCTGGGTCGATTATCAAAGCCGGCGCGAACTGGGCGCGGGCCTGGGAACCGCGACCGGCAACTCCAACGGCGCGGTTTACAGCGGCCTGGCCGGTATCGGCGACGTGTTTCGCCTGGCTCGCGTGACCATCGCGCCGCAAATCGGCGTGCGCGTCGCCGGCGAAAACCTCGGCGGCTTCAACGAAAGCGGCAGCGACCTGGCCTTGAACGTCCACGGTTTGAGCAACACATCCGCCAGTCTCCTGGCCGGCCTGGAGATCGGTTTTGGCGGCAGGCAGCTCGGCGACTGGACCGTCGAACCCGCCGTCACGCTCGGGTACGAGCGAGTCCTGGGCAATTCCCAGGTCCAAAGCACCGGGACGCTGTACGGTTTTTCCGTGGCCCAAAACTCGGCCTACGACAGCCGCGACCTATGGAAGGCCGGTCTGGGCGTTACGCTGACGCGCGGCGCTTGCAGCATCAAGGCCAGGGGCAACGCCGCGCTCGGCGACGAGGCGAAAAGCGGCGGCTTCGGCGGACAGCTGTCGATCGGCTACAGTTTCTAAAAAATTGGCCCCGCGCCCCCGCAGCATCGTAAGATCGACACGGGGAAACAGGGGTCATGATGGCCTCAAAAACATCATCTCGCGCAAACCGCGTTTGCGGCGAGCGATCTTTCCAGAAATAGGCGGTTGGAAACAACCGCCTATTTCTGGAGCATCACACTAGAAACTGACGCTCACGCCCAATTCGCCGCCGTAACTGACCGTCTGCGGATTGAAGGCGGTGGCCGAGAGCGCGCCGCGCAGCATCCACTGCTCGTTGATCTTGTAGGAGGCGCCCAGCGAGGCCGTGGCCCAGTCGGTGGCCACGGGAGCGGCGTCCATGGCGTAGGGCGCGGCCACGGCGGTGGTGATGGCGGCTTTGATCCGGCGGTCGGTATTGGCCAACTCGTGGTTCCAGGCTGCTTCCGCGAACGGCTGCCACTTGCCCAGATCCGCGAGCACGCGCCAGCCGAGCTGGCTGACGGTCGAGTAACGGGTCTGTTCGCCGAAGCTCAGGGCGGTGACGCCGCTGGCGCCGGTTTCGGTGAAGCCCTTGATGCGCACCTGTTGCAGCACCATGCCCGCCACCGGGCCGGTGGTGACCGGGCCGAAATGGATGTCGCCGCCCAGGCGCAAGGCCAGGGCCAGGGATTGTCCGGTGGTGTCGGCCGTGTTCTGGTCGGTGTACAGGCCCAGCTGCGCCGGACGGGTGATGGTGTCCTGGTTCCAGCCGTAGCTGGCCACGACGTTGGCCCAGACAGGCCCGGTTTTATAGGCGGTGTAGAGGCTGACCGCTTCGTCGGTCTCGTTGTAATGGCCGCCGTTCATGGAGAAGTTCTGGGTTTGGGTTGCGGCCGTGAAGGCCGCGCCCAGGATCAGCCCGCAGCCGAACTGGTAGTCTACGCCCACCGAACCGGCGATGGGATTGCCGTTTTCGTCGGGGAAGGCCGGGGCGTTGAAAATCTTGAGCGCGCCGCCGCCGCCGCTGGCCCAGACGTTGATCCCGTTCGGCCCGCGATGCTTCCAGGACATGTCGATCTGGCCCTGGATGGTGGCGGCTCTGGCCAGGCCGCCCTGGACCGGGGCTTCGGTCAAAAGCGACATCTGCACCGGCGCGTTGAGCAGGTTGGAGTCGTAATCGGCTTCGATCTGCTGACCCGCGGTGGTGAAGTGCACGCCGTTGGCGCCGATGAACAGGGTGGACTGCATCTGCGCGGGAGTGACGTCGGCCCCGCTGACAAGCAGGGCGGATTGCGACGAGGACAGGGCGTTGGCCGAGAGCACCGAGGCGGGGGTAAAGCCGAACAGCGTGGGATTTTTCACCACGAGCTTCATCAAGCTGTCGATGTCGGCCGGGACGAAGCGCACGCCGGCCTGGGTCAGAAGGGCCCATTTTTCGTTGTTGTAGGCGCAAGAGCGCGCATACACGGCGGCGAGGCTGTCCGGGATCGACCCGCCCAGACCGGCGAACACGGCGTAGTTGTAGGAATTGGGCACGAGGATGGTGCGCGCGCCGGCGGCTTGCAGGGCGGCCACGTTCCCCACCAGGCCGACGTTGACGTCGTGCAGGAAGGTGGGGTTGGCCGCCAGCCAGCCGGGGCGTGCGGATTCGACGACGCGCACGAAATTGAGATCGTTGTCGCCGGTCTTGACCATATAGATCCCTTTGGGATTGGCCACACCGCCGGTCGAGACGAGGTAATTCTGGATCTGCTGGTCGGTGGCGATGTTCGTGGGATAGGCGACGCCGGAAAGATAGGGGTCGCCGGCCGAGGCGCGAAGCGGCGCGGTGAAGGCGCCGCCGTTGGCGTAGTTGGAGCCGCCGCCGCCGATGGGGCCGCCGCCCAGGCCGTACTTGCCCGCGAAAATGATGGAATTGACCACGCCGGGCCCGACGAACGCGCCGCTGGCGCCCTGGGCCACGGCGGCGGCCACGGCCTGGTCGTTCGCCGCGCTGCCGGTGGTGTTGTAGCGGAAATAGCCGCTGTCCTGGGTGCTGTCGCCGAAACCGACGTACTGGTTGAACCGCGCTGGCGCCGCCTCGGCCCCGGAGGACCCGCTCAGGGTGGCGAAGGCGAGCGTCGCGGCGATCAAAACAAATCGTCTCAGTGTGGTCATTGTCGCGCTCCGGGGTAAAAAAAGTTCGGCAGCCATGGAGTCTTGCTCGATACGATGGACAAAGATCCGTGCGCAGCCCTTGCGGGCCGTGCATTCCGACGGACAAAATGAAGCGTGAACGGCGGATGAACGACGCATTACAAAGAAACGGGAGCGCGAAAGCGAAGACATTTTCTGCTCCCATTTATGATGTGAACGCCTGTCGAACGCGCCACGGACGGATTGCCTTCGGGAGCACATGCCGGAAACTTGCCGCTGGCTGATACGCCGAAACGATTGCGGCGGTCAAGACGATCGCGCCGGCGAGCCGCGAGGAGACCGGAACCGGGCGCATGCTCCGCATGTCCGCCCCCGTTCGCCGTTGACACCGCGCCGCGTCCGGTTCAAATTCCCCGTATGAGCGAGAGCGGAAATCGCTTCATTTTCATGCTCCCGGAGGGACTTGCCAAAAAAGTGGGTTTTGCAACGCCTCCGGTGGCGGCAACGAAAGGGGCCGGGCGATGGAAAAGTTTCACTCGATGCTGCTGGCCATCCTGGCCGGAATCCTGATGCCGCTGCAAGCCGGCGTCAACAACCGGCTCGGCGAGGCGGTGGGCGGCGCGCTGCCCTCGGCCTTCATCTCGTTTCTGGTGGGGACGCTCGCCCTGGGAGTGTGCCTCGCCGTCTTGCGCATCCCCCTGCCGTTCGGCCAGGCGCTGGCCGGCGCCCCCTGGTGGTGCTTTTTCGGCGGCGTCCTCGGGGCCTTCTTCGTGGCCGCCACGATCGTGCTGGTCACGCGCCTGGGCGCCGCCGCCATGCTCGGCTTCATCCTGGCCGGACAACTGGCGGCCTCGCTCGCGCTCGACCATTTCGGACTGCTCGGCTTCCCGCATATCCCCTTTGACCTCAAGCGCCTGGCCGGGGTGGGCCTGCTGGCCGCCGGGGTGTACCTGGTGAAGGGCTGAGGGGATGCGCGAATCGTTCCGATACGGCGTCCGCTCCCTTGGAAAATTGCAGCCAGTCCGGCCCCGTTTGAAGTTTTTTGAGGGGGGCGCGGGGGGAACTTTTTTTCAAAAAAGTTCCCCCCGATTCTCTTACTCTGCCTCCGTCTCCGCCCCGTGTTTGGCGCCGAGCCAGGTCTGCAACTGGTCCATGTAGGTGTAGAACACCGGGGTCAGGTAGAGCGTGACCACCTGGGAGATGACCAGGCCGCCGGCCACGACCAGGCCCATGGGCTGGCGCGCTTCGCCGCCGGCGCCGTAGGCCACGGCGATGGGCATGATGCCGGCGATGGCCGCCACGGTAGTCATCATGATCGGGCGAAAGCGCGTCACGCAGCCGTCGAAGACCGCCTCGGCCGGGGTTTTGCCCGATTTTTCCGCCTCGATGGCGAAGTCGATGACCATGATGGCGTTTTTCTTGACGATGCCGATGAGCATGATGATGCCCACGAAGCCGTAGATATCGAGTTGCTTGCCGAAGACGATCAGCGCGATCAGTCCGCCCACGGCCGCCGACGGCAGGCCCGACAGGATGGTCAGGGGGTGGATGAAGCTCTCGTACAGGATGCCGAGGATGATGTAGATCACCATGACCGCGAGAAAGAGCAGAAAGGGCACGCTGTTCATGGATTCTTCAAAGGCCGTGGCCTGGCCCTCGAATTTGTAGCTGACGTTGTCGGGCAGTTCCTTGGCGGCCAGCGTGTAGACGGCGTCGACCGCCTCGCGCAGGGAATAGCCTTCGCGGGTGTTGAACGAGATGGTGACGCTGGTGAGCTGGCCGGAGTGGTTGACGGTGATCGGGGCCAGGCCGGTGGAGAGCGTGGCCACGCTGGACACCGGCACGAGCACGTTCTTGAGCTTGTCCTCGTTTTTTTCCGCGTCCATGCGCACGAACAGTTTGTCCAGCAGCTTCGGGTCGGTCTGGAAGCGCGGTTCGACTTCCACGACCACCTTGTAGGTGTCGGTGGCGTCGTAGATGTTCGTGGTCTGCCTGGCGGCGTAGGCCGTTTGCAGCGCGGTTTCGATGGCCGTGGCGGAGATCCCCAGGGAACCGGCCTTGGCCCGGTCGATCTTGACGTTGATGCGCGGGCCGTCGAGTTGCATGTCGGAGTTGACGTCGCGCAGCTCCTTGAGTCCGCGCATGGCCGCTTCGAGTTTGAGCGCCGACGGGTAAAGAGAGCCGATCTCCGGGGAGAGCAGGGTGAACTGGTACATGGCCCGGGTCAGGCGTCCGCCGATCTGGATGGCCGGAGGGTTGAACATGAAGGCGCGCAGTTCGGGCAGGGTCGAGACTTTGGCCCGAATTCTGGCCATGATCTCGTCGGCCGTGGACTTGCGCTCTTTGGCCGGCTTGGCGAAGGTGAAGAAACCGGCGTTGTTGGTGGCCGAATTCGGGCCGCCCACGCCGACGATGGCCACCACGTCGTTGACGTCCGGATCGGTTTTGACGATCCGGTTCACCTCGAGCATGCGGCGTTTCATGGTGTCGAAGGAGGCGCTCTGCTCGGCCACGGTGAAGCCGTAAATGAAGCCGGTGTCGGTGGAGGGGACAAAGCCCGTGGGGATGATCTTGAAGAGCCAGAAGGTGGCCGCCAGGGTGAGCGCGGCCATGAGCATGGTCGCGGGGCGGTGGCGCAGGGCGTAGTGCAGGCTGCGCTCGTAAGCCTTTTCCAGGGCGGAAAAAAGCCGCCCCGAGACTTCGCCGCCTTGGCCGTGGCCCTTGAGGAACCGCGAGCAGAGCATGGGCGTGAGCGTGAGCGTGACGAAGCCGGAAACCATGATCGCCGCGGTGATGGTCACGGCCAGTTCGTTTAAGATGCGGCCGAGGATTCCGGCCATGAACATGATCGGCACGAAGACCACGGCCAGCGAGAGCGTCATGGAGATGATGGTGAAGCCGATCTGGCGCGCGCCTTCGAGCGAGGCCTGCATGGGTTTTTTGCCCATTTCCATGTGGCGCACGATGTTTTCCAGCATGACGATGGCGTCGTCGACCACGAATCCCACGGCCAGGGTCAGGGCCATGAGCGAGAGGTTGTCCAGCGAAAAGCCGAGCAGTTTCATGGCCGCGAGCGTGCCGATCAGCGCCGCCGGCAAGGCCAGGCTCGCGATGATCGTGGCGCGCAGGTTGCCGAGAAAGGCGTAGACCACAAGGACCACCAGGAGCACGGCCAGGCCCAAGGTCATTTTCACGTCGGAGATGGACTCGCGGATGGATTCGCTGCGGTCGTAGGCGATGCGCATCTCGATGGCCGGGGGCAGGGTGGCCTTGATCGAGGGCAGAAGTTTCTTGATCGCGTCCACGACCTCGATGGTGTTGGTGCCGGGCTGGCGGCGGATGGCCAGGGTGATGTTCTGGCTCTGGTTGAAGAAGGATGCGTATTTGTTGTTGAGGGTCGAGTCGACGACGCGGCCGATGTCGTGGACGAAGATGGCTTTGCCGTCGCGGAAGGCCACCACCTGGTTGCTGAAGTCCGCAGCGCGCATGAGCTGGCCGTCGGCCTTGATGGTGTACAATTTGTCCGGGCCGTCGAGCGTGCCGGTCGGCAGCATCACGTTTTCGGCGGTCAGGGAGTTGGCCACCTCGTCGATGCCCAGGTTCACGGCGGCCAGCTTGTCCGGATCGAGCTGGATGCGCGGGGCGTAAGTCTGGTCGCCGAAGATGGCCACCTGGGAAACGCCCGAAACCATGGAAATGCGCTGGGCCATGTAGGTCTTGGCGTAGCTGGTCACCTGGTAGAGCGGCATCGACGGCGAGGTGAGGCGGATATAGAGCACGGGCACGTCGGCCGGATTGACCTTGAGAAAGGTCGGGGGGCTGGGCAGGCCGGTGGGCAGGTATCCGCTGGCCGCGGCGATGGAGGTCTGGACGTCGGTGCCGGCGGCGTCGATGTTGCGCGACAGAGCGAACTGCAGGACGATCTGGGTCTGGCCGAGCGAATTGACCGAACTCATGGAGGCCAGGCCCGAGATGGAGGAAAACTGGCGCTCCAAGGGACCGGCCACGCTCGAAGCCATGGTCTCGGGATCGGCGCCGGGAAGCGCGGCCGAAACCGTGATGGTCGGAAAATCGATGTTGGGCATCTCGCTGACCGGCAGCGAATAATAGGCGGTGATGCCGAAAAAGATCAGACCCACCATAAGCAGGGTGGTGGTCACGGGCCGCCGGATGAAGAGATCGGTCATGATGTGGTCCAGGGAAACCGGGGGAGGAACCCTTTTTAAAAAAAGGGTTCCTCCCCCGGACCCCCGCCTCCGAAATTTTTTTTCATTACAATTTTTTCAGCTCGTTTTCCCCGGGCGGCGAAGCGAAGAAGGGCGATTCGTGAATCGCCCCTACTCAAGCGAGGCTGTCCGGCATCGGCCGCTCGTCCCCATAAAGGCCATCCCCCGTCGCGGGGGTCCGGGGGGCATCATGCCCCCCGGCGGGGCCCAGGGGCGGCGCCCCTGGTCTTTATTTGTCCACGATTTTCACGGTCGCGCCCGGCAGCAGTTTGAGCTGGCCCGTGACGGCGACCATTTCGCCGGCTTTGAGTCCCGAGGCGATGGTCACTTCGTCGCCGATTTCGCGTCCGATTTGGACCGGTCGCAGTTCGACGGTGTTGTCGGGTTTGATGACGAAGGCCAGTTGTCCTTCCTGCCGGGAGGCGATGGCTTGGCTTGGGACCATGACGGTGTCCGGTTCGGCGGTCAGGGTGACGCGGGCGTCGACGAACTGTCCGGGCCAGAGCATGAGGTCGTCGTTGGCGAATTCGGCTTGCAGCAGGATCATGCCGGTTTTGGTGTCCACGGTGTTGTTGACCACGGTCAGCGCGCCGGTCTCGGCGAATTTTTCGCCTGCGGTTTTGGAGCTGCTCGAGGGTTTGACCGTGACCGGCAGGCTTAGGCCCTTGCCGAAGTACCGGCGCACCTGGGGCAGGTCTTTTTCCGGGATGGCGAACTGGACCAGGATCGGCTGGACCTGGTTGATGGTGGTCAAGACGTCCTGGTTGGCGGCCACCAGGTTGCCTGCCTTGACGTTTTGGTAGCCGGTCGCGCCGGTGACCGGGGAATCGATGAAGCAGTAGCTCAGGTTGATTTTGGCGTCGCGCAGGCTGGCTTCGTCGGCCGCGACTTGCTGCGAGGCCTGTTCAAAGGCGGTGCGTCGTTGTTCCATGTCGTCGACGCTGACCGCCTTGCGGCTGAGCAGCTCGTCGTAGCGTTTGAAGTCGCGGCCGGCCTGTTCGGCGGTGGCCCGGTCCTTTTTCAGGGTGGCGTCGGCGCTTTTGACCCGGGATTCGAACGGGGCGGGGTCGATGGTGAAGAGCCGGTCGCCTTCCTTGACCAGCGCGCCTTCGGCGAAGTGGATGGATTTGAGATAGCCGGTGATCTGGGCGCGCACGGAGACCGTGCGCATGGAGACCACGTGTCCGATGCCGGTGACGTACAGCGGCGCGTCCTTGGCCTGGGCGGCGACGGCCTTGATTTCGACCGGGGGCGGCGGCGGCGGTTTTTGGTCTTCCTTGGAGCAGCCGGAAAAAAGAACCGCCAGGACGGCGACCGGGATCAGGGCCCGGGCGCCTCGGAGGCGCATAGAGAATGGATTGCTGGACTTCATGGGTTCACCTGGTTTCACGATTCCGGACGGCGCGGGTTCGCGGGGGGTTGACGCGGGAAAATAGCCGCCGGGACGACGGATTGCAAGCGAATTCGCCGCGCGTCCGGCCTGCGCGAAAGGGTGGGGAAGATTATTTCTTGTCCAGGAACTTGAGCTCTTCATCGATGTTGAAGTCGTCGACTTGGCCTGGCGGGTCGCCCGAACCGGCTGGCGCGGCCGGTTTGGACGCGCCGCCGTTTTCGGCCTGGGCGAGCAGGGCGTCGATGTCGTCTTGCGAACCGGCTTTGGCGTCCGGTTTTTCGTCGAACAGGGCGGCGATGTCTTCGTCGCTCATGGCGGCGTTCGGGGCGGCTGGTTTTGGCGCGCCACCGCCATCGGCCTGGGCGAGCAGGGCGTCGATGTCGTCTTGCGAACCGGCTTTGGCGTCCGGTTTTTCGTCCGGTTTTTCGTCGAACAGGGCGGCGATGTCTTCGTCGCTCATGGCGGCGTTCGGGGCGGCTGGTTTGGACACGCCGCCGCCATCGGCCTGGGCGAGCAGGGCGTCGATGTCGTCTTGCGAACCGGCTTTGGCGGCCGGTTTGGCGGCCGGCGCGGCGCTTGGCTTTTCGTCGAGCAGGGCGGCGATATCGTCTTCGCTCATGGCGGCGGGCTCGGTCTCGGCCTTGAGAGAGCCGGTCGAGCCGGGCGGCTCGTCCTCGATCATGGAGGCGTCCAGGTCGAGGATGTCGTCGGCGGGCGAAGAGAGATCGTCCCGGGCGGGCGGCGTTTCGGGCTTGGGAGCGCGCGCCGGGGCGGGCGGCGAGACAGGAGCGGCCGATGCGGCCGGTTCGGCCGGTTCGACCATTTCGGCCGGTTCGCTCCGCAAGTCAGGCTCGGCGGCCTTTTTCCGGGACGTGCGCACGGGCGCGGCCTTTTGCTTTTGCGCCGGGGCCTGGGGCCAGGGTTCGTCGAGCGGAGCGCGCCTGACGGCGTCGATCCGGGCGCGTTCGCCGGACAGGCGGGCGGCCATGACGCCGAATTCGCTAAACAGACGGTCGCGCAGGTCGCGGACCTGGGCTATTTTGCGCCGCACCTGCGCCAGTTCCGCGAGCAGTTTGTTTTCGGCGTCGACGAACCCGAGATATTCCTCGTCCTGTGAGGCGACCCGCTCGCCCATGCCGATCAGGCCGATCAGATCGTCGCAATAGCCGATCTCCTCGTTCTCGACGAGGATGTCGCGGTAGGCCTTTTTGGCTTCATGGGAAGCGTCTCGGTCTTCCTGGACGAGCCGGTTGTGGTACTGGGAAATTTCTTTTTTGCGGCGCTTGTGGAGTTCTTTTTGCGAGGCCGTGGGTTCTTTTTTCAGGATGAAGCGACGGATTTTGACGATATCGTCGCGCATCCTGGAGTCGTCCGGGTCGCTTGCGGTCTGGTCGGTGGGGTGACGATCGCTCATTTTGGCCTTATATAAGCCCGGTTGAGTCCGGTTTGCGGTCAGTGCGGCCTTGGCGGTGCATTATCGTTTTTCGCCGGATCAATCAAGGAGCCAAGCGAAAGATCGCCCGGCGCCTCTCGACTGCCGGAGCCGCTTTTGCTAGGGGTGCGGCACGCGATACGAGGGAGTGAAAGCGCCATGGACCAATCGTCTCCGGAAACGGTCGATTTTTACAAGATGCAGGGTTGCGGCAACGATTTCGTTCTTATCGACAACCGGGGCCTGGGACTTGACCCCGCCGCCATGCCCGAATGGGCGAAAAAGCTCTGCCGCCGCGCCTTCGGCGTCGGCGCCGACGGGCTGATTCTGCTGGACGCGGCCCAGGGCCGCGCGGACGTCGATTATATCTGGCATTTTTTCAACGCCGACGGTTCGCGCGCGGCGATGTGCGGCAACGGCGCGCGCTGCGCCGCCAAGCTCGCGGTGGCGCTCGGCCTGGCCGGACCGCGCCACCGTTTCGGTACGGACGCCGGGCCGATCGAGGCCGAGGTGTTCCCGGACACGGGCCTGGCGCGGGTCGAACTGACCAGGCCCGGGCCGCTTGAAGAGAATGTCGTCCTCGACCTGCCGGGCGGTTCCCGGTCCGCCTCGTTCGTGAACACGGGCGTGCCGCACGCCGTGATTTTCGTGGACGACGCAAGCGCCGTGAACGTCAGGGAACTGGGAGCGGCCGTGCGCTTTCACGCGCGTTTCGCCCCGGCCGGGACCAACGCCAATTTCGTCCAGGCCGCCGGGCCCGGCCGGCTGATCCTGCGCACCTACGAACGCGGCGTCGAGGACGAGACCCACGCCTGCGGCACGGGCGCTTGCGCCGCGGCCCTGGCCGCCAGGGCGCGCGGTCTGGGCGGGGACGACTACGCGGTGCGCACCAGCGGCGGGGAAACGCTCCGCGTGAGTCTGCAAGGCGACCGGGTTTTTCTGACCGGCGCGGCGGATACGGTCTTTACCGGCGCGTTCAGCCCGGGGGCCTTGGGTCTGTCCGGACTTCGCGCCGGCCTCGCGCGGGAGGGCGCATGATCGAATACACCGGCGTCAACCATCTGGCCCTGGCCACCGGCGACATGGACGCCACCGTGCGCTTCTGGCGCGACCTGCTCGGCATGCGGCTGGTCGCGGGCCACGGCCGGCCGGGCTACCGGCAATACTTCTTCGATATTTCGGCTCGCGACATGCTGGCCTTTTTCGAATGGCCGGACGTCGAGAAGCTGCCGGAAAAAGACCACGGCGTACCGGTCGCCGGCCCCTTCGCCTTCGACCACGTGGCCATCGGCGTGAGCGAGCGCGACGATCTGTGGCGGCTTAAGGACCTGCTCGAAGCCGCCGGTTTTTGGGCCTCCGAGGTCGTGGACCACGGCTTTATCCTGTCGATTTATTCGTTTGACCCCAACAACATTCCCATCGAATTTTCCTGGCAGGTTCCGGGCGTGGACGTGCGAGCGCGCCCGGCCATGGTGGACCGGCGGCCGAGCGTCGTGGCCCTGGAGGGCGCGGACCCCGTGCCCGGAGTCTGGCCGGAACCGGCCATTCCCACGCCCGCGGCCGCGCGCAAGGTGTATCCGGGCGAGGGCCGCGGCTTTATCCTGCAGGCCCGGGAAGACGAGGAAGAGGCGTAGCCGAAGGGACAGCCCGGCCGCGATTTTCGCCCCTGCACGCCATGGCCGTTTCGCACGCACTCAGTTTCGCCCAGCGCCGGGTTGTCTCCCTGGCCGGCAAGCTCATGTTCGACACCAGGATGCTCGCCCCCGGCGCGCGCCTGGGCGTGGCCGTGTCCGGGGGCGTGGACAGCCTGGCGCTCTTGGCCGTGCTGGCGCACAAGCGCCGGATCGTGCCGTTCCCGATCGAAATCATGCTGCTGCACGCCAATCCGGGGTTTGACCCGGTGAACCATATTCCGCTGATCGGCCTGGCCCGGGAGATGGGCGTGGCCGCCCACATCGCGGTCACGGATTTCGGGCCGCGCGCCCATTCCCCGGAAAACAAAAAACGCTCGGCCTGTTTCTGGTGCGCCTGGAACCGGCGCAAGCTCTTGTTCGACCTGTGTTCGCGCTACCGGCTCAGCCACCTGGCCATGGGGCACAACGCCGACGACCTGGTGAGCACCTTCGCCCTCAATCTCGTGCAGGGCGGCCGGGTGGACGCCTTGAGCGCCCGGGAGTCCTTTTTCGACGGCCGGCTCACACTGGTCAGGCCGCTGCTCTTCGTGGAGAAGAAGGTCATCCGCAAGGCCGCCAAGGATTGGAACCTGCCGGTCTTCGACAATCCCTGCCCCTCGGCGGGTTCGTCGCGGCGCGCGGAGCTGGCCGAGCGGATGCGGTTGCTTTCCGGCGGCGACAAGCGGCTTTCCGCCAATATCCTAAGCGCCCTGCGGCGCTTCCAGCTTGACAGGGACATGGGGAAACCGTAGGCCGGTTACGGCGAAATCCATGCGGGCGGACCCTCGCGGAGACCATTGTAGTGCGTCATTACCAGATCGTCATTTTCATGGACAATCGCGGCGTTTGCCGCAAAATCACGGTCAAGGCCTGGGTCGTGGCCTCGCTTTTGGCGGCGCTTGCCGTGCTGACCGCCGCCGACGTCTATCTGGCAGGCTACTACCTGCGTTACGCGCGCCTGCGCGAGCAGTACGATAACGCCGAGAAGGATTTGGCGGCCCGCAAGGCGCAACTCGGGGAACTGGCCGCCAAGGCCGCCGAGGTCGCCTCGGGGCTTTCCCGGGTGACGGCTTTCGACGCGAAACTGCGGGCCATGATCGGCATCGACCACGATCCGGACGCGGCCAAACGGCCAAGCGAGGCGGCCGACAAGGCCAAAGACGATCCTTTTCCCAGCTTGAGTCAGGAGATCAGCGCCCGGCGGCTGGCCGGATTTTTGCAGCGCCTGCGGACCCAGGCCAGCCAAGCCGAAGTGTCGCGTCAGGAACTGATGACTGCGGTCCAAGCCGGCGGGGACATGCTTTCGGCCGCTCCCACGGTCTGGCCGGTCGAGGGCGTGATTTTCGCCGAGTTCGGCCCCAGGGCGTCGCCGGTCACCGGCAAGCCGGAGTTTCTGCGCGCCGTGGAGATTTCCGCTCCGGCCGGCACGCCGGTCCACGCTCCGGCCAAGGGCAAGGTCGTGTCCGCCGCCAGCGAGCCAGGCGTGGGACAGACCCTGGCCGTCGCCCATGGCGGCTCGTTCACCACGGTTTACGCCAACCTGCAAAACCTGGCGGTCAAGGAGGGGCAGAGCGTGGAAAAAGGACAGATTCTGGCTCAAATCGGCCCCGGGGGCAAACTCACCGGGCCGATTCTGCGCTACGAGGTCCGGTTCAACGGCGTGCCCGTCAATCCCAAGCGCTACGTCATCGAATAGCCGGCCCCGGGATGGACATTTTCTCTTTCAATCCGGAGACCATTTTAAGCTTCATCCTCACCTTGATGCGCGTGAGCATCATCGTCTTCGCCCTGCCTTTTTTCGGCGCCGGGGTCATCCCGAGCACGGTCAAAGCCAGCCTGTGCATCGTCTTGGCCTTGTCGCTGTGGCCCAAACTGTCCTTTCCCGGCGCGCTGCTGCCGGGCGGACTCTTCCAATTGTCGCTTATGATGGCCGGGGAATTCATTCTGGCGATCGTCTTTAACGTCATCATCAATTTTCTGTTCGCCGCCGTCCAGACCGGCGGTTATCTGATCGGCTTCAGCATGGGCTTTTCCATGGTCAACGCCATCGACCCCTTGACCGGCGCCCAGGACGTGGTCACCGCCTATTTCCTCTCCCAGGTGGCCACGATCACGTTTTTGAGCTTAAACGGGCATTACTTCCTGCTTGGCGCCCTGGCCGACAGCTTCGCCCTGGTCCCGCCGGGGGGCTTGATCCTGAACCCCTCTCTCGGCGCGGACATGCTCAAGTTTTCCGGCCAGATTTTTCTTTTGGCGCTCAAGATCGCCGCGCCGATCCTGTTCCCGATGCTGCTCGTGGATCTGGCCCTGGCCCTGGCCGGGCGGGAAGCGCCTCAAATGAACATCTTCACCTTCGGTTTTCCGCTGAAGATCCTGATCGGCTTTTTGTTCCTGACCATGATCTTCACCATGATGAGCCGGTATGTGGGCGATTATATCCTGGAACTCGCCCCCATGTACCGTTCGATCATGAAAGCCCCGGGCTGATCCGCCAGACCTCCCCCTCCGTTTGGAACGCTTTTTGTAGAGACCGGTCCGAAGCCTCTCAGTTCAGGCCGGCCGGGACAAACCGGACCGCGCGAAAGACCCCCGGGAGTTTTGCATGGCCGAGCGCGATCCGGAAAAAACAGAAAAAGCGACCCCAAAACGCACCAACAAGGCCAGAGAACAGGGCAGCGTCCCCAAAAGCGCCCAACTGTCCAAGACGGTCGTGCTCATCGCCGGATACATCGCCTTGCGGATGACCTTCGGCACGATCAACGCCGAGATGAGCGAACTCTGGCGCTGGTCGTTCGGTCCGGGCATCGCCACCGACATCACGCCGGAACGCGTCATGGCCATCATGTTTATGATGTCCAAGCATCTGGCGGCCATGCTGCTGCCCCTGCTGCTCTTCGTGGCCGCGGTGGCCTATGTCACCTTGAGGCTTCAGGTCGGCTCGTTGTGGCAGCCCAAGATCTTCAAGCCGGATTGGAGCAAGGTGCTCAAGTTCAATTTCGGAGCGGTGATCGGGGCGTTCAAGCTCGACCCGCGCAAGCTCTTCGGCCTTGGCCGCCAATTGGGCCAGGCCACGATCATCGGCTTTGCGCCGTATCTGGTGCTGAAGAAGGAATTCCCCAATTTTCCGGCGCTATTTTATTACGACGCGCCCGGCCTGGCGACCTATTTTCTCGGCATGGCCCAGACCATGATGCTGTATTCCTTCGTTCCCATGGTTCTCATCGCCGCCGCCGACACCTGGTGGTCGTTCCACGACTACAACGAAAATCTCAAGATGAGCAAATTCGAGGTCAAAGACGAACACAAACAGGCCGAGGGCGATCCCCAGGTCAAGATAAAGCAGCGTCAGAACATGATGAAGTTCATGCAGCTGCGCATGATCAAGCAGGTGCCCAAGGCGGACGTGATCATCACCAACCCCACCCACTTCGCCGTCGCCCTGCGCTACCACGTCATCGAGGCTGCGGCCCCGGTGGTCCTGGCCAAGGGCGCCGACCACATGGCCGAACGGATCAAGGAAATCGCCCGCGAGCACAACATTCCCATCCGGGAAAACAAGCCTTTGGCACGGGCTTTGTACAAAGACGTCGAGGTTGGCGAAATGATCCCCGAAGAGCTTTACCAGGCAGTGGCCACGCTCTTGGCGCAACTGCCCAAATTCAAGCGCCAGCAGGGGTAGGCGGCGGATGCGCGGCGGCGAACGAACCAGCACAAGGTGTCAAAATTATGGCTAAAGCGATAGGCAAGGCAGTCGACTTCCACTACGAGCGCTTCAAGAAGCAGGGCGACATCATCCTCGCCGCCGGCGTGGTCATGGTGCTCTTCCTGATGATGGTGCCCATTCCGACCATCGTCATCGACCTGATGCTCACCATGTCGATCTCGATTTCTCTCGTCGTGCTGGTGACCACGATGTTCATCACCTCGCCCATGGAATTTTCGGTCTACCCGTCGCTTCTGCTGGTCACCACCCTGCTTCGCCTGGGCCTGTCCGTGGCCTCCACGCGGCTGATCCTGCTCCACGGCGACGAGGGCACGGCCTGCGCGGGCAAGGTCATCCAGGCCTTCGGCCAGTTCGTCATCGGCGGCAACTACATCGTCGGCGCGGTCATTTTCATGCTGCTGTTCACCTTGAACAAGAAGGTCATCGTCTCGGGCACCACGCGCATCGCCGAAGTGGCCGCCCGCTTCACCTTGGACGCCATGCCCGGCAAGCAGATGGCCATCGAGGCGGATCTCAACGCCGGGCTCATCGACGAGCCCGAGGCCACCAAGCGCCGCGAGCGCATCCGCAAGGAAGCCGACTTCTACGGCGCCATGGACGGCGCGGGCAAGTTCGTTTCCGGAGACGTCACGGCCACGGCCATGGTCCTGGCCATCAACATCATCGGCGGTTTTCTGATCGGCATCCTCCAGAAGCACATGGACTGGATGCAGGCCGCCCAAACCTTCGCCGTGCTCTCCATCGGCGACGGTCTGGTGGCCACCATCCCCTCGATCATCATCTCCACCTCGGCCGGCATCATCGTCTCGCGCGCCGCTTCCGAGGCCAAGATGGGCGAGGAGATCCTGGCCCAGCTCACCCATTATCCCAAATCGCTTCGCCTGGTTTCCGGGATCCTGTTCCTGTTCGCCATCGTCCCGGGCATGCCGACCATGGCCTTTTTGATCTTGTCCGTGGCCGTCTTCATCCTGTCTAGGTTCTCCAAGGACGAGGAGGAGGAAGAGTTGAAGGCCGAGAAGAAGAAGCTCGAACCGCCCAAGCTCGACACCCCCGAGGAGGTCGCCACCCTTCTGCCGCTGGACTCCCTCGAACTCGAGGTGGGCTACGGGCTTATCCCGCTGGTCGACGAGGATCAAAACGGCAATCTGTTGGCCCGCATCCGATCCATCCGCCGCCAGTTCGCCCTCGACATGGGCGTGGTCGTGCCCTCGCTGCACCTGCGCGACAACTTGCAGCTCAAACCCGGCCAGTACGTGGTCCTGATCAAGGGCAACGAGGTGGCCCAGGCCGAGATTTTGATCGACCATTACCTGGCCATGGACCCGGGCGACGCCAAGCTGCGCATCCAGGGCATCCCCACCAAGGAGCCGGCCTTCAACCTGCCGGCCCTGTGGATCCCCGAAGCGCAGAAGGAAGAGGCCATGCTCCAGGGCTACACCGTGGTCGATCCCTCGACCGTCATCGCCACGCATTTGACCGAGGTCTTCAAGCGCAATCTGCACGAATTCCTGGGCCGCCAGGAAACCCAGGCGCTGCTCGACAACCTGGCCAAGCGCGCCCCCAAGGTCGTGGAAGAACTCGTGCCCGGCGCCCTGCATCTGGGCGCGGTGCAAAAGGTTTTGCAGAATATGGTCAAGGAGGGGGTCGGCATCCGCGACCTGCTGACCATCGTGGAAACCCTGGCCGACTACGGGCAGAACGTCAAAGAACCCGACCAGCTCACCGAATTCGTGCGCGTCAGGCTCGGCCGGGCGATCGTCAAGCCGTATCTGACCTCCGAGGGCGTCTTGCCGATTCTCAACCTCTCCCCCTCGGTCGAGGGCATTCTGCAGGAAGGCCTGCGCCAGTCCGGCCAGGCCGCCTATCTGGCCCTGGAGCCCGGCATGGCCCAGCGCATCCTCAGTTCCATCAACCAGGCCCTGGATAAGGCGGTGGCCTCCGAGGGCCAGCCGGTTCTTTTGACCTCGCCCTCGGTCAGGCCGCATTTGGCCCAGCTTTTGCTAAGGTTTCTGCCGACACTGCCGGTCATCTCCCAGGCCGAGATTCCGGCGGATATCAAAATCACGTCACTGGCAACCATAGGACTGGGCAATGCGGGTTAAAACCTTCCGTGGAACCGACATGCAGGCGGCCTTGGCCCAGGTCAAGGCGGATCTGGGCGTGGATGCGGTCATCCTCTCGACGCAGACCGTCCGCGAAGACGGCAAGGCGATGTGCGAGGTCATGGCCGCCAGGGACGAACAAGCCGGCGCGGATCCCGGTTGCGCTCCCGGGGCGGCGGGCTACGAGAACGGTTCCTGGCAGCGGGAATGGTTCGACATCAAGGAACACCTGCTCACGCTCATCAAGCCCCAGATCGATTATACCCGGGTTAGCCCGCGCCAGCGCCTGGCGCTTGAGTATCTCGACCGGGAAGGCGTCGAGGAAGACATCACCCTGAGTCTTTTCCGCGACCTGGCCGCCGACCGCAACCGCATGATACTGGAGCTTTTGTCCAAGCGGGTCCTGGTCAAGCCGCTGGACGCCGTCCATTATCCGGAAAAATTCCAGGCCCTGGCCGGACCGGCGGGCGCGGGCAAGACCACGGCCGCCATTAAAATGGCTCTGGCCTACAAGAAAGAAAATCAGAAAGGGCGCATCTGCCTGGCCACGGCCGAGGGCAAGAGCGGCAAAGGCGCCATGATGCTGCGCCATTTCGCCGAACTCTCCGGGTTTTCCTTCCTCGATCTGGGCGAAATAAGTAGGGCGGCGGTCGCGGATCGTCTCTGCCAGGATTTTGACAAGGTATTTCTTCTCTTGCCGCCCGCGCCCAAAGACGCGACCCTGGCGGAACACGTTTTGAGCCTGGGGCTTGGCGGCCTGGAAAACCTGGCCGTGCACGTGGTGCTCAACCCCCACTATTCGCGCGAACAGCTGCGCCATTTCGCTTCGCGCTATTTGGGAGCGCGCGCGGCCAGCCTCGTCTGGACGAAATGCGACGAAGCCTGTAACTTCGGGACCATCATCAACGCCGCCGTGAAGAGCGGCCTGCCCGTCTCGGCCCTGGGCTACGGCGACGGGCTCAAGAACAGTTTCGCCAAGGCCAGCCCGGAACTCCTGTGGCGGCTCGTCTTCAAACATCAAACGCCCGAAGCGCTGGCCGCGCCCCCCGCGGGCGCGGCCAAGCGGCCGGCCGGAGAACACGATGGCATCTGATCTACCCCTGGTTTTATCGGTCACCTCCGGCAAGGGCGGGGTGGGCAAGACCAATATCTCCGTGAATCTGGCCCACACCCTGGCGGCCATGGGCCGGCGGGTGGTCCTGCTCGACGCCGACCTGGGCCTGGCCAACGTGGACGTGGTCCTGGGGATGGCGCCCAAATACAACCTGTTCCACCTCTTTCACGAAAACGCGACGCTCAAGACCATCCTGCACAAGACGCAGTACGGCTTCTCCATCCTGCCCGCCTCCTCCGGGATGAGCGAGATGCTGTCGCTGTCCACCGGCCAAAAGCTCGAACTGCTCGAAGCCATGGATTATCTCGAAGGCCGGGTGGACTACCTGCTCGTGGACACCGGCGCGGGCATCAGCGACAACGTCATGTATTTCAACTTGGCCGCCCAGGAACGGCTCCTGGTCCTGACCACCGAACCGACTTCTCTCACCGACGCGTACGCCCTGGTCAAGGTCATGAATCTCAAGCATAGGGTGAACAATTTCCGGGTGCTGGTGAACATGGCCCCGAGCGAACGCGCCGCCAAAAGCGTGTTCGAAAAGCTCTATCTCGCCTGCGATCACTTTCTGAGCGGCATTTCCCTTGATTTTATCGGCTTTCTGCCGCAAGACCCTGTTGTGAGGGAGGCGGTGATCCGGCAGACGCCGTATTGCGCCTATGCGCCCGGGGCGCCCGTGAGTAAAAAAATGCGCGAGATCGCAGCCAAGGTGGAAGCCTGGGATGTCGACCCAAAGCTCGATGGAAACATCAAATTCTTCTGGAAAAAACTCCTCTTCCAAGAGCAGTCCGTGGCTTAGGCTGGAGTCCGGCGAGACGGCTTGGGAGGATTTTTCCTCGGGCGAAAAACAGGAACTCGTCAAGCATTTCGCGCCCAAGATCAAGCTGCTCGCGCACCGGCTCAAGGCCAAACTGCCGCAACACGTCGAACTGGGCGAGCTCATCAGTTCGGGGTCGCTGGGTCTTATGGAAGCCCTGGGCCGTTTCAAGCCGGAACTCTCCATCAAATTCGACACCTTCGCCGAGTCCCGCATCAAGGGGGCCATGCTCGACAACCTGCGCCGCATGGACTGGTTTTCCCGGGGGCTCAGGCACCGCATGCGCGAACTCGAAGAGGCCATCCGCAAGGTCGAACACGAAACCGGCAGCCCGGCCACGGTCGAAAAAGTGGCCAAAAGCGCCGGACTCTCGGTCAAGGAGGCCAGCGAAGGCCTGGAAATGCTCCAAAACCAGATGTGCCTGTCGCTGGACGCCATCGTCGAGAACTTCTCCTCCTTCAAAAAACACCAGATCGACAACGAGCCCTACCAGTCCACCGCGCAAAAAGAGATCATCGACAAGCTCGCCGGCCTGATCGACGAACTCACCGAACGCGAGCAATTGGTGCTCTCCCTGTACTACGCCGACGAATTCAACATGCGCGAAGTGGCCGAGATCATGAGCATCACCGAGGGCCGGGTCTCCCAGCTGCATTCCCAGGCCCTGGGCAAATTGCGGCAGAAGTTCCAGGAGCGTTACCAATTCGAGTAGGCCGTCGCCTTGCGAGGCTTGAAAACGAATTGATTTTCCCGTATGATCGGTCATCGAGGCGGCTGGCCCTTGCTTGAAGGCCTTGCCGGAATTCCCAGGAGACATTCGGAGGAACAATGCCCGCGAACAAAGACATGCGTATCCTCGTGGTGGACGATTTCTCCACCATGCGCCGGATCATCAAAAACATCCTGCGGCAGCTGGGGTTCTCCAACATCGTCGAGGCCGACGACGGCTCCACCGCCTGGGAGATGTTGAACAAAGAACACATCGATTTCGTGATCTCCGACTGGAATATGCCCCAGATGCCGGGCATCGACCTGTTGCGCAAGGTGCGCGGCAGCGAGGAACTGGGCGCCCTGCCGTTTCTGATGGTCACCGCCGAGGCCCAGCAGGAAAACATCATCGAGGCCGTCCAGGCCAAGGTGTCCAACTACATCGTCAAGCCGTTCACGGCCGAGACCCTTGGGCAGAAAATCGACAAGATCTTCGAAAAGTAGTCCGCCGCCGGCCGTTTCCCCTCCCGGAAGCGGCCGCTTCCCCGGTTCTTTTGGCGGCGCCGCCGCCGCCCTAATTCCTTGCGCATTCAAGCCGATATGAACGGGAGCAAAAAAGAGCGTATTTTTTGTGCTCCGCCGAAGATTTGCGACGACGGCGCGCTGTTTGCATAGCCTGTATCGGGTCAATATGATGGGATAAGTCCGCCGCCCGGGCCGAAAAGGCCTCGCGGCGAGGAACAAACGTGCAGAAAAAACCGGACGACGACCTTCAGGATTTCCTCGACGCGCCGGGCGAAGGCGGAGTCAAGGCCAAGCTCGACGACAGCGAGCTGACCGAGGAATTGCCCAAAGGCCTGCAAAAGGTCGACCTGGATCTCGACGACGCCCCCTTCCTCATGGACGACGAGGAAGAACCGGCGCCGGCCGAAGCCAAACCGGCCCCTATCGTCACCGAGGAAGAAGCGGTCAAGGCGCCCTGGTGGAAGCAGAAAATGATCCTCGCCGCCGCCGGAGTGCTGTTGCTCGCGGTTTCCGGGGCGGCCTGGTTCCTGCTGAAAAAACCGCCTCCCCCGCCCGCGCCCGCGCCCCAGGAAGTCGCGGCCTATGCGCCCGAACCGCAGGAACCGCCGCCGCCTCCGCCGCCCGAGGAATTGATCGTGGACTTCGCCCCCTTTGTCCTGGAACAGCAAGATCCGAACGGACGGCCGGGCCTGCTCGCGGTCAAGTTCTCCTTCGTGACCACCGATCCCATGGCCGCGCTTATGATCGGCAATAACGAGAAACTGCGCTTGGTCGCCCGGGACGCCATCTATTATTATTTGAGCAACAAAAGCATCGTCTTTTTGACCGATCGCAAGAACGCCGATGTTCTCAAAAAGGAAGTCCTGGACGTGCTCAACGGCCAGATGAGCGGCCACGATTTCGACCGGGTCCTGATTGAGAGTTACGTGGGGATGTGACCGATGGCGACGATCGACCTTGCCACCGTGCTTTCGCAAACGCCGTTTGTGCAAAACGTGGCCGGGGCGCAGCAATCCATCCCGGCCGCTCAGCAGGTCTTGACCGAACAGGCCTTCCAACACAACATGGAGCTCCAAAAGAGCCAGGTCCAAAAAGTCGAAAAATCCGAAGAGGTCGAAGAAACCTCCAAAGACAAGGAAAAGGAAAAAGGCCGCCACTATTCCGCCGCAGGCAAAAGAGGCGCCGAACACGAGACCTCCCAGTCGGCCGTGGAAACCACCGCCTCCAACGCCTCCCCCTGGTCCGGCAATATCATCGACGTCAAAATTTGAACCGGGGGAGAAGACCGGGGGGAAATTTTTTTGGAAAAAAGTTTCACCCTAAAGGGCGCCTTGCCCCCCGGACCCCTCTTCAAAAAACTTCAAACGGGCCGGGAGCGGCTTTTTCCCAGGGAAAAGCCGCTCCCGGCCCGTTCGCGTTATTGAAAGGGGCCGGGGGGAAGACGATTACAGGGGAAAGTTTTTTGGGAAAGGGGTTTTCTCCCCGATTCCCCTCCCTCTACTTGAACGATTCCCGGTACAGCAGGTTCAGGGCGTTGAACATGTTGCGCCGTATGATTTCGAAGTCGACCATGAGGCGTTTCATTTCGTCGGTTTTGTTCTCCTGGCCGAGGACCACGATCCGGCGGGCGAGGGTATGCACCTGCTCGTGGTGTTTGCCCACTTCCTTGAAGGACTCCAGGTGTCCGAGTTCTTTGGATCCGGCCGAATCGTACCATTTGCCGAAGTCGCACTGGTGATGGTCGGCCACTTGTTCCGGCTTGAGCGTGGAGTAGCCGTGGATCAGGCTCTGGAGCCTGGCCACCCAGGCCAGGTGCAGGGTTTTGATCTTGCCCACGTCCATGGCGGTCTTGCCCAGGTCGAAGACTTTGAGTCCGTCTTCGAGCTCGCGGGCCAATTCGGCCACTTCGTGCGCGCTGGCCTGCACCTGGAGGGATACCGAGGCGATTTCGCTTAGGTTGCTGTCCACGCCGGACACGTCCGAGGCGATCCGGGCAAAGGCGTGCGAGCCGTCGTCGACCGCATTGCTGACCAGCTTCAAGGTGTTGGCCACGCCGCCGATGTTTCCCGAGATCTCATGGTTGGCCAGGGTTTGCTCGTGCACGGCCTTGGCCAGGCCGCTGACCTCTTCCTTGACCTGGCCGATGGCCGCGGCCACGCTTTTGATGTCGGCCACGGCTTGGCGGGCGGCTTTTTCGATTTCTTCCACGGCGGCGATCTGTTCCCCCGCCAGGGTGGTCGATTTGGCGATCGACTGCACGGCGAGTTCCGTGGCCTGGACGTTGCGGCGCGCCATGCTCTGGATCGAAGAGATGGCCTCGCCCACGTCCTTGGTCGCGGTCATCGTCTTTTCGGCCAGCTTGCGCACCTCGTCGGCCACGACCGCGAAGCCGCGTCCGGCGTCGCCGGCGCGGGCCGCCTCGATCGCCGCGTTGAGCGCCAGCAGGTTGGTCTGGTCGGCGATGTCGCCGATCACGTCCATGATTTTGCCGATTTCTTCCGCCTTGCGGCCGAGTTGGTCCATATCGTTTTTGAGTTGGGTCGAACGCTCCTCGACCTCGCCCATGGCGTGGCTGATGTCCGCGATCCCCTTGGCGCCGGCCTGGGCCGTGCGGCCGAGGCGTTCGATGAGTTCATTGGCCCGCAGGGCCAGACCCGAAGCCTCCTCGGAGCTGTGGGCCGCCCGGTCGATGCCGCGGCCGATTTCGTCTTCGGCGGCCGAGAGTTCCTCCACCGCCGAGGCCATGGAATTGACGGACTGGGCGGAAGCGTCCACCGCCTGGTTGACTTCCTCCATCTTGCCGTTGAGATCGCTGGAGGACTCGGCCACTTGCCGGGCCATGGTCTTGGAGGCGGTCGAACCGTCCGAAAGCTTCGTGGACTGGGTGGTCATGTCCTTTGAGAACCAGGCCAGGGTGCCCGCGGTATTGGACAGGTTTTGAAAGGATGTGATCAGGCCGCTCGCCAAGGCGCCCATGTCCGAGACCATGGGGGCGCATGGGGCGGCCGGAGAGGCGGCGCTGGTCGCGACCCGGCGCAGATCGCCCTTGGCCAGGTCGCGCGCCGCCTGGATGGCCGGCGTAAATCGCGACCCGGCCGCGGCCGCGCCAAGGCCAAGCCCGGCCAGGCCCGCCAGCCCCAAAACCGTTCCGGCGATCCAGGCCGAACTCATTACGGCCGTCACCGCCAGGCCGACGATGGATAAGCCGGCCACAATCCAGGAGGCGATCACCCGGCTGTTATGGATACGCATTATAACCCCCGCTTTTCAGGTTGACGCCGTCTGGGCCGCCGGTCGGCGATGCCGCATTTTAGCCTGTTCTAGACAATTTATGTGTGATTTTTGTTACGCCAGCAAAGTTTGTCCGGGAATACAAAAAATTGGCCGATCCGAAACAGGCGGCTAAAAAGGATTGATCGTGCGTTCGCGCGAATAGTTCATGTAGCCGACGTTGGCGCCCAGGCGCAGCCCGACGCCGAAGCGGATCGGCGCCAGCACGATATTGCCCGAACGCTGGTAGTTCATGCCGAAGCCGCCGATGAAGTACGCGCTGCCGTCCACGCCCGGAAAGCGCTGGAAGATTTTGTCCGCGTCTTCCATGCTGTAGACAAGGACGAACACCTTGGCGGCGTCGGCGCCGATGTCGAAGCCGATGGTCGGACTTTGCCAGTAGACTTCGCGGCTCTGGCCGTTCTTGAGCTTGAGTTTGCCTTCGCCGTAACGCAAACCGACCACCAGGGCGCCCGCGCCCTCGCCGCCCTTGATAAAACCCGTGGGCCGGCCCAGATCCTTGAAGGCTTTGGCGATCAGCGAGGCCACTCCCTGGCTGCCGCCCTCGAAAAAGCCCATGACTTCCCGGTCGATTTCGTTTTTGCCGTAGGTCTTTTCCTTATCGGCCATGTCGAACACGTCTTCGCTAGGCGAACCCGGGCCGGAATCGGCCGTGGCCGGTTCGGCTCTTTGCGGCGCGGGCTCGGATTTTTTCGCCGGCGGGGATTGTTTGCCAACTTTGTCGCCGGCCGGCGCCTCCCAGTCCGAAGATGAGGATTTGGCCGGGGCGGCGGAGGGTCTGGCCTCGACGCCGGAGGGTTTGGCGTTGTCGACGGCGGCCGGCTGGGGCGCGGTCTTGGCCGGAGGCGAGACGTCATCGGTGAGGTTGCGTTCCTGAATCTGTCCGGCGGCGGACGCCCCCTGAGCCAAGGCGAAAACGAGAGAGAGGACGGCCAAGGGGATCAAGCTGAGCAGGCGCGATATGGTCATTGGCATCCTCCGCGAAATGTCGCTGCCGCCAGGCGGCGTTACTTTGCCAATATGCCACGGCTAGCGGCAAAAAGAAAGGCCCGGCGTCAGCGGTTTTCGGCGAGGCGTTCCTTGATATACGGAAGCATGGCCCTGGCGATGATGTCGCGGGCGTAATCCGTGTTGTGCACCCCGTCCGGGGTATAGCTTGCGGCCGTGCGGCCGCACAGGGCGTCTTGCATGTCGACGAAATACGGCCGGTCCTTGAGGGCCAGCTTCAAAGCCGTATACACCACCCGGAAATTGTGCCGCGTGGTCGGAAAGCGCTTTTCGTCGAACATCGCCTTCTTTTCCAGCGCGGCGACCACCGGGTCCAAATGCGGACACTGCTCGGTCCAGTTGAGCGGCTGCAGGAATAAAATGAACTTCGAGCCGAAACTGCTCACCA